>CAKTXO010000319.1 GCA_934630985.1 uncultured Oscillospiraceae bacterium | reverse complement strand
CTGGGCTTTCTGGTCTCCGGGGGCAACATGGACTCCATGGTCAACCACTATTCCGTGGCCAAACGCCGCCGGAAAACCGATGCCTTTACCCCCGGCGGGGTTATGGGGAAACGTCCGGACTACGCCACCATCGTCTACTGCAATCTCATCCGCCAGACCTACAAGGATGTGCCCATTCTCATTGGCGGCATTGAGGCTAGCCTTCGTCGGCTTGCCCACTACGACTACTGGTCGGAGAGCCTGAAGCGTTCCATTCTCTTAGACAGCCAGGCCGATCTTCTCATGTACGGCATGGGAGAAAAAAGCATTGTGGAAATCGCGGATGCCCTGAATTCCGGTATGGATGTCCGGGATATCACCTACGTTGACGGCACCGTGTTCCGCACGACCCAGCCCGATGAGAGCCTGCCTACGATTTTCCTGCCCGGCTATGATGAGCTGAAGGCCGACCGGAGAAAATACGCCGAGTCTTTCAAAATCCAGTACGGCAACTGCGACCCCTTCACCGCCAAGCGGCTGGCCGAGCCCTACGGTCGGGAATTCGTGGTGCAAAATCCCCCTCAGAAGCCTCTGACCATGGCGGAAATGGACGCGGTTTACGACCTGCCCTTTGAGCGAGCCTGGCATCCCAGCTATACAAAGCTCGGCGGCGTGCCCGCCATTGAAGAGGTCAAGTTCAGCCTGGTTTCCAACCGAGGCTGCTTCGGAGCCTGCTCCTTCTGCGCCCTGACCTTCCACCAGGGACGGATTGTCCAGGTGCGAAGCCACGACTCCATTGTCCGGGAAGCGGAGAAAATGGTGAAAGATCCGGATTTCAAGGGCTACATCCACGACGTAGGCGGCCCCACCGCCAACTTCCGTCACCCGGCCTGCCAAAAGCAGATGACGAAGGGCTGCTGCGGCGGGCGGCAGTGTCTCTACCCCACCCCCTGCAAAAATGTGAACGCCGACCATTCGGACTATGTGGCGCTGCTTCGCAAGCTCCGGAAAATTCCCGGGGTGAAGAAGGTGTTCGTGCGCAGCGGCATTCGCTTTGACTATCTGCTGGCAGACAAAAAGGACACCTTCCTCCGGGAACTGGTGCAATATCACATTTCCGGTCAGCTGAAGGTAGCCCCGGAGCATGTGGCCGACCCGGTACTGTGCCGGATGGGAAAGCCAAAAAACGCGGTATACAACCGGTTTGTGGAAAAGTATTTTGCCCTGAACCGGCAGTACGGCATGAATCAGTTCCTGGTGCCCTACCTCATGTCCAGTCACCCAGGCTCGACCATGAAAGAAGCGGTGGAGCTGGCGGAATACATCCGGGACATGGGCTACAATCCGGAGCAGGTGCAGGACTTCTACCCCACCCCCTCCACCTTGTCCACGGTGATGTACTACACGGGGCTTGACCCCCGAACCATGGAGCGGGTCTATGTGCCCACCGACCCCCACGAGAAGGCCATGCAGCGGGCACTGATCCAGTACCGTGACCCGAAGAACTACTACCTGGTGCGGGAGGC
>CAKTXO010000318.1 GCA_934630985.1 uncultured Oscillospiraceae bacterium | reverse complement strand
TCCACTCAGCTCTACACTTCCCTCATCGATAAGAAGGTAAAGACCGTTTACGAAAAATGCCACCCCAAGGCTTGAAGTAAAACCCCTCCGTATGCTTTGACATGCGGAGGGGTTTTCTGTATAATGTGGCGTAAGGGGGTGACGCAATGGGTGGTAATTTCCCGCTTGGCGGAAAGAATCGAAGGTCACGGCTTTGGAGCATTTCGGTTTTTCTCTCCGGGGCATTTCTGGTTGGACTGTACGGATTTCTGCGGGCTGTGGATTCTCAGGCCGGAAGTGAGCTGGTCGTGCTGCTTCTGATGGGTACCGTCTTCTGTCTGGCAGCCGTTCTTTCCGGGCTATACAATCGAAAGGGTTATATCCGCCTGGAAAACGGACGAATTCAGGCTCGGTATCACTGGCTGGGAAGACTGGACTGCGCCATAGAAGACATTGCGTTCGTCCAGCCCCAGGTCAACACGCTCACAATTCTGCTGAAAAGTGGAAGGCGGCACATCATCACCGGCGTTGAGGATTCTTGGCTTCTGAGCCGATGCGTTCGTCGGCAGTTGTATGCCGCCGAAAGGGAATTGCCGGATTCTCTAAGGCAGGAGTTGAACCTGGCAAAGGCAAAACGTTCGAAAACACTCACCTGGGTGATTTGCGGAACAGCCATGTTGTTTGTCAATATTCTTCTGGCGGTGCTGCTGACCGGTGGCAGGGAACTGCACGAATTCAGCCGATCGGATTGGTATCGGTTTCTGGGAATGGGTTTTTTGGAACTTTTCCTTTTCATTGTACTTCTTGGAGTCGCCAATCAGTGCGGCAAGCAGCTGCTTACCCTGGAGGTGCTGCGCTATCGCCTGCATGGTGCTCTTATCGCATTTACTCCTCTGCCAACTAATCATGTGTGCCGCGTCTACACCGACGAGAACAATTCCGTCCGGGTGGTCGTGTGCGGCTTTCCTAACTCAAAATCGGTTTATTACTGCGTCCAGGAATTTGGCGCAGATGAGAAGCTGGAAACCGTCTATTCCTCCCAAATCTACGCTAGCCGGAAGGCACTGCCAGAGGACGCATTCTCCGGGCTGATGGATATTTCCTTTTTATTCTCCAAAGTGTGACCCTTCCACCTGCAATTCCGTCTATATAGATGAAGACAGAAAGAAGGGGAGGACACCCTATGGAAGACAGCAAAATTCTGGAGCTGTACTGGAGCCGGGACGAACAGGCCATCGCCGAGACTCGGGCTTCCTACGGCGTGCCGCTGCTCACCCTTGCCAACCGCATTCTGAGCAGTCGGGAGGATTCGGAGGAAACCGTCAGCGACACATTTCTTAGAGCCTGGCAGACCATCCCACCGGAGCGTCCAAAGGATTTCCTCGCCTTTCTGCGAAGGATTTGCCGGAATCTGGCCTTCGACCGGCTGGACTGGAACCGGGCGGCCAAGCGGAATCCGAAACTGATCGCTCTGACCGCGGAGCTGGAGCAGTGCATCCCGGATCTCCGGCAGGGAGAGATTCCGGACAGGCTTTCCCT
>CAKTXO010000317.1 GCA_934630985.1 uncultured Oscillospiraceae bacterium | reverse complement strand
CGGTCGGGGTCATTCTTCTTGTTCTTCATGGTGTTGTAGTTTCTCTGCTTGCACTCAGAGCATCTCAAAGTGACTTTCACGCGCATAACGGCACCTCCTTAACATTGCCTCCCTGTATCACTCCGGCTAGTAAAAATTTAGACAGCGGGCACTACATTTTCCCGCTCCGGGGCTGAAAAAGGCGCACAAAAAAAGCCCTTTTTCACAGGTAGAATCATTCTAACACAGGGGTGCATCAAAGTCAACTACTTTTTTCGGCATTTTCAGGAGCTTTCCGGTGGGAAATCCGGCAAAAAAAGACTTGCGGTTTCGGCCGAAATCCGCTATTGTATAGAAAAACAGAAAGCGACAGGAGAAGTTTATGAAACGAATCATGGGAATCGATTACGGCGACGCCCGCACCGGCGTGGCCATTTCCGACCTTCTTTGCTCCATCGTGGGAACGACCTATGTGGTTCCCAGCCGGGTGCGGGAGAAGGCGGTAGCGGACATCGTCCGGCTGGCTCGGGATAACGACGTGGGCACCATTGTGGTGGGTCTGCCTAAAAATATGGACGGCACGGAAGGCTCCCGGGCGGCTCTGTGCCGGGAATTTGCCGAAGTTTTACGGGAGGCCACCGGCCTGGAAATTGCCATGTGGGACGAGCGGCGTACCACGGTGGAGGCACATAATATCCTCTCCGAGCACAATTACCACGGGAAAAAGCGGAAAAACACCGTGGACGCGGTAGCGGCCTCCCTGATTCTGGAAGGATACCTGGCCTATTTGCGCCGGTAGAATAATTCCCGAGCTCCCGCAATCAGCAGAAGAACCCCGAAGGGCTTTTTGAGCATCTCGGTGTCAAGACTTGCGGCAATCCAACTGCCAAGGCCAGCGGCGGCGCAGCCGGAGATCATGCCGGGAAGGCTGGTTTTCCAATTCAGCGTGCCCTGCTTTTTGTGCATCCAGCAGCTGATCAGCGCGGAAGGAAGAAAGAAAAGCAGGTTGATCTGCCGGGCATCGGCCTGAGAAACTCCCAGCACCAGGGTCAGCCACAGCATCAGCAGACTCCCGCCGCCGATACCAAGGCCGGTGAGGAAGCCCAGAACCGTTCCGACCACCAAACAAACAGGCAGGGAATTCAGCATAAATACCGAATCCCTCCCCAGACAATCAGAATCCCCAGCCCACGGTGAAGCCATTGGGCTGGGATTTTTGCTCCCCAAATCCCGGCGGCAAGCCCGCCCAATGCGCTTCCCGGCAGATAGGGCAGGGCAGAGGCAAAGTCGATTCCCGCCGCCATGGCCGTCACGGCAATGCTCACCAGACACACCGGCAGAATCATGGACAGGGAAACGGCGAAAACCTCCTGATTTTTTAGCCCCGTCAGCAGCCCCAGCAGGGGCACCAGCACCAGCCCGCCCCCGGCTCCGAACAGTCCGGCAACCAGTCCGGCACCGGCGCCCGCGATGATCAGCCCCAATCGTTCCTTCATAAAAAATCCCTCCCAGGGAAGTTTGACCCTGGGAGGGATTCTTAT
>CAKTXO010000316.1 GCA_934630985.1 uncultured Oscillospiraceae bacterium | reverse complement strand
CCCATGGTCAGGCTGTGATACCGGTTTTCCGTCAGAGCGCTGAGGATTTCCTGGGCTCGCTGGGTGATTCGGGGGGCGAACCGCCGCTGCAAGGAAGACCTGGCCTGGGACAGGGTGTCCAGTGCAATAGTCAGAGCCTCGTAGGTTTCCTCCAGCCGGGCGATCCGATCCGCAACGCGCTTGCGCTGCAAGCCCAATTCCTGAACGCTTCCCAGGATTTCCATCCGTCCCTGGTACTGACCCAGCCGGTTTTGCAGCCGCTGCTGCTCCGCCGCGCACTCGGCCAGAAGATTGGCGGTTTCCGCCTCATTCTGGGTCAGGTTGTCCTGGAAGGCCGGCTTTTCTACGGGGCGCACCATGGAGCTGAGCGCCTCATAATGCTGCCGAGCCAGCGCCGCCTCCCGGCGAGCCTGCTCGCAGCTTTCCCACTGCCGCTGAGCCTGCTGCCAGAATTCCAGCACTTCCTCCGGCTCCTGAAGGCCGCACAGAGAGTCCCGCCGTTTGCGCAGAACCATCAGCCGCACTTCCAGGTCGCTGGTGACTTCCTGATAGGTTTTCAGCTCCTCGGAGTAATTCTCCACCGCCTGCTCAAATTCCGCAATGGGCGCCGTCCACTGCTTCCAGTCGGCGGTGCCGTATTTTTCCACGATGGACGCCGTCTGCCGCCTGCCCTGGGTGTATTGCCACACCCCCAGAAGCAGGGATGCCAGTCCCGCCGCCCCCGCCAATGCCGCAAAAGCGTAGGCAGTCAGATTCACCAGAACCCCC
The DNA here is from genome assembly GCA_934630985.1 of uncultured Oscillospiraceae bacterium. Taxonomy (GTDB): domain Bacteria; phylum Bacillota; class Clostridia; order Oscillospirales; family Oscillospiraceae; genus Faecousia. Next base: position 806 of record CAKTXO010000316.1, on the reverse strand, counting down.
GCTGCCAGCAAGCCCACAATGCCCACGGCCATGAATACCAGGGGCAGCTTGCCCCCGGACAGCTGGGTCAGCTGCTTGGCGTCCTCCCGAGCCATGGCTCGGGCGTCCTCGGCAGTCAGGCCGGTGAAGGGATTGGGCATTTCCGGCTTTTGAGGCTGGGAGGGGGCATTTCGCTCCTCCTCCCGGATGGCGTTCCACTGATCCCGGAAGCTGCGAAGCTCCCGAACCTTTTCCTCGGTCTCCATCCGGGGCGGCAGGGTGGCGCACAGGCTCTCCATCTGATTCAGCGTTTCCTCCGCCTGAACCATGTCATCCCGAGCCTGAGCCACCTGCACCGCATCCCTGGCCTGCTTTTCGTAGGCCAAGGCCTGCTGGTGATTGTACAGCTGCTTGAGCCAGGATTTGACCTCCTGAATCCGCTCCCGGAGCTTCTTCGACTGGATATCCAGAGATTCCAGCTCGGTGAGCTTCTGCTCCAGCTGCTCCAGCTGAGCCTCCGCCTGGGGAAGCAAACCGGACTTATTATATCTGCACTTATTGCGCAAGTCTTTCAGCTGAGCTGCCAGCCGGTCTGCCGCACCGCTTTCGTCGCCGGTGGTGACGAGAGCGTTGAGCCTGCGCCGCAGAGCCTCGTCCTGGGTCACGGGCAGGTCGGAAAAACGGATGAAGCCCGCCCGGCGGTACACCGTCTGCTCCACGCCCAAAAGCATGGCTCCGCAGTTGGCGGCGTTCAGCTCCTCCACAGGAAGGCCGGAAGCGGTTTCGTAAGCCCGGAATTCTCCCAGGGGCACCCGCCGCTTGGTGCT
>CAKTXO010000315.1 GCA_934630985.1 uncultured Oscillospiraceae bacterium | reverse complement strand
ATTCCTCCATTTTCCAAACCTTGCCTGAGAACAAAATCTCTCGCTCCCAGCTCTTGCCGATTTAATCAGAGCTTCCCTATTTTTGCGCGTAGGGATCCCAGTAGACGGAAGGAAAGCGGCTGGGGGCGCGCACCTGAGCCCGGTACTCGGACATGACCGCTTGCCGCAGGAACCAATCGCTGACGTTTCCCGTTTTCTCCCGGAAAAGAGCCCACCAGACCCGCCACTGAACCGCATCGGCAATCTGGGGCGAAACCTCCGGCACCGCCTGGCGAAGGACATCCTGAATCCGGCGCAGCTGGGTATTCATCACCCGATTGTCCGCTTCCTCATCCCGCACTTCACAGGGCAGGCGGTAAAGAGGCTCCAGCAGGGAAGCCTCCCGGGCACTGACAAAAGCCAGACCGCCGTCCTGGGCGTACAGCTCCAGAATGGCCAGGGGGTGCTGGGGAAGAATGGAATTTGCCATGTAGCGGGGCGTTTCCGCCTCCGGCAGAGGATAACGGCGAATTTCCGCTTCGGAGTACCCTGCGGGAATGGCGGAAAAAACACCCCAGATGAACTGCATATCCCGCTTTTTCACGTCCCGGCGAAGGGTCTCATCCGTCAGAAACAGCTCCCGCTGAGCCCATTTTTCGCAGCCGTCCCAGCCGCTGGTGTCGTAGCATTCCAAATCGGTAATGAGCCAGTTGTGGGGCGGCAGTTCCGGCAAAGCGGCAAGAATCCCCTTGAATTGACAGGTATCTACCGAAACACAGGCCATTGGAATCCCCTCCCGAAAAAAGAGCCGTCGGTTTTCCAAAGCAGAAAACCGACGGCTGTGACGGAATAACGCTTACAGAATGTATTTTGAGATGCCGGCGCAGATGCCCTTGATGTTGACCCCGGCCTTGAAGTCGAACTGAAGTCGGTTTCCGTCGCTGAAGACGAGCACCAGCTCACTGTCGATATCCAGCACACCGGCGGTTTCAATTCCGAAGTACTGGACTTTGGAATAGGGATAGGAGTAGTAGGAGACCTTCTTGCCGGTGATGCCCTGGACATTCACCACGAAGACCCGCTTGGAGGTGAAGAGAACCTGGTCACGAACGGTCTGGAAGCACTGGATAATGTCCTCACCGGGAACGAGAATTTCGCTGACCTCCGGGCGAATCTGGGATACAGAGACGCTTCTCAGGTTCATCAGATTGGAATCGCCGAGAATACCGGTGGATATGGTAGCCATAATAACATCTCCTTATCTTATTGATATTTTCATAGTAATATACCGGCAGGGGAATGTCAAGAGAGATTTTGGCAGGAATTCTCAAAGCAGGGCAGTAAAAATTCGAAAAACAGGCCGAAATTCCCAAACTCTGCCTCCACGGAAAAGTCGCAGCACAGGAGACGCTTGCCTCTGCAAACCAGAAGGACAAGCCGCTGGCATTCTGCAATTGGAATTTTTGAGTCTTACTTGATGCAAAGCAAAATCCCCAAGTCCACTTTCGTAGACTTGGGGATTTTGGTCCGAGTGGCGAGACTCGAACTCGCGGCATCCTGGTCCCAAACCAGGCGCCCTACCAGCTGGGCCACACCC
>CAKTXO010000314.1 GCA_934630985.1 uncultured Oscillospiraceae bacterium | reverse complement strand
GCCAGAGCCAGGGTCATGTGGTAATCGTGGACAATGCCGCCGTCGGAGCAGATGGGCACATAAATGCCGGTTTCCTTGAAATACTCGTCCCGAGCCGCGGCCACCTCGATCAGCGCCGTGGCCTGGCCTCTGCCGATGCCCTTGGTCTCCCGGGTGATGCAGATGGAGCCGCCGCCGATACCGACTTTGACGAAGTCCGCCCCGGCCTTGGCCAGGAACAGGAAGCCCTCCCGGTCAACCACGTTGCCCGCACCGATCTTCACGGTATCGCCGTAAGTATCCCGCACCCACTGGATGGTCTTTTCCTGCCAGCAGGTGTAGCCCTCGGAGGAATCGATGACCAGCACGTCGGCGCCGGCCTCCAGCAGAGCGGGAATCCGGGTGGCGTAGTCCCGGGTGTTGATGCCCGCGCCCACCAGGTACCGCTTCTTGGCATCCAGCAGCTCCAGGGGGTTGGCCTTGTGGGAGGCGTAGTCCTTCCGGAAGACGAAGTACAGCAGATGATCCTCTTCGTCCACAATGGGCAGGCTGTTCAGCTTGTTCTCCCAGATGATGTCGTTGGCCTCCTTCAGAGTGGTCTCCTTGGGGGCGGTGATGAGCTTGGCGCGGGGGGTCATGAAGTCACAGACCTTGTCCGTAGGCTCCATCCGGGAAACCCGGTAGTCCCGGCTGGTGACAATGCCCAGCAGCTTTCCGTTGGGGGTGCCGTCGGCGGTGATGGCCACGGTGGAGAAGCCGTTTCTGGCCTTCAGCGCCAGCACGTCCGCCAGGGTGGCATCCGGAGTCAGATTGGAGGCGGAGGTGACGAAGCCGGCCTTGTAGCCCTTCACCTTGGCTACCATGGCAGCCTGATTCTCAATAGTCTGGGAGCCGAAGATAAAGCTGATGCCGCCCTCCTTGGCCAAGGCAATGGCCAGGGTATCGTTGGAAACGGACTGCATGACGGCGGAGGTCAGAGGCACGTTCAGGCTGAGAGCAGGCTCTTCCACGCCCTTGCGGTACTTGACCAGGGGGGTCTTCAGGCTGACCCGGTCGGGGATGCAGTCCTCGGAGGTATAGCCGGGGATGAGCAGATACTCGCTGAAGGTGTGGCTGGGTTCCGGATAGTAATAAGCCATTGGGGGTTCCTCCTGTTTCTTTGATAGTGATGTATGTGTGATCAGTTTTTCTTACGGGGGGATTTATGATAAGGGTGCCCGATGGGCACCCTCATATTACAGTGTTTTTCCGTCGCCGGAGTCCAGAACCTGGGCGATCTCCTTGCCGGAGGAGCTGAGCTTGCGGAAATTGCCCAGAATCTCGCTGACCGGGTTGACGATGGCAAAGGTATTGGGGTACTGGTGGATGATCTGGTTCACCGCGGCCACCTGGGTCTTATTCACCACGCACAGCAGCACGCTGGTCTCCCGGCCGGAATACATGCCTTTGCCGGGAATCAGGGTGGTGGTGTGGTGGATATTCTTGATGATCTCCCTGGAGATTTCCTCCGGGTAGTCGGTGATGATCTCAAAGGCAATGGCAGACCGGCCGGATTTCATCAGCCGCTCGCCTACGGTGGTTGACATAAAGCTATAGAGAATGCACAG
>CAKTXO010000313.1 GCA_934630985.1 uncultured Oscillospiraceae bacterium | reverse complement strand
TCCCGGGTCAGCCGGGCGGACATGACGTCGCTCAGCAGAGCGCAGCGGATGCCCTTGACCTTGTTGGCGGTGATGGACACGCCGATGCCGGTGGTGCACAGGACGATGCCCTTGTCGCACTCCCCTGCCGCCACTGCCTTCGCCGCCGGGGCGGCATAGTCCGGATAGTCGCAGCTGTCGGAGGTGTAGGTGCCGAAGTCCTTGACTTCGTAGCCTTCCTTGGTCAGAACCTCCACCATTTTATTCTTCAGTGCCAGAGCACCGTGATCGCAGGCAATCGCAATTTTCATAACTATTTCCTCCGTATTGCTTAGAAGAGCAGCACCGGGGTGCTGCTCTTGAGTTTACATAACATAACCGCCGCTGACGCCAAGAACCTGTCCCGTGACAAATTCCGCGTCAGCCAGAGCCTCCACAGCCTGGGCAACGTCCTCCGGAGTGCCGTTGCGCCCCAGAGCCGCCTCCTGGGCAAGACCCTCCAGCACGTCAGCGCCTACGCCTGCGCACATGTCCGTTAGGATTACCCCCGGAGCCACGCAGTTGACCCGGATGCCGCTGGGGCCAAGCTCCTGAGCCAGCGCCTTGGTCAGGGCGATGACCGCCCCTTTTGTGGCAGAGTAAGCCGCCTCACAGGAGGCTCCCACCTGTCCCCACATGCTGGAAACGGTGACGATGCTTCCCCGGTGGGTGCGCAGAAACGCGGGCATGGCGGCGCGCACGCAGTGGTAAATCCCCTTGACGTTTACGGCAAAGAGCCGATCCCAGTCCCCTTCCTCCATGGAGGACAGAAGGCCGTACCAGCAGATTCCCGCGTTGCACACCAGAATGTCCACTTCCGGAATCCGGGCAAAGGCCGCCTTCACCTGCTCACCGTCCGCTACATCGCAGCAGATGGCTGTGGCTCCGGTTTTTTCCGAAACCGCCTTCGCCGCCCGGTGGTTTTTCTCGTACAGGAAGTACACCCGATCTCCCCGGGCGGCAAAGCGGGCGACGATGCCTGCGCCGATGCCCCGGGAGCCGCCGGTTACGACCACCGTCCGCATATCAGCCTCTTCTTCTGGGGCGGCTGGAGCTGCGGTGGTCGGCGTACTGCTTGATGCCGGAGAGCTTGCTGTCGGATTCGGTCATGAAGGCCTTCAGCTTCTCCTCAAAGAGCTGATCGGCGGTCTTGGGGGCGGCGGGCTGCATGGGGGCGCGCTGCTGCTGAGGCCGGGGATTCTCCCGGTTGGGACGATTGCCCTCCCGGTTCTGGAAGCCCTCTCTGCGGGGCTGGTTATTGCCTCCACGGAAGGGCGCTTTGCCCCCCTGCTCCCGCTGGGGCTTGGGCTCCAGGCGCTTGATGGAAAGATTGATCTTCCCGTTTTCCATGCCGATGACCATCACCTTCACGTCCTGACCCTCGGTCAGGTGCTGGCGGATGTCGCTGACATAGGCGTTGGCCACTTCGGAAATATGTACCATGCCGGTCTTTCCCTCCGGCAATGAGACAAACGCGCCGAAATTGGTGATGGATTTGACTTTACCCTCTACGATGGCTCCTACGGTTAACTCCATATATGCTCTGCTTCCTCCAAATGTAATCGCATATTTAT
>CAKTXO010000312.1 GCA_934630985.1 uncultured Oscillospiraceae bacterium | reverse complement strand
AAGGTTCAGGTCTGGGTGGTTCCCACCAACGAAGAGCTGATGATCGCTCAGGATACCGCCGAGCTGGTCAAGGCTGCTGCCAATAAGTAATCTTACGTTTATTCAGGAAAGCCGCCGCGGAAACCGCGGCGGCTTTTGCAACAAAGTAACCAATGATGAAATCGGCAAGAGTTATCAGCGAGAGATTTTGGCACGAATGAAAGTATGAAAAACGCCGGAATACTGTATGTATTTCAAGTTTTTCAAACTGCACAGTTGGGTCAAAAGATCCGTTGATAACCGCAGGCGATTTCATCAGCGGTTACTTAAAGGGAGGAAAACCAATGGAACCGGTCGTAGAGCGCTTTTTGCGCTATGTTTCCTTTGACACCCAGTCCGACGAGCATTCGGGCAGCTGCCCCTCCACGGACAAGCAGAAGCGATTGGGAGCCGCACTGGTGACGGAAATGCGGGAAATGGGAATCGGCGATGCCCGGATGGACGAGCAGGGCTATGTCTACGGCAGCATTCCGGGAGATGCGGACTTGCCTGCCATCGGGCTCATTGCCCACATGGACACCTCACCGGATGCCAGCGGCGCCAATATCCGGCCCCGGATTCTGGAGTACACCGGCGAGGATCTGTGCCTGAACGCCGAAAAAGGAATCTACCTTCGGGAAAGTGACTATCCGACTCTTCGGAATCATGTGGGCAAGCACCTGATCGTCACCGATGGCACCACCCTGCTGGGTGCGGACGACAAGGCGGGCATTGCGGAAATCCTCACTGCGGCGGAAGAAATTCTTCGCCGTGGCGGACGGCACGCCACGGTAAAAATCGCCTTCACCCCGGACGAGGAAATCGGCAGGGGCGCAGATCGGTTTGACGTGACCAATTTCGGCGCGGACTATGCCTACACCGCCGACGGCGGCCCGGTGGGGGAGATCGAGTACGAAAATTTCAACGCCGCCGGTGCCGAGGTGACATTCACTGGACGGAACATCCATCCGGGCTCGGCGAAAAACGCCATGGTGAATTCTCAGTATCTGGCCATGGAGTTCCAGAGCCTGCTGCCCGTTCATCAGCGGCCTGAAGCCACCGAAGGCTACGAGGGCTTTTTTCACCTGACGGAAATGTCCGGCACCGTGGAGGAAAGTCATCTTCACTATATCATCCGGGATCATGATTGGGCGAAATTCACCGAAAAGAAGGCAATGATGGAAGCTGCTGCGGACTTCCTGAACGCCAAATACGGCAAGGGTACGGTTCAGCTGACCATCCGGGACAGCTACTACAACATGCGCACCCAGATTGCGCCGGTGATGTTCATTGTGGAGCGGGCGAAGAACGCCATGGCGGCGGTTGGGATGAATCCCAGAGAGGTTCCCATCCGGGGCGGTACAGACGGAGCTCGACTGAGCTTTCTGGGTCTGCCTTGCCCGAACCTGTGCACCGGCGGGGAAAACTATCACGGCCGGTTTGAGTATATCCCGGTGGAGGATATGACACTTTGCGTGAAAATGCTGGTGAAAATCCTTACAAACTTTGCATAATACTATTTCTTAATAAAATGATTTCATCATTTTATTCTGCCGTTTCACGGCAGACCGCCTGGGCGGCGGTAAG
>CAKTXO010000311.1 GCA_934630985.1 uncultured Oscillospiraceae bacterium | reverse complement strand
ATCCGGGAGGCCGGCTACGAGGCCATCATCATCAACAACAACCCGGAAACCGTCTCCACGGACTACACCACTGCGGATAAGCTGTACTTCGAGCCTCTGACCGCCGAGGATGTGATGAACATCGTGGCATTGGAGCAGCCTGACGGCGTGATCGCCTCCCTGGGCGGTCAGACCGCCGTGAATCTGGCTCAGCCCCTGACCGACCTGGGCGTGAACATCATCGGCACCGACTGCGCCGCCATTGAAAAGGCAGAAAACCGGGATGCCTTTGAAAAGCTGCTGCTGGAGCTGAACATTCCTCAGCCTACGGGCAAAGCCGTCACCCGGATTGAAGACGGGGTCGCCGCGGCCAAGGCCATCGGCTATCCCGTGCTGGTTCGTCCCTCCTTCGTGCTGGGCGGCCGGGCTATGCAGATCGTCTCCGGTGAGGCCCAGCTGCGCCACTATCTGCAAACCGCCGTGGAAATCGACGCGGACAAGCCGGTGCTGGTAGATAAGTATATCCGGGGCAAGGAAGTGGAAATTGACGCCATCTGCGATGGGGAGCAGGTCTTTGTTCCCGGCATTATGGAGCTGGTGGAGCGCACCGGCGTCCATTCCGGCGACTCCATTTCCGTCTATCCCCCCTTCTCCATTTCCAATAAGGTCAAGGGCATTATCCTGCAATACGCCCGGAAGCTGGGCCCGGCCATCGGAATCAAGGGACTGTTCAACATCCAGTTTATTGTTGACCCCCAGGAGAATGTGTATATCATTGAGGTCAACCCCCGTTCCTCCCGGACGGTGCCCTTCCTGAGTAAGGCCACAGGCTACCCTCTGGCGGATATTGCCACCCTGGTAGCCCTGGGGCATAGCCTCCACGATCAGGGCATTGACCTGCTGTATCCGGATGAGAAGAAGCGTTACTACGCCAAGGCACCTGCCTTCTCCTTCTCCAAGCTCCGTGGTCTGGACGCTTATCTGTCTCCGGAGATGAAGTCCACCGGCGAGGCCATCGGCTACGACAATTCCATTACCCGGGCACTGTACAAGGCCCTTCAGGCCTCCGGCGTGAAGCTGCTGAATTACGGCACCGTCTTTGCCACCATTTCCGATGAGGACAAGCCGGAGGCGCTGCCGCTGATTCGCCGGTTCTATCAGCTGGGCTTCAATATTGAGGCCACTCCGGGCACGGCGTTGTATCTTCGGGAGGCGGGCATCAAGACCCGCAGCCGGATCAAGGTGGACGACGGCTCCACGGAGATTCTGGACGACATCCGTTCGGGCTTTGTCTCCTACGTCATCAACACCATGGACGTGCGCAGCGAGGATGCCCACACCGGTTCCAGTCAGATTCGCCGGTGCGCCGTGGAAAACGGCGTGACCATCCTCACCTCTCTGGACACCGTCCGGGTGCTCCTGGACGTGCTGGAGGAGATTACGCTGGGGATTGCTACGATTAACGATTAAAAAATGCGCAATAGTGCCCGGAACGAAAGTTCCGGGCACTATTTAGTCTATTAAAGAACACTTGTGATAAAACCGTCAAAAGAAATCTGAAATATTCTGACGCGCTTCCGGCGGAGCGGCCGGGGGATACTTAAGGGGGCGGCTTTTCGGCAGCGCCCCTTAAGCCGGCTTCTTATC
>CAKTXO010000310.1 GCA_934630985.1 uncultured Oscillospiraceae bacterium | reverse complement strand
ACATCGGTCACTGGTTCGCAATGACATTGTATATTTTGGCTATGTTGACCCATAGGGGCTCTTAACGAGACAACCCCGTTTCAGATGATCGTTGGTATATAGGTATATAATAGACATGGGCCGATGAGGGCATCGGCCTCTACGTCCATGAAATCGGTTTGGGGGTGAAGTGGTGGAACTAAAATGGACGGCAAATCGGGAAGGACGGCTTTCCTCCTTCCTCCGGGGAGAACTGAACATGTCCACCGGGCTCATGAACAAGCTCAAATGGGGGGATTCTCTCCGGGTCAACGGCGCTGCTCAGCGTACCAATTATCCGGTATCCCCCGGAGATGTCATTACCGTTGCCTTTCCTGAGGAAACCCCGGAATACCCGGCGGAGGCGGGAGAGCTGTCCATCCTATACGAGGACGAGGCCATTCTGGCGGTGGACAAGCCCGCCGGAATGCTGATTCACCCATCCCGGGCGAAAAACACCGGAACGCTGGCAAATCTTGTGGCCGGGTATTATCAGAAAACCGGACAGCACCTGGCCTTTCACCCCATGACCCGGCTGGATCGGGACACCTTCGGCATTGTGCTGCTGGCGAAGAACGCCTATGTCCACACCCGGCTTCAGGAAAACGGGGCGAAAAAAACCTATCATGCTCTGGTCTATGGCAGACCGGAAGGGGACAGCGGCATTATCGATGCCCCCATTGCCCGCCGGGAATTGCCCAGCCTTTTACGTTATGTCAACCCGGAAGGGAAGCCCTCGCTGACTCGGTGGCAGCTGCTGAAAACGGGGGATGGCTACAGTAAGCTGGCGCTTCGGCCGGTTACCGGCAGAACCCACCAGCTGCGGGTGCACTGCGCCTATATGGGCTTTCCCATTCTGGGAGACCCCCAGTACGGAAGCGAGGAATCCCAGGCCTTTTCCGCCCGGCTGGGTCTGAGCCATCAGATGCTTTGCGCGAAAAGGTTGGAATTTTCTCATCCGATCACCGGAAAGCCTATGATTTTGCAGTCGGATATGGACGTTTCCTTAGGGTCTATCTGAAAACCGGAAATATGACCAACGGCGAGGGATTTTCCGCCTGATGAAGCCATTTTTTTGCAGGAATACTCTGGGTATTGCAAGAAAAAATGGTGCCCAGCAGGTGGAAAAGACCCGCTGTTTGGGCGTGTTGACGGTTTCCAGATAGACCCTATAACAGGCCGATAATATCTGCCAGGCTGTCCGCCTTGGCGTAAACCCGGGACAAAGTGTCGGCATCCGGCTGATCCTGGTCAGGAATCACCACGCTTAGGCAGCCGGCACGGCTGGCGGAGAGAATTCCGGAGGGGGAATCCTCCAGGGCAAGGCATGTTTCCGGAGCCAGCCCCAGAACCTCCGCGCCCTTCAGGTAGATATCCGGCTCCGGCTTGCCGTGGGGTACGTCATAGGCGGTGACGATCCTCCCAAACCGGTGATACAGTCCCAGAGGTTCCAGATAGGCTCGGATTCTGGCCTGGGGAGAGGAGCTGGTCACCGCCTTGGGAATCTGCTTTTCGTCCAGAGCGTCCAGCAGCTCGTAAATTCCGGGCTTTGGGGCAACGCCGTTTTCCAGAACGTAGGCGTCCATCAGCGCAATTCGCTTTTTGCGGATGGT
>CAKTXO010000309.1 GCA_934630985.1 uncultured Oscillospiraceae bacterium | reverse complement strand
AAGGGCACGACCGCGCCGTCGTAGGTATCGGTGATGAACTGCTTGATCTCGTCGGACTTGAGAACCTTCACCAGAGCCTGAATGCCCTCGTTGTTCTCATTGCCGGCCTTGACCACCAGCACGTTCACATAGGTCTTGGCGGCGGTGGAGGCGCTGGTCTCATAGGCCACTGCGTCGTGAGCCACGGAGAAGCCGGCTTCCAGAGCGTAGTTGCCGTTGAGCACCACGAAAGCGACCTCGTCCTTCACCCGGGAGACCTGGGCGGCCTCCAGCTCCTGAATCTTCACGTTGTGGGGGTTCTCCACAATGTCCTTGACAGTGGCAGTCAGACCTGCGCCGTCGGCCAGCTTGAGGATGCCGTTGTCCTGAAGCAGCAGCAGAGCACGGGCTTCGTTGGTGGTGTCGTTGGGCACGGCGATGACATCGCCGTCGGCCAGGTCGGTCAGAGCGGTCTTGGTGCCCGGATAGATGCCGAAGGGCTCATAGTGGATACCGGCCACGGCAACCAGATCGGTGCCCTTTTCCTCATTGAAATTGTCCAGATAGGGAACATGCTGGAAGTAGTTGGCGTCGATCTCGCCGCTGTCCACCACCAGGTTGGGCTGGACATAGTCTTCAAACTCGGTGACCTTCAGCTCCCAGCCTTCGCTTGCCAGAATTTTGGCGGCCTGAGCCAGAATTTCCGCGTGAGGGGTGGGGGAGGCGGCCACGGTGATGGTGCCCTTGGGCTCTACGGCTTCGGCAGCGGTGTCAGCTTCGGCACCGGCCACAACGCCGCCCTCAACCACCAGGGTGTCCTCGTAATCCTTGCCGTAGGTGTCGAGCAGGGTTGCCTCATAGTCGGCGTGGAAGAAGTTCTCGGTGCCCAGAGCCTTGATTTCGTCGTTCAGCCAGTTCAGCAGCGTGGTGTTGCCCTTGGTGACGGCGGGAGCGATGGTGTCCGCGCTGCCCAGAGAGGGAATGCCCACCACATAGCCGGGGTTCTCGATGGAGAAGGCAATGACCTCAGTGTTGTCGTTTGCCCAGGCCACGCCGTTGCCGTTTTCAAAAGCGGTCTTGGCCTCGGCGTAGGCGTCGTACTTCTGAAGCTTGATCTCCGGGTTGTTCTTTTCCAGATAGGTCTCGGCGGTGGTGCCGGAGATGACGATGACCTGGTCATCGGCGCCGATCTGATCCAGAGAAGTGATTACCGCATTCTCCGGGGAGACAACGCCCAGAGCCACATTCATATAAGGAAGGGCGAAGTCCACTTCCTGAGCCCGCTCGGGGGTGACGGTGAAGTTTGCCAGAATGATGTCCACCTTACCGGTTTGCAGATACTCGATCCGGTTGGCGGCCTCGGTGGAGACGTAATTGATCTTCACGCCCAGATCCTGGCCGATCCGGTTGCCGAAGTACACGTCGTAGCCCTGATACTCGCCGTTCTCATCCACATAGCCGAAGGGGCTCTTGTCAGAGAACACGCCAATGTTGATGGTGCCGCTGGACTTGATCTCGTCCAGGGTGCGGAAGCTGCCCTTGTCCTCAGCGGTGGCAGCGGGAGTCTCGGTCTTGGCTCCGCAGCCGGCAAACAGGGAAGCGGTCACGGTCAGGCTCAGGAATACGGCTCCGATTTTTTTGATGAAGTTTTTCATGGTTAATTCCTCTCTTTT
>CAKTXO010000308.1 GCA_934630985.1 uncultured Oscillospiraceae bacterium | reverse complement strand
ACGTCCCGGGAGCAGCCGGCGGCGAATTTCTTGTCCTTGAACTTCTTTTTCAGGGAGGACAGCTCCATGTCCATGACGGACTTGCTGGGGCGCATCCGGGCGGCAGCGCCGATGAGACCTGTCAGCTCGTCCGCGGCGAAGAGAATCTTCTCCATCTGGGCGGTGGGCTCCACGTCGCAGCAGATGCCGTAGCCGTGGGAGCAGATGGCGTGCACCATTTCCGGACTGGCGTTCACCTCCGCCAACAGCTCTGGGGCCTTCCGGCAGTGCTGCTCCGGCCACTTTTCAAAGTCCACATCGTGGAGTAAGCCGCACAGTCCCCAGAAATCCGCGTCTTCGCCGTTTTCCTGGGCGAACCAGCGCATGACACCCTCCACCGTCAGTGCGTGCTGAATGTGGAAGGGTTCCGTATTGTACTTTCTCAGCAGACCCATCGCCTGCTCTCGGGTCAGTTCCATAACCATACCTCCTTAGTATGCTGCTGTCTATTTTACGCCGGGAACCTCCGTTTGTCAACGGTGGCAAAATAGGGTGGAAAATTTTGCAATTATCTGCTATCATAGAAGAAAAAGGAGGTTGGAACCATGACGAATATGTTTGACTATCTGACCTGGCGGGGCGACCTGACCTTTTCCCAGGTTCGACCCAATCCGGTAGACGCGCTGATTTTTTCTACCCTGGCCTATGTATTCTATGGGGACAAGGCGAAGGCGGAGCCGGGTCAGGCGATGACTCTGGGGGAGTGCGCGGCGGAGTTCTTTACCCTTGAGAATCCGGAGAACCGGGTGCGGGTGAAAAAGGATATGGAGCTTCTTCGTGCCGCCGCGGCCACCACCCGCTTTGGCAAGATCCGGCTCTGCATGTACGAAAACCGGTTCCTTCCGGAGCAGGAGACTCAGTTCGCGGCCATGACCTTCCTGCTGGACGACGGCACCATGTTCGTGGTCTACCGGGGCACGGACAATTCCCTGGTTGGCTGGAAGGAGGACTTCAACATGACCTTCCAGCAGTCCATTCCCGCCCAGCGGCTGGCGCAGGAGTACATCCGTCGGGCGGCGCAGAGCGCCGAGGCACCCATACGGGTGGCGGGACATTCCAAGGGGGGAAATCTGGCGGTATTTGCTGCCGCCCGGTGCTCACCCCAGGTTCGTGCCCGGATTCTGGAGGTCTACAACAACGACGGCCCGGGCTTTACCAAGTACATGATGGGCGATCCCGGCTATCTGGAGGTGGTGCCCAGAATCCACACCTTTGTGCCCCAGTCCTCGGTGATCGGAATGCTTCTGGAGCACGAGGAGCCATACCAGGTTCTGCGCAGCTCCAATGTGGGCATCATGCAGCATGATCCCTATTCCTGGGAGGTGCTGGGGGCGGACTTTGTGCATGTGGAGGGAATCACGGGCTCCTCTCAGTTTATGGACGCCACCATTAAGAACTGGTTTGCCAGCATGACCAATCAGGAGCGGAATCAGCTGGTGGAGGAAATGTACGCCCTGCTTTCCACCGGTACGGCCGAGCACGCCTCGGATGTGTTCCAGCCGAAGAATATCCTGACCTACGCCAAGACCCTGTCCGGCGACGCGGACATGCGGCATCTGCTGTCCGAGGAATTCCAGGGGCTGATTACCGCCGCCCGGAAGGCCTATGCGACGATGCCCTCCAAGTC
>CAKTXO010000307.1 GCA_934630985.1 uncultured Oscillospiraceae bacterium | reverse complement strand
GCGTACCGGGCAAATTCCGAGGCGTTTCCGTGATAGCCTCCCTCCCCGGCGGAAAGGTTCGTCAGATTGCACCGGCCATTGCCGGTGGCAAGAAGTTTCCGCCCTACCCGCGCCTGCCGCTCCAGAAGCACCACCTGGACGTTCTCCTTTTCCGCCGCGGCCAAGGCCGCCGCCATGCCCGAAGCTCCGCCGCCGATAATCCCGATCACCATATTTCCAGTTCCTTCCCTCATTTTCCTAAGGAAGCTCTGATTAAATCGGCAAAAGCTTCCCTTTTTTTCCTTATATTATACTCGACATTCCGCCTTTGCACAAGAAAAACCTTTTCACCCGGCCGAAAATGTGTTATACTTGTCTGTGGTGATAACATGGATCGAAGCAAAATCGAAAAAATCGCCCAAAGTGCCGAGGACAGGCTGCTCCTTGCCAAGCTCTGGGACAAAATAAATGCCGGAATCAACCGGAACACCCCGGCCAGCACCTGCTTCCTTTCCCAACGGGAGCAAGCCCTTGCCGGATACCTCTTCGGCACGCCGGAAGGGCTTCATGCCTTCGGCGGCTACGAGGATGCCGAGCGGAAAATGCTGGTGTACCTGCCGGAATATCTGGGAGAAGACAGCCTGTGGGAGGGGGATTCTCCCTGCGTGTGCCTGAGAGCCCACTTTTTTCAGGGGGACAGCCCCAATCACCGGGACTTTCTGGGGGCACTGATGGGCGCGGGTATCGCCCGGGAAACGGTCGGGGACATCTGCGTAGGCAGCGGCAGCTGCGATTTTTTCGTCACGGCGGAAATCGCCCCCTATTTATTGCAGAATTTCACCTCCGCCGGGCGGACGAAGCTCCGCTTGGAGCAGGTACCCCTGGGGGAAGCCAAAATCCCGGACCCGGAAGTGAAGGAAATCCGGGACACGGTGGCCTCTTTGCGCCTGGACAGCGTCATTGCCTCCGGCTTTCGCATTGGCAGGAGCCTGGCCGCCCAGTACATCACCACAGGAAAAGCCGCGGTGGACGGCCTGCCCGCGGAAAAGCCCGACCGGCCTGTTCCCCAGGGGGCGAAAATCTCTGTCCGGGGTCTGGGCAAAATCCGCCTGACGCAAATAAACGGCAAAACCAAAAAAGATCGAATTTCGGTGGTGATCCACCGGTATGTGTGAGGAAATTCCTATGAATATGAGCGAAGTCATTACCAGAATCAACGTTCTGGCAAAAAAAGCAAAAACCGAGGGTCTGACCGCCGAGGAAACCGCCGAGCGGGACAAGCTGCGAAGAATTTACATCGATTCTGTCAAAGCCAATCTGGTAGGGCAGCTGGATAACACCTATATTCTCCAGCCCGACGGCACGAAAAAGAAGCTGGAGCGGAAATAAGGAGGGATTTCATGGCATTTCTGCCCATTACCAGGGAGGAAATGGAAGAGCGGGGCTGGGAAAGCTGCGACTTTGTCTACGTCATCGGCGATGCCTATGTGGATCACCCCTCCTTCGGTCATGCCATCATCAGCCGCATTCTGGAGGCCAACGGCTACAATGTAGGCATCATCTCCCAGCCGGATTGGAAGAATCCCAAGTCCATCGACCTGTTCGGACGACCCCGACTGGGCTTTCTGGTCTCCGGGGGCAACATGGACTCCATGGTCAACCACTATTCCGTGGCCAAACGCCGCCGGAAAAC
>CAKTXO010000306.1 GCA_934630985.1 uncultured Oscillospiraceae bacterium | reverse complement strand
GGGCAAGGGTGGTTTTCCCGCTGCCGGAGCAGCCGATAATCAAAATTCGTTCCATGCTTTTCCTAAGGCTTTCATAATAACCGGGGGATTGCCACACCGGTGACGTCGGTCACTGGTTCGCAATGACATTTTCTATCGGTACCACTCCGAATCAGTAGGCAATGCCCCAGTAGATCATCTTGTCCGCGGGCTTGCCGCAGCAGGCGCAGACGGTGTCCAGCTTCTCCTGGGCGAAGGGGATGCAGCGAGAGGACATGCCCGCCACTTCCTTCATCTTCATCTCGCACTCCAGGCTGCCGCACCACATGGTCTTGACGAAGCCGCCGTTCTTCTCCTGAAGTTCCTTGGCTTCCTCCAGAGAGTGCGCCTCATAGATGTGCTCGTCCAGGTTCTTCTTGGCCCGCTCGTACATGCCGTCGTGCACCAGCTGCAGCTGCTGAGCCACCGCGGTCTCCAGCTCTTCCAGCTTGACCACGGTCTTCTCGCCGTCGTTCCGGCGCACCAGCACGCACTGACCGTTTTCCAGATCCCGGGGGCCGCACTCTACCCGCAGGGGCACGCCCTTCATCTCGTACTCGGCGCACTTCCAGCCCATGGAGTTGTCGGAGTCGTCCATCTTCACCCGATAGCCGGCAGCCGCCAGCCGATCCCGGATGGCGGAAGCGCCCTCCAGAACGCCAGCCTTATGCTGGGCGATGGGCAGCACCACCACCTGAACGGGAGCCACCTTGGGAGGCAGCACCAGGCCGTTGTTGTCACCGTGGGTCATGATGATGCCGCCGATAAGCCGGGTGGACACGCCCCAGGAAGTCTCAAAGGGGTTGGTCTTCTGGTTGTTCTTGTCGGTGAACTCAATGCCGAAGGCTCTGGCAAAGCCGTCGCCGAAATAGTGGGAGGTACCGGCCTGCAAAGCCTTCCGGTCGTGCATCATGCACTCGATGGTGTAGGTAGACTCCGCGCCGTTGAACTTCTCCTTCTCGGTCTTCTGACCCCGGGTGACCGGCATGGCCAGCACATCCTCGCAGAAGTCGGCGTAGATGTTCAGAATGGTTCTGGTAAAGTCCTCGGCCTCCTGGGCAGTGGCGTGGATGGTATGTCCCTCCTGCCACAGAAATTCCCGGTGGCGCAGGAAGGGACGGGAGGTCTTCTCCCAGCGCAGGACGCTGCACCACTGATTGTACTTCATGGGAAGATCCCGATGGGACTGGAGCACATGGGAGAAGTGATCGCAGAACAAAGTCTCGGAGGTGGGACGGATGGCGTACCGCTCCTCCAGCTTCTCGCCGCCGCCCATGGTCACCCAGGCGCACTCCGGGGCAAAGCCCTCCACATGATCCTTCTCCTTCTGCAGCAGGCTTTCGGGAATCAGCATGGGCATATAGACATTCTCCACGCCCACCTTCTTAAACTCCCCGTCCAGAATACGCTGAATGTTTTCCCAGATGGCATAGCCATAGGGACGGTATACGAAAATACCCTTGATGGAAGAATAATCGATAAGCTGCGCCTTCTTGCACACATCGGTGAACCACTGGGTGAAGTCCACTTCCATATCTGTGATCTGTTCGACCTTTTTCTCTTTTGCCATTTTATTTTCATCCTCTCAGGTTTTCTATAAAGAATCCACTTTATTATAGCATATCTGTCAAGTCTTTTCCTGTTGTTTTTTCGGGGATTT
>CAKTXO010000305.1 GCA_934630985.1 uncultured Oscillospiraceae bacterium | reverse complement strand
CCAGCATCAGGGTGGATTCCCGGATGCGCCAGCGATTTTTCTTCGCCTTCCACTTGTCCAGGAGCATAAGCCCGAAGCCAAGCGCATTGATTAGAAGCAGGTAGGCAATCAGCAGTTTGTTCATGATACATTCCTTTCGGGAGGGATTGGGTTGCGGAAACTCTTTTTGATCGGTCTGGCTCTTGCCCTGGTTCTTTGCGGCTGTGGAGTCAAGGAAACCCTGGAAACCATTGCCGACGACATTCCGGTGGAGCCGGTACTGGGGCAGATGCGGGAAATCAGCGTCCGGCTGCCGGACGGGGCGGTGTCCCCGGTGCTGAAAAGCGAAGCCGAACAGCTGTACCTCAGCGAGGACTATGAGATTCTGGTGCAGACCTGCCCCGCCGGAAATCTGAACGACACCATCCGGAAGCTCACAGGCTTTGACAAGGAGCAGCTGACGGTGATGGAAACCGAGCAGGACGGGGCAAAACGCTATGACTTCGTCTGGGCCGCGGCCGGGGAGGACGGGGAACGGCTGGGAAGAGCCGCCATCCTGGATGACGGAAGCTATCACTACTGCCTGTCCGTCCTCCGGGATGCCCAGGGCGAAAAATCACAGGTTGTGTGGAGTGAGGTATTCTCCTCTTTCAGCCTCGTTTAATCGTACTGGGAAAGAGCCTCCCGGCACATGGCCTGGCAGGCCTCCACGACGCTCTGGGGATACAGCACCTTGGCCTTGCTGCCGAAGCCGATGACCCAGCTGAGGAACATGGGTGACACTGCCACGTTGACGGTGAAGACGAAGTGCTCCTCCCCGTCGGGAATCAGCAGAATGTCCCGGCCGAACCGGTCAATGACCACGTTCACAAGGCTTCTGTGGAAGCGGAGCTTCACATCGGCGGTCTGACCGGAGTACATCTGAAACAGCCGGTTGGCATACTCCGTCAGAGCCTTGCCCGTCAGCTCCGGGCAGGGAAGCCGGGGCTCTTCCAGAGAAAGAATGTCGCTCATCCGGTCTACCCGGTAGGAGGTGGCTCCGTGCCTGGGGGAGTGAGCCAGCAGGTAGCAGTTTTCGTTGTCCTGGCACAGGCCGTAGGGGCTGGCCCGGTACTCCCGCTCCCGGTACTGGCGGGTGCCGTCCAGGCCGTAGTCGAAGTACCGGAAGGAGATCTGCCGGTTTTCGGCGATGGCGTCCTGGATGGCGTCTACATTATAGTAGATGGTCTCGTTCATGCTTTTGACCCGGCCGGAAACCAGTACGTCCCGGCGCATGAGCCGGGCATCGTAGACGCTGCACTGGCTGCAAAGCTTCTCAATCAGCTCCCGGGACTTTTTCTCCGTGAGAAATTTACTGGACTGGACGGCATCGATGAGCAGCTTCAATTCCGGCAGCTCAAAATTCCGGGAGGCAATGTAGTAGCCTCCGCCCTTGCCGGGCAGGGACACGATATCCACGCCGTAATCCTGCAAGGCCGCCACGTCGGAATAGATGGTTTTCCGGTCACATTCAATATTGTGCTGCTGCAAGAGCATGGTTTGCAGCTCCGAAGCTCTCACCGGGTGCGCCTGGTGGGAGTTTCTTTGCAGATAATCCAGAATATAGAAGATTTTCAGCTTTTGATTGTCAGACTTGGGCATGGAAATCCCTCCCTAGAGGTTCATTATAGCACATCAATCAGCGGGAGCAAGGGCAAATTTGCATTTTCCGAAGG
>CAKTXO010000304.1 GCA_934630985.1 uncultured Oscillospiraceae bacterium | reverse complement strand
CAAGGGTGAGGTCACCGACATGATGGTTGACTACGCCGCTCCCGCGGACTATGTCTCCTCCATGGATATCTTCGTCCTGGACAAGGCCTTCCTGATCCGCTCCGTCAAGGAGATGATCGCCCGGGACAAGTTCCACATGGATCGGGATCTGGTCATGGGCGGCTGGCAGCGCAATGTGGTCACCGTGAACACCTTCCCCTTCGAGGGCGTGGCCTTGTACAACGAATCCGTAGAGGAATACTTCAACAACTCTCTGTCCCTGCTGAACGGCGATATCCGCACGGATATCTTCAACGGCCGTCACCCCATCTACACCAAGGTGCGCTTCCGTGTTCCCACCTACTACGGCGAGGACAGCCGGATCGACAACGCTCTGGTGGCCGACGGCTGTATGCTGGAGGGCGAGGTCAAGGACTCCGTTCTGTTCCGCAACGTCACCGTCTGCAAGGACGCGGAGGTAGAAAACTGCATCCTCTTCAACGATGCCGTCATCGGCGAGGGTGCGGAGCTGAAGTATGCCATTCTGGATAAGAACGTCACCGTCACCCCCGGTGCCAAGCTCATCGGCACCAAGAAGAACCCCGTCATCGTCAAGCGAGGAGAAACTGTATGAGAATTGCCATCTGCGCCTCCGAGGGCGCGCCCTACTGCAAGTCCGGCGGTCTGGGAGACGTGATGGAGGCGCTGCCTGCCGCCCTATCCCGGATCGAGGGCAATGAAGTCGCCCTGTTTTTGCCCTATTACCACAAAATCAAGTCCAACACCGCCTACATCACCGAAAAGATAGCCGAGTTCCGGGTGTCTTTGGGCTGGCGGCAGCAGTACTGCGCCGTCATGAAGCTGACGAACCGGGCGGACAGGGTGCAGGTCTATTTCCTGGACAGCGAATACTATTTCGGTGCCCGCACCGGTGCCATCTACGGCGACATGGACGACGGTGAGCGCTTCGCCTTCTTCTCCCGAGCCTGCCTGGACGCCATGCTGGCCATCGAATTCAACCCGGAGATCATCCAGTGCAACGACTGGCAGTGCGGCCTGATTCCCGTGTACCTGAAGGCGGTCTATCACGACCGGCTGAGTAATACCCGGTGCATGTACACCATCCACAACATCGAGTATCAGGGCTGGGCCAACAGCTCCTTCTTCGATGATATGCTGGCGCTGCCCTGGGAGTACCGTCCCACCCTGGACATGAACAACTCCGTCAACGTGATGAAGGGCGCCATCGAAACCGCCGATCTCGTCACCACCGTGTCCGAGACCTACGCCCGGGAGCTCATGTATCCCTACTACGCCCACGGCCTGGACGGGATTCTGGCAAGCAACGCCTGGAAGCTCACCGGCATCACCAACGGCATCGACGTGAACACCTTCAACCCCGAGACCTCCAAGGCTCTGCCCGCCCACTTCAATTCCGAAACCTTTGTGGAGGGCAAGGCCAAGTGCAAGGCCGCCCTGCAAAAGGAGGTTGGCCTGCCCGAAGCCCCGGACGTGCCCCTGATGGTCATGGTCACGAGACTTGCCGGTCACAAGGGTCTGGATCTGCTGTGCTACATCGCCCGGCGGCTCATGTGGGAGGAAAATGCCCAGCTGCTGATTCTGGGCACCGGCGAGCCCCAGTACGAGAACTTCTTCCGGGATCTGGCCAAGCAGCTGCCGGAGCAGGTTTCCGCTCAGATTACCTTCAACCTGGGACTGGC
>CAKTXO010000303.1 GCA_934630985.1 uncultured Oscillospiraceae bacterium | reverse complement strand
ACCGTGAAGGAGGTTCCCCTTCACTACGCCGATTCTCAGACCTATCAGGGCTTCTGCGGCTATCGGAAAGTCCTGACCCTGGGGCGAAAGCTGGCGGGAAAGCACATTTTCCTCCAGTTTGACGGCGCGGCGCACATCGCTTCCGTCTTTCTCAACGGTCGGGAGCTGGTGGAGCACCGGTGCGGCTACACCGGCTTCCGGGTGGAGATCACCGAGGCCGTCCGGCTGGGGGAAGACAATCTGCTGGCCGTCCGGCTGGACACCACCGAGAATCCGGAGATTCCTCCCTTCGGCCACGTCATCGACTATCTGACCTACGGCGGCCTGTACCGGGAGGTCTGGCTGGATATCCGGGAGAAAAGCTATATCGAAGACCTATTCATCACCACCCCCACCCTGACCACCCTGAAAATCCGTCCCAAGCTTCACCACGCCAAGGGCTGTCTGCTGCTGGTGGAGCTGCTGCGGGGCGAGCGAAGCCTGGTGCGCAAGGCCTTCACCTCCGACGGCGTCATCACCATCCAGTGCCCGGGCGTCCGGCCTTGGGATACGAAGCACCCGGTGCTCTACACCTGCCGGGTGTCCCTGCTGAAAATCGGCCAGGTCATGGACGTGCGGGAGCAGAAGGTGGGCTTCCGGGTGGCAGAATTCCAGGCCGACGGCTTCTACCTGAACGGCAGGCGCACCTTCCTGCGGGGACTGAACCGGCACCAATGCTGGCCCTACATGGGCTACGCCGCCCCGGAAAGCCTTCAGCGGGAGGATGCCCGGATTCTGAAGCGGGAGCTGTCCTGCAACGCCGTGCGCACCTCCCACTATCCCCAGAGCCACTACTTCCTGGACGAGTGCGACCGGCTGGGTCTGCTGGTGTTCACGGAAATTCCCGGCTGGCAGCACATCGGCGGCAGCAACTGGAAGGCTCAGGCGGTGCAGAACACCCGGGAAATGGTTCTCCAATACCGGAACCATCCCTCCATCGTCCTGTGGGGCGTGCGGATCAACGAAAGCCCGGACGACGACACCCTCTACCGGATGACCAACGCCGTAGCCCATGAGCTGGATCCCAGCCGTCCCACCTCCGGCGTCCGGAATCTGGAAAAGAGCAGTCTGCTGGAGGACGTGTACGCCTTCAACGACTTCTCCCACACCGGCGCCAACCCAGGGTGCAGGCCGAAAAAGGCAGTCACCCCGGATGAGAGCAAGGCTCTGCTGATCTCCGAGCACGACGGCCATATGTTCCCCACCAAGTCCTTCGATTCCTGGCAGCGGCGGCAGGAGCAGGCCCAGCGGCACATGCAGGTGCTGAACGATGCCATGGCGGACGGGGAGCACGCCGGATGCTTCGGCTGGTGCATGTTCGACTACCCCACCCACCGGGACTTTGGCTCCGGAGATCGGGTGTGCTATCACGGCGTTATGGACGCATTCCGGAACCCCAAGCTGGCAGCCTATGCCTATGCCAGTCAAGGCGAGGGCAGCCCCGTGCTGGCGGTAGGCTCCACCATGGACATCGGCGACTATCCCGGCGGACAGATCGGGGACATTCTGGTGTTCACCAACGCGGATTATGTAAATCTATATAAAAACGGCAGCTTTGTCACCCGGCTGGATCGCACCCGCTGGGAGGCTCTGCCCCATGGCCCTCTGGTGCTGGATGATACCATCGGCTCCCTGCTGGAAACCCAGGAGGGCTTCGACGCCAAAAA
>CAKTXO010000302.1 GCA_934630985.1 uncultured Oscillospiraceae bacterium | reverse complement strand
GCCACCAGCAGACAGGCCCATAAAAACAGGCTCATGGCCCAGTGGCCGCTGGTGATCATGGGGCAGCCTACCACGGTAAGCAGGGCGTGCAGGGCGTTTCCCAGAGCCTCGGAACGAAAGGCTGTAAGGAAATTGGCAATCAGCAGCAGCGCGGTGAGCACCAGAGACAGGGCACTTAAGTTCCGCACCAGATGACGCTCCTGAGCCGTTCCCTGATGAAGAAGCAGTGCCGGCGGCAGGAAGAACAGAAGGGACAGTCCGGTGAGAAGAATTCTCACGGCGGTTTTTGTCACGGGAATAAAACCCCCGATGGCGCACAAAATGAAGAGAGACGCCCAGGCGATGAATAAACTGCGGTTTTTCATAAATATCCTCCCAGGAAAACGGATGAAACGAACATTCCTATTCTACCCGATTTTTACCGGTTTGGCAAGGCCTTTCCTGGGGGCTTCCTGATCAGAAAAAAAGCTGGACAGATGGGAAACCTTCTGGTATAATATGCAATTATACAGTATAAGGGAGGAATATGCCGTGAGGTGTCCTTTCTGTGGTGACCAGGACAGCAAGGTGGTGGATTCCCGCCGGTCTGAGGATGGACTGAGCATCCGCCGCCGTCGGGAGTGCATGAAGTGCCAGCGCCGGTTCACTACCTATGAAGTCGTAGAAAGCCTGCCGATCATTGTGGTCAAGCGCAACGGCTCCCGCCAGCCCTTCGACCGGAATAAAATTCTCAACTCCATGATCCGTGCCTTTGACAAGCGGAAGGTGGACGTGACCGACCTGGATCGGATCACCACGGAGATCGAGCAGACCATTCAGAATACCCTGGAGCGGGAAATCAGCACCGACAAAATCGGCGAAATGGTCATGGAGCGGCTCAAGCCCCTGGACGAGGTGGCCTATATCCGCTTTGCCTCCATCTACCATCGGTTCCAGGACGCCCAGAGCTTTATGCGGGAGATCAGCAAATTCCTGGAGGAAAAATAATGAACGCAAGCGATATTCTGGAGACCACCGCCGCTACCGAGCCCATTCTGGACATTGCTTCCATCAAGGAGGCTATGGACGGCTTTCATCCGGAGAGTCTGCTGCCGGATCTGACGAAGCTTTTTGGCCACCTTCCCGGGCTGTGCCGCTTGGCGGTGATGATCGGCCCTGTTGTCATGCTGGCTCTGGGGCTGTCGTACCTGTTCCTTGCCCCAAAGGAAGCCAACTATTACCTGGGCTACCGGTGCTATTTCGGCATGGGCAGCATCCATTCCTGGCGGTTTACCCAGCGGCTGGCAGGCCTTCTGTTTACGGCCGCCGGGGCGATTTTCACGGTGGTGACCCTGGGCATTTCCGCGGGCTTCGGAAAGCTGGAGCCGGAGGCCATGGCCTGGAAGGCGGTGGGGTGCCTTATCTGGCAGGCGGTTGCCGCGGTGGTCGTCAATCTGTTTGTGAGCCTGGCGGCGGCCTATTTCTTTGACCGGAAGGGCGCGCCCAGAAGACATAAGAAGAAAGCGTAACGGAGTTCTTTTGCGAAAACCCTCTGCGGGCGGCCCTCGGCCGCCCGCATTTAATATTGCCGCACTCTAATAGACGCTGCCATTGTGAACCAGTGAGCACTAAAATAGAGGCTGTCATTGCGAACCAGTGACCGATGTCACTGGTGTGGCAATCCGTACCCCCTTGGCTCCCACTCTGGGGGAGCTGTCACGAAGTGACTGAGAGGGTAAAATAAGCCCTCTCCGCCCCTTCGGGGCACCTCTCCCATAGGGAGAGGCAAGTGGC
>CAKTXO010000301.1 GCA_934630985.1 uncultured Oscillospiraceae bacterium | reverse complement strand
GCCATCTTCCGGGTGAGCCGGGTGCACAGATTCTGCACCGTTTTGCGCACGGCCTGGCTCTTCTGACGCATGGCATCCTTTCGATCCCGGAGGGTGTAAAAGCCGTCCAGCAGCGCGGCAAAGGATTCCTTTTCCTCACAGCTTCCATACTGGCGCAGGGGGCAGAAGGCGTACTGCTTGGGCGTGCCGTCCGGCTGGACGTACACATAGGGTTTGGGGTGGTTCAGATGCTCCCGGAAGAAAAGCAGCAGCTTTTCCGCCGTATCGTCCACGTCCAGGGAACTGACCCGGGCATCCGTGCTTCCGGCGGCGAACAGTGCCGCCTCCCGGCAGACCAGAGGCGACAGTCCCCCCAGGGTATCCATGAGCCGGTCAGAGAGCAAATCCGCCCCGGGCGCGGTCAATAAGTTAACATAACTTTCCAGCGTCAGGGGATTTTCTTTGGCAACCGGCTCCGGCTGCTGGTAATGAAGTCCGGGCAGGGCAGGCCGGCGGCTGGTTTCGTCCAGGCCGATGCGCCGGAGGCAGTCCAGAATCCGACCGTCTGGCCCCAGAAGATACAGGTTGCAGGTCCTGCCCATGAGCTCCGCGGCCAGGGTCTTTCGGACGGGAAAGCCCATTTCGTCGGTGCACTCAAAGGCAAAATAGGCCGCCCGCTCCATGGGCAGCTGGGTGATTTCCGCCAGCTTCGCTCCCAGCAGGTGCTTTCGCAGGAGCATACAGAACATGGGCGGCTCCGGGGGATTTTCCGGGCTTGCGGCGGTCAGATGGAGCCGGGGCGCAGTGGGATTGGCGGCGAACAGCAGCTTCTCCCGGCTGTCC
Organism: uncultured Oscillospiraceae bacterium; assembly: GCA_934630985.1. Taxonomy (GTDB): domain Bacteria; phylum Bacillota; class Clostridia; order Oscillospirales; family Oscillospiraceae; genus Faecousia. The sequence continues at coordinate 954 of CAKTXO010000301.1, read as the reverse complement.
CGACCCCGGAGGTGAAAAATCACCGTATCCCGGCTGGGCTGGTGGATTTTATCCACCCGTGCCCCCAGGCATTTCCCCCGCACCTCTTCCAGCACGGCGGAAAGAAAAAATGCGTCAAAAGCCATTACGCGTCCTCCATGACCAGGTGGAACAGCTCATTCAGCCGGTCGGTCTGTCCAGCCAGATACAATGCCCCGAACAGCGCCTCCAGCCCCGTTGCCTTGGCGTACTGCGTCGGGGTTGCCGACTTGGGCACCGCGTGAACGTGGGCGTTTTTCCCCCGGCGGTAATAGGCGGTCTCCTCCTCGGTCAGCAGCGGCAGGAGCTTATCCACAAGCTTTGCCTGGGAGGTGGCCTTCACCAGGGAGATGGTATCCCGGTGGAGCCGGTCAACGGTGGTCTCCCCCTTGGCGCACAGGTAGCCCCGGCAGAGAATTTCAAAGACGCAGTCTCCCATGTGGGCAAGACCCAGATTGGAAATGGCGTCGATTTCCTGTTTTGTCAGATTCATTCGGAAATAGTTTTCCATAGTTTCCCTCGATTTACCAGAAATTGGGCGCAAAGCCCGGTAAAGCAGCCGGTGAGAATGCTCACGCCGATCATCACCGGCAGATACAGCAGAAGTCCCGGAGTGCCCGTCACCAGCACTGCCATGGCCATCTGGCCGATGCTGTGAGCCACGGCTCCCAGGGCGCCGGCCACCCAGAGCTGACGTTTTGTCAGAATTTTCCGCAGGCCGATGGTGACCAGAATAGCCAGGGCTCCCCCGGCGGCGGAATAGAGAATGGTGCTGAAATTCCCGGCGAACACCGCCCCCAGGAAAATCCGGGCGGCCAGCACCAGGCAGCCGTCCTTTGACCCCAGGGCGTAGACCGTGAACACCGTGACGATGTTGGCAAGCCCCAGCTTGATGCCGGGAATGGGCACCAGCGCCGGGATCTGGGCCTCCACCAG
>CAKTXO010000300.1 GCA_934630985.1 uncultured Oscillospiraceae bacterium | reverse complement strand
TCGGTGCGCACCTGCCCCCAAAGGCTGGGCTCCATCCAGGCGAAGGCCTCGGCGGAAAACCGGCGGTTCATGCCGGGAGCCCGGTTTTTGGCGATCAGCGCCGCCTCGATGGGAATGGTGCCGGAGCCGCAGAAGGGATCCCAGATAAAGTCCCGCCCCCGGTAACGGGTCAGCTGCACCATGGCGGCAGCCAGGGTTTCCCGCAGGGGGGCGTCGTTGCCCTGGGCACGGTAGCCCCGCTTGTGAAGCCCCGGGCCGGAGGTATCCAGGTACAGCTGCACCCGGTCGTTCATAATGGAAAATTGGAGCTGATATTTCGCGCCGGTTTCCGGCAGCCAGGACACGCCGTACTTTTCGCCCAGACGCCGGGAGGCGGCCTTCTTCACGATGGCCTGGCAGTCCGGCACGCTCATGAGCTGACTGCTCAGGCAGTGACCCTTCACCGGGAACGCCCCGTCCTTGGGGATGTAGTTTTCCAGCTCCGCACGGTAAACTCCCTGAAACAGCTCTTCAAAGGTGGTTGCCTTGAAATCCGCCAGCACCAGCAGCACCCGCTCGCCGGTGCGCAGGCACACGTTGGCCTTGGCCAACGCCCGCTCGTCTCCGGAAAACAGCACCCGGCCGTTCTCCACCCGGACATTCTCCATATCCAGCCTGCGCAGCTCGTCACCGGCAATGCCCTCCAGGCCGAACAGCGTCGGCACGGAAAATTCAAAATTCGTCATAGCTTCTCCTTTAAGGAATGATTTTCTTCGGTTTCATGTACCGCTCTTCTTCGGAAAACACACAGCCGCAGTACTTCTGCATATAAAAGCCGTGCTCCCGGGCGAAGGCCTGTCCCTCCCGGAAGTAGGGGCGGAAATCCCGGTAGAGGAACTGCACCCCGTACTCCGCCGCCGCCCGCTGGGCAACCTCCCGCATCAGCTCATGCTTCTGGTAGGGGCTGATGAAGAGCGACGAGGTAAAGCTGTCGAAGCCCCCCTCGGCGGCCTGTCTTGCCGTCTCATACAGGCGCATTTCGTAGCACTTGACACACCGGCCGGGAATATCCTCCGCCACCGCCCGGACAAAGGGGCGCAGGCCGTAGTCGTTTTTCAGAATCAGAGGCAGCTCGATTTCCTGGGCGTAGGCCTGCAGGCAGTTCCGCCGGGCACGGTATTCCGTCACCGGGTGGATATTGGGATTGTACCAGAAGCCCGTGACTTCGATGCCGTCGGTTCGCAGAATATCAATGGGTCGGTTGGCGCAGGGCGCGCAGCAGATGTGCAGCAGGGTTTTCATAGTTGCCTCCAAACAGCAAAAATCGAGTTATTGTAGCATAGATTTTTCAGAAATACAACCGGAAAATGCGGTGATTCCGCAATGACGGCTTCGTTGGAAGCGCGGCAATCTCCCGGTTCTTCCGAATACCATTGAAAATGGCACTGGTGCGCAGAGCACTCAACGGCTCCCTTGTGTAAAGGGAGCTGGCAAAAATCTTTGATTTTTGACTGAGGGATTGTAAAGGAGCGACTCCTGGGAGTGCCCGGAAGGGTGGAAGTTCTGATCCCCTCAGTCATGGCCTTGCGTGAGACGGCCATGACAGCTCCCCTTGATCAGCAAGGGGAGCCTTTGCCCTCATCCGTCACGGCAAAGCCGTGCCACCTTCCCCGCGGGGGAAGGCTTAGGGAACGGATTGTGACCGGAGGGAATCCCCAGAGGGGGCCACACCAGCGTTGCGACGCTGGTTCGCAATGACAAGCGTTATACGAAAGCCATCCGATTAGTCCAGCCGTCCAAT
>CAKTXO010000299.1 GCA_934630985.1 uncultured Oscillospiraceae bacterium | reverse complement strand
GTTACAACGGCACCCACGGGCGTGCTGTCCGACTTCTGGGGATTCAGGGCGCAGACGGCCAGCACCGCCAGGCACAGAACCGCGCAGATTCCGCTGACCCAGACCTTAGGCCGCCGCCAGCGAGCCATATTCCGCACCCGCCCCTTGGTCTCTCCCTCGCCGAAGGCCAGGGGCATACCGGCAATCAGCCGCTTGTGGGTGGCAAGGCGCAGAAGCGCCTGGGAATAATCCGCCCGGATGCCCTCCCCCAGGCGGTTGAGAACCGCCTCGTCACAGCTCATTTCCATATCCTTCCCGCCCAGGAAGAAGGCCAGCCACACCAGCGGGTTAAACCAGTGGACGCACAGAGCCAAATAGCCCAGCAGCTTCCACAGGGGGTCACCCCGATGCAGGTGATGCCGCTCGTGGGCGATGATGAACCGCCGCTCCGCTATTGGCGTGTCCGAGGGCAGGTAGATTTTCGGCGCGATCACCCCCATGACGAAGGGCGTGGCGATGGAATCGGATAGGTACACCTCTCCCCGATAGGGCGCCGCCTCCCGAAGCTTTCGGCGAAGGACAGTGTACTGCACCAGGCTGCACCCTGCCAACGCCCCGCCGACCGTCAGCCAAATGGCGGCTGCCAGCGTCATCGCCTGATCGCCGGTTTCCGCTTTTACCGTCTCGGCAGGTTCCGGTCTCGCATCTTCCCGTCCGATCTCCCCGGAGGCCGGAATGACCGGCTCCACCGGCCGATAGGTGACGGTGCTCAGCCCCTGGGAAGTCGTCACAGGCAGGGGTTTCAGAACAGACAGACCCGCGCTCAGGGAAATGGGGCACAGCAGCCGAAACAGAACCACCGCCCAAAGCATGTAGGAATAAATTTTCGGAGCCCGTCTCAGAAGCAGCCGGGCCAGCAGCACCACAGCAATCACGATGCTGCCCGTCAGGCTCATGTTGAGTACCCTTTCAAAAATCGCCGTCATAACGCTACCTCCGCATGGAATCGATGAGCTTCTGGATTTCGTCGATCTCGGCATCGTTCAGCTGCTTCCGGCTGCCGAATGCCGCCAGGAAGGCCGGCAGGGAGCCCTGGAAGGCATCCTGGACGTACTGTTCGCTTTGCCGGGCATAGAACTCCTCCCGGCTGACCAGCACCGTCACCGTGCCGCTCTGATTCTGAAACAGCCCCCGATCACACAGCCGCTTGAGCACCGTGTAGGTAGTCGTCCGCTTCCAGCGAAGCCGCTGCTCCGCCAGCTCTGCCAAAAGCCGGGAGGTCAGGGGTGCGTTTGACCAGATAATATCCGCAAAGATGGATTCGATTTCGCCTAAATGATAATCTGCCATGGGGATTCCTCCTTTGTCTATTTCTTGTAGACAAGTATATACTACAGCAAGTAGACAGATTTGTCAAGGACAATTTATTCAGAGTTTTCTTAGGTTTACGGATTGCCACACCAGTGCTGCGGCACTGGTTCGCAATGACATTCTTCGACTGGCTGTACGCAAAGGCTTGCTGATATACAAAAAGCCCAAGACCAGATGGTCTTGGGCTTTGGAGCTGCTAGCCAGATTCGAATTGGCTACCCGGTTTCCACGAAACCGGGGTTTCGTGGAAGCCTTACGACCTCGGACCCAAATCCTGTCGGCTTACGCCGACAGAGCGGATGAGGCCGCCAGTTTTCCGGATGGAAGATATAAAAAATGACCAAGGCCAAACGGCCTCAGTCATTTTTTGGAGCTGCTAGCCAGATTCGAACTGGCGACCTCATCCTTACCAAGGATGCGCTCTACCGACTGAGC
>CAKTXO010000298.1 GCA_934630985.1 uncultured Oscillospiraceae bacterium | reverse complement strand
GCCAGGATCATCATACGGGAGATATCCACGCAGGAGCCCATGTGCAGGACGGGAGGAATACCGGCCAGCTCACACACACGCTTCAGGCCTGCGCCGCAGTACTCCTTGGCCTTCTCCGGATCCATGAGGCCGGCCTTGGCGGCAGCCTGAGCGGAACAGCCGGACACGATCAGGATGATGTCGTTCTCCAGCAGCTTCTTCATCAGGCCGATGTGGGCGGAGTCGGGACGAACCTTGGGGTTGTTGCAGCCGACCATGGCCACAGCGCCCCGCAGAACACCGGAGGTCACGCACTCCAGCAGGGGCTTGGTGGTGCCGAACTCGTCCACCTGGGAGTTGGCAACGCCGTCGAGAACCTTGACAATGGCCTCCAGGGAGTAGCCAACCCGAGCCTTCTGCTTCTGGTCGGGGATGTTGACCAGCTGAGGATCCCGGTTCTTGAAGTTCTCAATCGCCATTTTCACGATGGCCTTGGCGTTGTCACCGGCAGTCTCGGCGGAGAAGCGGATGAACTCGGAATCGGGAATCCGGGCAATGGGAGAGGTGGTGACGAACTTGGTATGGAAGCACTTGCTCAGGGGGCCCAGTGCGGGGAAGATGCACTGCACGTCCACGACGATGGCTTCGCAGGCGCCGGTGAGAACCACGTTCTCCTGGCTCAGGAAGTTACCTGCCATGGGAACGCCGTGACGCATGGTGACCTCGTTGGAGGTGCAGCAGACGCCGGAGACGGTGATGCCCTTGGCGCCCAGGCTCTTGGCGTAGGCGATCATCTCGGGATCATTGGCGTAGTAAACGATCATTTCGGACAGGGAAGGATCGTGACCGTGAACGACGATGTTCACGTTGTCCTTCTCCATAACGCCCAGGTTGGCCTCGGTGTCGATGGGCTTGGGCGTGCCGAACAGAACGTCGGAGAACTCGGTGCCGGCCATGGAGCCGCCCCAGCCGTCGGACAGACCGCAGCGCAGAGCCTGGTGAATCAGTGCCTCAGGCAGAGAAGAGCAGCCCATGTGGGTCATGTGCAGAGCGGTGGAAACTTCCCGGTCGATGGCGCGAGGCTCGATGCCGGCGTCATGCCACAGCTTCTGGGTGTGCTCGGGAGCCCGCTTCAGGAACCGCTGGGTGCCGAAGGGCTTGCCGTACTCCAGCAGAGCCAGCTCGGCCATTTCGTGAGCCAGATCGTAGATGTCCTTGCCCTCGGTCTCTACGCCCCACTCCTTGGCAATGCGGATCAGCTTTTCGGGGTCCTTAACGGTGTAGTTGCCGCCTTCGCGAGCCTGGTACAGGGTATGGCAGATTTCCCGGCCATGGTCAGAATGGGTTGCGGAACCGCCTGCGGTGAAGCGCAGGAAGTTACGGGCGACGATGCCGTGCACATCGCAGCCGCAGATGCCCCGGGGAGCCTTCTTGGTGATGCGGCAGGGGCCCATGGCGCAGATACGGCAGCAGGTGCCGCTTTCGCCAAAGCCGCAGTGAGGAGTCTGGTTCTTGACACGCTGCTGCCAGGTGTCGGCACCGACCTTCTGTGCCGTTTCCAGCAGAGAATTGGTGGCGGCTTCCATCTCCTCGACGGTGGTAGTAAATGCCCAATCCTTCAAAGTGATTTCCTCCTAATCGTTGATTCTGATAACGAATAATAACGCTTATGCCGCGCATAAGGTATCGATATTATTTTACTAATTAAACACAAGAATGTCAATCGTGCATATTCACACAATTCTCCCCATTTTCTCATCCCCCCTGGGGGGATTTTTGGTCAAAGTGCATGACCCTTTGAAAAGG
>CAKTXO010000297.1 GCA_934630985.1 uncultured Oscillospiraceae bacterium | reverse complement strand
ATCTTAAGCGAGTGCGCCGGGTCTTTGGGCATGATCGGCGGCCAGGTGCTGGATATCATGAGCGAAGAGCGGCAGTGCACGAAGCAGGAGGTGCTGGATATCCAGAGCCGGAAAACCGGCAAGCTGATTATTGCTCCCTGTGTTCTGGGTGTGATCGCCGGCGGGGGCACGGAAGCCCAGAAGGAAGCCGCCGCCCGGTTTGCGGCGCTGCTGGGTCTGGCCTTCCAGATTCGGGACGATATGCTGGATGTGATTGGCTCTCAGGCAGAGCTGGGCAAGGCTACCGGCATGGACGCGGAGAAAAATACCTTCGTTCGGCTCTACGGCCTGGACAAATGCGGTGAGCTTGTAGAGCAGTATACCCAGGAGGCCATCGCCGCTCTGGATGCCTTTGAAGAAAAGGATTATCTGGTGGCGCTTGCCAAGAGCCTGACCGACCGGAGAGCCTAAGGAACCTCTGGATACAAACCTGTCGGAAAAGCGCTCGCTTTCCCGACAGGTTTTTCTTGACTTTTTCCAGCACTTGGCATATACTGAATTACAAGATAAAAGGGAGTAGAGGGCGGCGGTGCCGCCGCATGGTCTCGTCATCACGGCGAAAGCCCGGGGTCATGCTTGACGCTTGAGACTTTTATCACAGTTTTGTGCTGTGATAGAGGTCTCTTTTTGTATCCTCTTTCACGGCAAAGAAGGAGGAAACATATGGAAATTCTGTCATTATTCGAAAACTTTGCAAACATAACCCCTCAGATGGTACTCATGTGGGCCATCGGCGGACTGCTCATTTATCTGGCCATTGCCAGGAAGATGGAACCCAGTCTGCTGCTCCCCATGGGCTTCGGCGCCATTCTTGTAAATCTGCCCCTGTCCGGTGCCATCACCCAGGGGGAGGTGGAGGGAGCCCTCAGCGTCCTGTTCCAGGCGGGCATGGCCAATGAGCTTTTCCCGCTGCTGCTTTTCATCGGCATCGGTGCCATGATCGATTTTGGCCCCCTGCTGGAAAAGCCCTGGCTGCTGCTGTTCGGTGCCGCAGCTCAGTTCGGCATTTTCCTGACCCTGGTGCTGGCAGGGTTCTTCTTTGATTTGAAGGACGCGGCCTCTATTGCGGTCATCGGTGCCGCCGATGGCCCCACGGCTATTTTCGTGGCAAACGTCCTGGATTCCAAATATCTGGGAGCCATTATGGTAGCCGCCTACAGCTATATGGCTCTGGTGCCAATTGTCCAGCCGCCGGTGATTCGTCTTGTGACCACGAAAAAGGAGCGGCTGATCCGGATGCCCTATCAGAAGGGGAAGGTCAGCCGCCTGACCCGGATTCTGTTTCCCATCCTTGTAACCATGATTGCCGGAATTGCCGCTCCCGCCAGCGCAAGCCTGGTAGGCTTCCTGATGTTCGGCAACCTTCTGCGGGAGTGCGGCGTGCTGAATGCCCTGTCCGAAACCGCCCAAAGCACCCTGGCAAACCTGATCACCATTCTGCTGGGTCTGACCGTTGCCAGCCAGATGACGGCGGAGCAGTTCGTCCGGCCGGACACGCTGCTGATTCTGGGTCTGGGACTGGTTGCCTTTGTGGGGGATACTGTGGGCGGCGTCCTTTTTGCCAAACTCATCAACCTGTTCCTGCCGGAGGGGAAGAAAATCAATCCCATGATCGGCGCGGCGGGAATCTCCGCTTTCCCCATGAGCGGTCGGGTGGTGAACCAAATGGGTCTTCAGGAGGACAATCAGAACTTCCTGCTTATGTATTCCATCAGTGTCAACGTTTCCGGTCAGATTGCCTCGGTGGTGGCAGGCGGCCTGATTCTGTCCCTGATGGGCTATTAA
>CAKTXO010000296.1 GCA_934630985.1 uncultured Oscillospiraceae bacterium | reverse complement strand
CGCTCCCTCATCAACCGGCTCAAGCACAACCGGAATGTGGAGGTGGGCACCCTGGATCGGCTGTGCCGGATTCTCCATTGCCGACTGGAGGACATCGCCGAATACCGGGAGGACAACGAATAAACAGGGCTGACGCGGTGCGTCAAAAAAGTCCGAAAGATACGGTGTCATTCCGAACCAGTGGTGCTCCGCGCAGCGAATTAAAATAGTGATGATTGCCAGTGGCAATCATACCGTAATATATCGCAGACTGGTGTGGGAATCCCCCGGTTGAACGTAAAAGCTACTGGTTTAGGATTGAAAATATTTGAATATCAGGGGGATTGCCACGCCAGTGTGAGCACTGGCTCGCAATGACATGGTTCTTTGACAATCTCAGGCAGGGCTGACGGGTTCCGTCAGCCCTGCCTTTTTTCCTACCAGGGGCAATTATTTTCCCCTTTCCAGATTTCCAGCCACTGGGCATCGGTTTTGCCGCCCTCGTGAATGTTCACCCGTGCGGAATAGCCGCCGATCCAGGTATCCGTTTTCAGATACTCGGCATAGCCGTAGCTGTCCGGGGTGTCCCCGTTCAGTCCTACCACCCAGCAATGGGTAACCTGCTGCTCGTCCTCATATTCATAGGTAAAGCTTTCGGTTCTGGACACCCGGTCGGTAATGTCCAGGTTCTCTCCGTTGACCACAAAGTACAGCCGTCCCTCCCGGAGTTCCACCGGCGATCTCAGATTGCCCGTGTGCACACAAACCTCCGACCCGGCATCGGTTTGCCGCACCTCCAGATTTCCGCCCCAGCCGAAAATCTGCCGGAGGCCGTCTGCCGAGGCCGTCACCGTCAGAAGGCAGATTACCGCCGCCAGCAGCGCCAGTCTGACCGCCGTCTTCCCTTTCGGCTTTCTTTTCCCGGCCAGCGCGTCCCAGTCTTCCCCGCCGGAAGCGTGGAGCACGGAAAAGGCCTGCTTGTATTTTTCACGGTTCGTCATTGTCCCATTCCTCCTGTAGTTTTTCCCGGAGCATTCCCCTGCCCCGGCTCAGCCGCACCTTGACGTTGCTTTCCGTCAGATTCAGAAGCCTGGCGATCTGTGCCACGGATTCGTCTTCATAATAATGAAGGTGGATCACCAGCCGGTACTTTTCCGGCAGAGCCATCACCGCGGCGAACAGCTCCCGGGATTCCCCGGTGGGAAATTCCAGGGTATCCATGTAGTCCTCCAGCGGCACCGTCTTCCGCCGCCAGAAGGAGCTGCCCGCGTTTTTCGCGCAGTTGATGGCCACCCGCAGCAGCCAGAAGCGGATATGATCCTCGGATTCAAATTCTTTTGTGCTGACGTGATAGCGCAGCAGAGCTTCCTGGGCGGCATCCTCCGCGTCCGCGGGATTTTTGCAGACCTGGAAGGCCGCCGCGTAGAGCCTGTCCCGGTAGGCTTCCGCCAGCACCTGGGTTTCCATTCTCATGGGCATTCCCTCTTTCTGTTTGAGGCATGTTGATTTTCTGAAAGGCCTTTCAGATAGAATACAATCGGGCAGGCCGAAAGGTTACAAAAGCCCGCCGCGTTTTGTGGGGTGTTCGTAAGACAGTATTGAGTACATAGATTACTACAACAGACGAATTAGGGTCTATCTGAAAACCGGAAATATGGGAGGCGGCGAGGGATTTTCCGCCTGATGAAGCCATTTTTTTGCAGGAATACTCTGGGTATTGCAAGAAAAAATGGTGCCCAGCAGGTGGAAAAGGCCCGCTGTTTGGGCGTGTTGACGGTTTTCAGATAGACCCTAAGGCAAGACTTAAGGGCTTGCCGCCTGCGGTTTGCAGACAGCAAGCCCTTTCGGATGCTTGCGCAATTTGAGTTAGAAATATTTGTCTAGCTTTTTGGGGTCACTTCACT
>CAKTXO010000295.1 GCA_934630985.1 uncultured Oscillospiraceae bacterium | reverse complement strand
GGAGCATTACCGTTTACCCGGACAGCGCCAATACTGTCCGGTGGCTCCGGGACAACGGCTATCTGGATGGGGTGACCCTCGGTCACCGCTCCACCCCCCGGTGGTACTAAAATAGAACAACAGGGCGGGATTTTCCCGCCCTGTAACATTTGAGAAGTGCACGAAAATAGAAGTTGTCATTGCGAACCAGTGCTCACACTGGTGTGGCAATCCGCTTCTCCCTTGGCTCCCACTCTGGGGGAGCTGTCACGAAGTGACTGAGAGGGTAAACACACGCCCTCTCCGCCCCGTCCGGGGCACCTCTCCCATAGGGAAGAGGCAAGGCCCTCATCCGTCTCGCGCTTGCGGGGGACGCGCGAGCCACCTTCCCCGGAGGGGAAGGCTTTGAGGAACGGATTGTGACCGGAGGGAATCCCTGGAAGGGGCCACACCAGTGTGCGCTACATTAAGGTATGACTGCCACCGGCAGTCATTAAGATTTTGATTCGCTGCGCGGAGCACCACTGGTTCGCAATGACAGTGTTCTATCGAGACGTATTCTATTCAATAACAGCAACATTTTCCAATCAAAAGAGGTAATTATCTATGAAAAAGCAATTGACCGCAGCTGCCGCGCTGCTTCTGACCCTGAGCCTGTTCGGCTGTGCCCAGACAGCTCCCACCACTGCCCCGGAGACCACCGAGGCTGTGACCGCCGCCGCTGAGACAACGGCAGCTTCCCAGACCGGCGACCCTGCCGCCCTGGCTGCCTATCAGGAAACCCTGACCCAGATCCGGGAGAACTCCGCCTGGCCGGACGGAACCCAAATCGAGATTTTCGAGCCTGCCACCATGGACGATGAGCAATTCGCCATCTGCGATGTGGACGGCGACGGGGAGCCGGAGCTGCTGGTGTCCGTTTCCGACACCTATTCCGCCGGAATGCGGGAGGCGGTTTACGGCTACGACGCCGCCTCCGGTCAGGTGAAGGAAAAGGCTCTGGCCTTCCCGGGCTGTGCGTACTATCCCGGCCTCATCAAGGACTTGTCCTCCCACAATCATGGCTACGCCGGGGAAGTGCTCTGGCCCTACGCCATTGACACCTATGACGCCGCGGCCGGAGAATATGTGTACGCGTACTATGTGGATGCCTGGGTAAAGGAACTTTCCGATACCTATTACGACGGAACCAAGTATCCGGAGAACATCGACGTAAATGGCGACGGCTATGTCTACCTGATCACCGACAAGGACGGCAACATGACCATCCTGAATAAGACCGATTACGAAGCCTGGGAGAAGGAACAGTTTGGAGGCCTGACCCCCATTGACATTCCCTGGCAAACAATGACTGCCGAGAATATCAGCGCGGTGGGATAAACTGAAAACAAGGAATGGGCGGCCATTGGCCGCCCATTTTCTTTGGAAATCCGCATAAAAAGCGGGCGGCCACTGGCCGCCCAAGGCTCCCCTTGCTGACCAAGGGGAGCTGGCAAAAATCTCTGATTTTTGACTGAGGGGATCAGAACTCTTTTATTTTGACAATCCCTCAGTCAGCTGCGCTGACAGCTCCCTTTGCACAAGGGAGCCTTTGCGGCTCGACCGAGCACCTCTCCCATAGGGAGAGGCAAGGCCCTCATCCGTCTCGCACTTGCGGCAGACGCGCGAGCCACCTTCCCCCAGGGGAAGGCTTTGGCACGCACTGGCGGTCGGCCATGCACGCCGCTTACTTCTTATGATCCTCGGTGACGGCGCCGGTGCGGTAGGCATCCAGCAGCATCATCAGCATATTCACCCGATCCTGAAGCTCCGCGCCCTGGTCGGTCTGACTCACCCGCATCCGGGTCTCCATTTTCTCGAAAATCTCCGAATCGTTGCGGATGTCGTCGTTCTTGTGCACCGCGTT
>CAKTXO010000294.1 GCA_934630985.1 uncultured Oscillospiraceae bacterium | reverse complement strand
GACAGCCGCCCGAAGAGAATGGAGAAGGGGAAGGCCACGAACTGGGTCAGAAGCAGAGCCAGCAGCAGCCCGGTGGTGTCCAGCCCCAGAGCCGCGCCGTAGGCCGTGGCCATGTCGATGATGGTGTACACTCCGTCGATGAAGAAGAAAAAGGACAGCAGATATATGAAAATGTGCTTTTCCCGCTTCACGTCTTTCAGAGTTCTGCCCAGCTGGCGGAAGCTGTCCAGAAGACGGCTGTTTTCCGCGGTGACAAAGGCGGTCTGGCGATACCGGCGGAGCAGAGGAAGAGAGCAGCCGATCCACCACAGGGCGGTGATGAGGAAGGCAATGACCATGGCGCTTCCCTGAGTCAGACCGAAGACCTGGGGCATCAGCACCAGAATCAGGCAGACGATGAAGGGAATCACGGAGCCGATGTAGCCGAAGGCATAGCCCAGGGAGGAGATCTTGTCCATCTGTTCCTCGTTGGTAATTTCCGGCAGCATGGAGTCGTAGAACACCAGGCTGGCGGAGTAGCCCACTCTGGCAATGACGAAGACCCCCAGGAAGCTCAGCCAGCCCGGCGCGAAGCCCAGGGCGGCACAGCCTGCCGCCCCCAGCAGCAGAGTCAGCAGGAAGAAGGTTTTCTTCATTTTCCGGTCGGCCAGGGCACCGCAGACCGGCCCCAGCAGGGCAACCAGCACCGTTGCCACGGAGCCGGCATAGCCCCAGTAGCTCAGGTACAGATCCTCCCGGACGCCTGCGGCAGTGGCCAGAGAATTAAAATAAATGGGAACCAGAGTGGCCACCAACAGAATGAAGGCGGAATTTCCTACATCGTACAAAATCCAGCTTTTCTCCAAAGCCGTGAGTTTCAGGTTTTTGTTCATTCGTTTCTCTCCAAATCAATCGTTGTGGGGGTCAAAGCTGGGAAGAAAATCCTTGCCAAGCTCGGTGCCGTCTTTCAGATGAGCCAGAAGCTGAACGGCCATTTCCGGATACCGGCTCAGGGCTTCGTTGTACAGGGTCACCAGCTCGTCTACATACAGAACGCAATCCTCGTCATCCTCTGCCGGAATGAAGATGTCGCACAGCTCCGGCTTGATTCTGTGCAGCAGCTTCCAGCGCCACTGCCGGTTGGGGCTGGCCAGGAAATGGGTGCACCAGGCCAGATGCTTCACGCTTTGGCTGACATTTGCTCCGGTGGCAGGGGGATAAAACTCGGCAACGGTCATGCACTCGCCCCGGGTCAGCCGGAACCGCTTGCTCATGTCAAAGGTCTCCGGAGACTTGACCCCATCCAGCAGAAGCAGCCGCCGCTCCAGCTGGGACTCAATGGCGATGTGCCGCACCTCCCCGATGCTTACCAGCTGGTTCACATAGGGATGGCAGGCGGAATCCAGGCAGTAGTGCCCCAGAACCCCCAGCAGATAGGCCTTCGCGGCCTCGGAATCGGCCTTCTTGCAGGCCTCCGGGAAGAACAGCTGACCGCTGTGGGTATGGTAGCTGTGCCCCAGCTGCCCCACGGCGGTGTCTATGGCGGGATTGTAGTAGAAGAAAATATCCGGCCCATGCAGACCGATGTCGTAGAGTCGGCGGAACCGACCGATGCACTGGCGAGCCTCGGCGGGGAGCTTGGGCAGCGCCAGCTTGCCGAAACGGTAATGGGCATAATTGGCGGGCATGGTTATCACCTCGTAGGAAATTCGATTTTCCTCATTCTACACCAATTTTCCGCAAAAGGGAAGTAAAATCCGGAAAAAATTCTTGTATGTGTTATGTAAACAGGCAAAACGATTGCTTTTCGGCGGGGAGCGTGCTATAATAACACATCAATTTCAGGAAAAACCATCCGGAGGTATCCCATGCAGACACGGAAATTATATTACGAAGACAGCCATTTGAAAACCTTCCG
>CAKTXO010000293.1 GCA_934630985.1 uncultured Oscillospiraceae bacterium | reverse complement strand
GCGCTGGTGAAGGAATGCCGGAAGGCCTACAACGGCTATGAGTTCCACCTGGTTTCCCATGCCATCAACGACTTCTGCGTGGTGGAGCTGTCCAGCTTCTACCTGGATATCCTGAAGGATCGGCTGTACTGCGAGGAGAAGAACGGCCTGCGCCGCCGCTCCGCCCAGACTGCCCTGTTCCTGATTCTGGACGCTATGGCCAAGGTCTTCGCCCCCATTCTGGCCTTCACCTGCGACGAGATCTGGCAGTCCATGCCCCACCGGGACAGTGACGACAGCCGGAACGTGCTGCTCAACCAGATGCCTGAGGACTTCTCCGTCTACGCTCTGGACGAGGCCGCCATGGCCAAGTGGGACACCGTCATGAAGCTCCGCCAGGACGTAAACGGCGTTCTGGAGAAGGCTCGTGCCGACAAGCGCATCGGCAAGGCTCTGGAGGCGCACGTCACCCTGAAAACCGACGATGCCGAGCTCAAGGCCGCCTGTGAGGGCGTGAATCTGGCCGAGGTGTGCATTGTGTCCGCCTGCGACTGGAACGAGCCGGAGGAAGGCGCTGAGGTAGGCCAGGGCGTGAACTTCCCCGCCCTGACCATTGGTGTCAGCGAGGCCAAGGGCACCAAGTGCCCCCGCTGCTGGATGCACTCCACAAGCGCCAATGCCGAGGGTCTGTGCCCCCGCTGCGCCGCCGTCATCGCCAAGCTGGACGTGGAGCTGTAAGTCTTTTCTTGACCGTCCCCGGAAAAATCCGGGGACGGTTTTTCTTCGGAATATTCGTCAGTACTGCCCTTTTCCTGCGAAATTCTCCCTGAAAAGTTTCCTTTTCAAATATATAAAAAAGTGCTTGACATTTCCATTTTCCGTGCTATAATAAGCGTGTTCGGTTCGAGACGCCGGTATAGCTCAGTTGGTAGAGCAACTGATTTGTAATCAGTAGGTCGGGGGTTCGAGTCCGTCTACCGGCTCCAAATCGAGCCAAATGAATATGGGGGAGTTCCCGAGTGGCCAAAGGGGACAGACTGTAAATCTGCTGCGTTTCGCTTCGATGGTTCGAATCCGTCCTCCCCCACCAAACATAAGAAATCCGAACTTCTTCCCTGTGGGGGATGGGTTCGGGTTTCTTGTTTTTGTTAGGGACATTACATATTGATACCTGTGTACTATAGTCGATACCAAAATTAGAGGGCACACCCTTGAGTGCCCTCTAATTTTGCCTATCCGGCACAAAAATATCATGAGGCTTTTGCGGATGGACTTGAGCGTTCACTCTATTATTTGTGAAATGCATGAGAAACCTTCTCTTGTTATGCTACTCAGCGCCAAGCAGGAAACATCCCGCCTGCTCGGAGAGGATACAGAAGAGCGGCAGGCGCGACAACTCATTATCCACAGAAATCAAGAGCAGCATCGAAACTCCTTCAGTAAACGAAAAAGGAATGACCCTGAGCGGTAATCATGTAAAAGGCGGCGGCTCTTACGAGTCGCCGTCTCTATACATGGGCATGTCGTTGAGCGTTGTGCAGATCGTTCCGCAGGAAGATTAGCAGATACATACGTCATTCATGTTGTGTGAATTTCTGTTCTTCTCCTTGCAATCAATCCATCTGTGCAATATGAAGCAAAATAGACATCAGAACGCAGCGTTTGGATGCTTCGCTCTGATGCCCTTTTACGCTCCGATTTTTTACCGCAGCGACAACGATTACCGGAATTCCGTCGTCTCTTTCTGCAACACTGTACTCCTTTTTGATTAGCAAGTTTTTTCCCGCCCCCCTTGCAAATCAGAAAGAAGCGCGGTATAATATGACCAGAAGAACCAAAACGGTCATATTGAAGGAGGCGTGGGCTTGGCTTTTACCGATTACGAGACCGAGCAGCTCCGCAAGGCGTTGCTGAAGGAA
>CAKTXO010000292.1 GCA_934630985.1 uncultured Oscillospiraceae bacterium | reverse complement strand
ATCAGGCCTTGCCGTCGGAACCCAGAACGTGGACGATCTTGTGAGCGACCATGTCCTTGACCGCCTGACGGGCGGGCTTCAGGTACTGACGAGGATCGAAGTGATCGGGATGCTCGGCGAAGTACTTGCGGATGTTGCCGGTCATGGCCAGACGGATATCGGAGTCGATATTGATCTTGCACACGGCCAGCTTTGCAGCCTCACGCAGCTGATCCTCGGGGATGCCGATGGCGTCGGGCATCTTGCCGCCGTAGGTGTTGACCATCTTCACGAATTCCTGAGGAACGGAAGAGGAGCCGTGCAGCACGATGGGGAAGCCGGGCAGACGCTTGATGCACTCATGCAGCACGTCGAAGCGCAGGGGGGGCGGAACCAGAATGCCGTCGGCGTTCCGGGTGCACTGAGAGGGCTTGAACTTGTAAGCGCCGTGGCTGGTGCCGATGGCGATGGCCAGGGAGTCGCAGCCGGTGCGGGAGACAAACTCCTCAACCTCTTCGGGATGGGTGTAGCTCTCCTTGCCGTGCTCCACGGCAACCTCGTCCTCAACGCCGGCCAGAGTGCCCAGCTCGGCCTCGACCACAACACCGTGATCGTGAGCGTACTCAACAACCTGCTTAGTCAGAGCGATGTTCTCCTCGAAGGACTTGGAGGAAGCGTCGATCATGACGGAGGTGAAGCCGCCGTCGATGCAGCTCTTGCACAGCTCGAAGCTGTCGCCGTGATCCAGGTGCAGCGCGATGGGGATCTCGGGATTCTCGATAACAGCCGCCTCAACCAGCTTCACCAGGTAAGTATGGTTGGCGTAGGCCCGGGCACCCTTGGAAACCTGCAGAATGACGGGGCTCTTCAGCTCGCCGGCAGCTTCGGTGATACCCTGGACAATTTCCATGTTGTTGACGTTGAAAGCGCCGATGGCGTAGCCGCCGTCGTAGGCCTTCTTGAACATCTCTTTCGTAGTTACGAGAGGCATCGGAATCAATCCTTTCTTTTACCGCAGGCCTTGCGCCTGCTTTTTCGGTAATTATTATACCATATTTTTTCCTTTTTTCAATAGGAATCTTCTGTCGGAGCCCAAAATCCCGGCTAACGAACAAACAGACCAGTTTTCCCCTGAGAACGCCGGAGAAAATTAGAAGAAATGGCTATTTACCTTTCCTTCGGAATCGAGTATAATCAGACCGTAGACATCTACGCAATTCAACAAAAGGAGTGCTTTTTAGATGAAACTGTCCCCTCTGCAGGTCGCCAGATACCAGTATGCCCCGAAACTGCCCGGCATGCTCCGCAACGGTGTGGCCGACATCTGCGTGAAAAATGGCGAGGCAACCGCCAGCGTTGCCGATCAGGAGAAGATTGCCGCCCTGTTCCCCAACACCTACGGCAAGAACGAGATTACCTTCGTCAAGGGTAAGAACACCTCCGAGGCCAAGAAGCAGGTCGTGGGCGTGATTCTGTCCGGCGGTCAGGCTCCCGGCGGTCACAACGTGGTCTGCGGCCTGTACGACGCGCTGAAGGCAACGAACAAGGACAACGTCCTCTACGGCTTCAAGGGCGGCCCCAGCGGTCTTCTGGAAGATAACTATCTGGTCTTTGACGACGAGTACATCAATCAGTTCCGCAACACCGGCGGATTCGACATCATCGGCTCCGGCAGAACCAAGCTGGAAACCGAGGAGCAGTTCGCCGTGGCGGCGAACGTGTGCAAGAAGCACGGCATCAACGCCATCGTCATCATCGGCGGCGACGACTCCAACACCAACGCCGCGGTGCTGGCCGAGTACTTTGCCGCTCACAACACCGGCGTGCAGGTCATCGGCTGCCCCAAGACCATCGACGGCGACCTGAAGAACGAGGACATTGAGTGCTCCTTCGGCTTCGACACCGCCACCAAGACCTACAGCGAGATCATCGGCAACATCGAGCGTGACGCCAACTC
>CAKTXO010000291.1 GCA_934630985.1 uncultured Oscillospiraceae bacterium | reverse complement strand
CTTTCGTAAAAACTCGTAGGGGCCGATGCCCTTCATCGGCCCGCCGGTACACCCTGCCGCCATTCCAGGACGCTGAGGGTCTCGCTCCTACAACGCCGCGCCCCGCGTCCCCTTGAATAGCCACTTGCAAACCCGCCTTTTTTCTGGTATGATAGCCGGAAGAAAGGCGGGTTTTGCCATGATAAATGTTTGCGATATTCAGGTGATGAAGCCATTGCTTTCCCAGCACGGCTTTCACTTTTCCAAGGCCAAAGGTCAGAATTTTCTCATCGCCCCCTGGGTGCCCCAGTCCATCGCCGAACAGGCCGGGGTGGACGAAACCGCCGGTGTGCTGGAAATCGGCCCGGGCATCGGCCCTCTGACCCAGCAGCTGTGCCTGCGGGCGAAAAAAGTCTGCGCCGTGGAGCTGGACGAGCGCTTAGAACCCATTCTTGAGCTGACCGTAGGCGAATTTGACAACCTGGAGATCATCTGGAACGATGTGCTCCGGCTGGATCTTCCCGCCCTGGTCAAGGGCGAATTCGAGGGGCTTCGCCCCATGGCCTGCGCCAACCTGCCCTACTACATCACCTCCCCCATCCTCACCGCCCTGCTGGAAGCGGACTGCTTCGATTCCGTCACCGTCATGGTGCAAAAGGAGGTAGCCCAGCGGATTGCCGCCGCCCCGGGAAGCGAGGATTACAGCGCCTTTTCCGTGTTCTGTCAGTATTACGCGGAGCCCACGCTGCTCTTTGAGGTGCCCGCCCACTGCTTCCTGCCTCAGCCCAAGGTGACCTCCGCCGTCATTCAGCTGAAAGTTCGTCAGAACCGGAACTGGGGGCTTGCGGACGAGAGCATCTTCTTCCGAACCGTCCGAGCCAGCTTCGCCATGCGCCGGAAGAAGCTGAGCAACGGCCTGGCCTCCGGCTTTCCGGAACTGGGCAAGGCCGGCGCCGCCCAGGTGATTGCCGCCGCAGGCTTTGACCCCAACGTCCGGGGGGAGACGCTGAGCATCCCGGAATTTGTAAGACTAGCCAACGAAATCGTCAAATGGAGAGAAACATGATCGAATTTTTACTGCTGGACCTGGATGACACCATTCTGGACTTCCACAAGGCCGAGCGAATCGCCCTGAGCAAAACCATCCGTTCCTTCGGAATTGCGCCTACGGAGGCCATTCTGAACCGCTACCACGAAATCAACAAATGGCACTGGGAACAGCTGGAAAAAGGAAAGCTCACGAGGCCACAGGTGCTGGAAGGTCGGTTTGTCCAGCTCTTCCGGGAGCTGGGACAGGAGGTCAGCGCCGCCGACTGCATGAAGTCCTATGAGCACAATCTGTCCATCGGCCACTATTTTCTCCCCGGAGCGGAGGAAGCCGTAAAGCGTCTTCACGAAAAATACCGGCTGTTCCTGGTGAGCAACGGCACCGCCGTGGTTCAGCAGGGCAGGCTCACCAGCGCCAATCTGTACCCCTGGTTTGAGAAGGTGTTTATCTCCCAGGAAATCGGCTTCAACAAGCCGGATAAGGCCTTCTTCGACCGGTGCTTTGCTCAGATTTCCGGCTTCGACCCAAGGAAGGCTCTGATGGTGGGCGACAGCCTGACCTCGGACATTCAGGGCGGCATCAACGCGGGTCTGCGAACCGTCTGGGTCAATCCCGCTCACAAAGCCGCCGGGAATATCCACCCGGATTACGAAATCGAGGGGCTTTCCCAGCTGGAAACTCTTCTGGAGGAACTGTAATGGAATACGAACTGGTGCATGAAATTCAGAACCTCTGCCGGAACAACCAGATGCGGGACGTTTTCTTTGAGGAAGTGGAATGTGACGACCCTGAGGAATATCTGCGCCGTCGGCTGTCCGGTCACAAAATCGAGCTGTCCGCCGATCCCGGCTCAAACGGTGCCGTCACCATCCACGCCGTGGTGGACGGCCTGATGGAAAAGTACGTCTTCAC
>CAKTXO010000290.1 GCA_934630985.1 uncultured Oscillospiraceae bacterium | reverse complement strand
TGGGAGCCAGCATCACGTTTTCCAGCACGGTGTACTGGGGGAACAGGTTGAAATTCTGGAACACCAGGCCGAAATGAAGCCGGTTCTGGCGAATCTGTTCCTCCGTCAGGCTGCCGTCGTTGAGAAGCTTGCCATCCACCCGGATTTCTCCCTCATCCGGAGTTTCCAGGAAATTCAGGCAGCGAAGCAGGGTGGTCTTGCCGCTGCCGGAGGAGCCGATGATAGCCAGCACCTGACCCTTTTCCAGAGAAAAGCTGACGCCTCTGAGCACGTCCACAGAGCCGAAGCCCTTTTTGATATTCTTTACTTCCAAAATTGCCATGGCTCAACCTCTGAAATAGTTTAGTTTTTCTTCCAGCTTGCCGAAGAGAATGGTCAGAAGACCGTTGAAAATCAGGTAGAAGGCACCGGTGTAGAACAGAGGCCAGATGAGCCCCTTCTTGATAAAGGCCTCGCCCGCCCAGATGATTTCGTACACGCTGATAATTCGAGCCAGGGAAGTGTCCTTGACCAGGGTGATGATCTCGTTGCTCATGGGAGCCAGAATCCGCTTGACCACCTGCAAAAGCACCAGCTTGAAGAAAATCTGGCTCTTCGTCATGCCCAACACCTGACCGGCCTCGTACTGACCCAGAGGGATGGACTCAATGCCGCCCCGGTAGATTTCAGAAAAATAGCAGGCGTAGTTGATGGCGAAGGCCACAATGGTGGCAGTGAACCGGGGCATGGCGGACATGCCGAACATCAGACCCGGCCCATAGAAGATGATGATCAGCTGGAGCATCAAGGGGGTGCCCCGGATGATCCAGACAAAGCACCGCACCAGACGGCGCAGGGGAGAGAATTTGCTCATGGAGCCGAAGCAGACCACAAGCCCCAGAGGGATGGAAAACAGCAGGGTCAGGCAGAAAATTTCCAGGGATTTTCCGAACCCTGCCAGAAGCTGCAAAGTAACCGGGAGGAACATAGCCTTACCTCTCTTTTTGGTAGTTTACTCAAGGAAGGGAGGGCGTGTGCCCTCCCTTAGGTGGATTGTGGGGATTTAATCAGCCAGCGTCAGGCTGTACTTGTCGGCCAGAGCCTGGAGAGAGCCGTCGGCCTTCATTGCTTGCAGCAGCTCGTTGACCTTGGCGGTGACATCGGAGTCCTTCCGGAAGCCGATGCCGTATTCCTCGCTGGTCAGGCTGATGCCGGCGGCCAGGTCGGCGTAGCTGGTGCCCTCGCCGGTCATGGCGTTGGCCATGGTGATGTCGATGACGCAGGCGTCAGAGGTACCGGCGGCGACTTCCATCAGAGCCGCGGCCTGATCCTGGACGGCGATGATCTGATCCTCAGGAATGCCGATGCCCAGAACCGCTTCCTGACCGGCAGAGCCGTTCTCCACGGCGAAGGTCAGATCGCTGAGGGACTCGGGGGTGGTGTAGTTTGCCAGAGCGTCGGCCTTCATGACCAGCACCTGGGCATTGACCACATAGGCATCGGAGCAGTTGGTGTTCAGCTTGACCTCATCGGTGATGGTCATGCCGTTCCAGATGGCGTCGATGTTCTTGGTTTCCAGCTCGTAGAACTTCTTGCCCCAGTCGGCCAGAACGAAGAACTCGCACTTGACGCCCAGCTTCTCGCAGACCTGCTCGGCCAGCTCCGCGTCGAAGCCCGTCCAGTTGCCGTTTTCGTCCTTGTAGTCCATGGGCTCGTAGTCGGTAATGCCCACGATCATGGTGCCCTTCTTCTGAATGTACTTCAGGTCGGAGTCGGAGGAGGCGCCGCAGGCGGACAGGCAGGTCAGAGCCAGTACCAGAACCAGCAGCAGAGCAAACATCTTTTTCATATCATTTTCTTCCTTTCTTTGCCCCTTGGGAACGCGATCGTTACCCCTTGGGATCTGATACTATTTCCTGATTAAAATCTTAATTTTAATCAGGAAGGCATCGCCTGAAGGCGCTGCC
>CAKTXO010000289.1 GCA_934630985.1 uncultured Oscillospiraceae bacterium | reverse complement strand
CTCACCCGCATCCGGGTCTCCATTTTCTCGAAAATCTCCGAATCGTTGCGGATGTCGTCGTTCTTGTGCACCGCGTTCCACTTGCTGGTGAAGGGCTGGTGGGACACGATCCGGTAGTGCCGGGAGTTGTAGATCAGGGTATAGCCCGCAATGCCGGAGGTAGCCTGATAGGCTCGGCTGAAGCCGCCGTCAATGACGATGAGCTTGCCGCCGCCCTTGATGGGGCTTTCGCCCTTGCGCACCTTCACGGGCACATGGCCGTTGATGATGTGGCAGTGCTCGCCTTCCAGGCCGAATTCCTTCAGAAGGCCCTCGCAGACCGCCGGATCCTGGTAGTAGGTGTAGTAGGCATTCTTGGGTTCCACCCAGGTGGCCTCGTCCGCGATAAACCGCCGCTCAAAGGTGGTCATCCGATCCCGGCCGAAGATGGGGCTGTTCCGGCCTGCCCAGAGCCACCAGAGGAAGTCCATGCCGAACTGCCGCTCTTCCGAGCCACGCTTGTCATAGTAGGCCTTTCTGGCGGTCTTTTCGGCGTAGTCCAGGAACCGCTTGCCGCTGCGCTCCTTGCCGCCGATGGTGAAGGTCATGAGACTGCCGTCGTCGTTCATGGGAATGCAGCCGTGGAACAGAAGATTTCCGTTGCAGACCTTGTACAGCCCGCCCTTGGAGTAGAGGTAGCGGATGTGCCGCTGAAGCTTCTCGGAATTTTCGAAGGAGTCCGTCAGCTGATTGATGACGTGGTTTTCCTCCTCCGTCAGGGTGTAGGGGTCGGCGGGGTCAATGGTGGGGAAGTCACAGTCCAGCATGGGATAGACCTTGTCCCCCAGGGTGATGGTCTTGTCGGTATAGTTGATTTTATCCAGCAGCAGCCGGTCGGCCATGCCGAACTCCGGACGGCGCAGAACCTTCTGGCTCTCCAGCTTGAAGAGGATAATGGTAATGGCCTTGTACATCCGGGCGGAGAGCAGCTTGTCCTTTTCCGTGTACTGGTCGGCATCGGTGCCCGTAAGCTTGACCTTGAACTGGTCGGTATTGGAATTCTTATAGACCTCGTTGGCGAAGATGGACAGCGGCCGCAGGGAAATGCCGTAGCCCGTCTCGATCACGTCCAGGTTATTGTAGCGGATGGAATTGCTGAGCACCGTGGCCACCAGCGTCCGGGAGCCGGAGGCCGCGCCCATCCACAGCACATCGTGGTTGCCCCACTGGATGTCCACATTCCGGCTGGACATCAGGCTGTCCATGACGATGTCCGCCCGGGGGCCCCGGTCGAAAATATCGCCCACAATGTGCAGCTGATCCACAACCAGGGACTTGATGACCTGGCAGATGGCTCGAATCACGTCTGCCGCCTGACCGATCTGGATAATGGTGTCGATGATGTTCTCGTACTGATCCTTCCGGGAGCCGCCCTCCTCCACCAGGTGAATCAGCTCATCGAGAATGGTCTCGTAGTCCGGATCCATGTAGGTGCGAACCTTGGAGCGGGTGTGCTTGGTGGAGACGAACCGGCACAAATCTACCAGCCGATGAATGGTCAGCCGGTACCACTCGTCCAGGTTCTCCTCCTCGTCGGCGACTAGCGCCAGCTTGGAGGTGGGGTAGTAGATGAGGGTCGCCAGGTCGTTCATGTCCCGCTGGGTCATGGAGGTGGCGAAGAGCTCTTCCAGCTTTTCCTTGATTTCGCCGGAGCCGGAGTTGAGAATGTGCAGAAACGCCTCATGCTCGCCGTGAATATCGGACATGAAGTGCTCCGTGGGCTTGGGCAGATTCAGGATGGCCTTGAGCCGGATGATCTCCGTGCCCGCGGCCTCCACCGTGGGGTACTGCCGGGCAAGCAGCCGCAGATAGTGCAGCTCCTCGTCGGTAAAAATACGCTTGTTATCCATATGATTCTTCCTTTCCGGCACGAAGCCAGCCTTCCCTTCGTCATCGTAACACCATCGG
>CAKTXO010000288.1 GCA_934630985.1 uncultured Oscillospiraceae bacterium | reverse complement strand
TCCGGGTCGAAAATCTCCATATCCCGGTTGTCGTCCACCACCTCATCGTGGATGGTGATGTAGTCGGCGATGGCCTTGCCGGTGTCCTTGGCGAAGAACCGGTAGAGCTTCTTGTAGTGGGGGTTGGTGATCTTCACCACGTTCTCGGAAATCTTGATCTTGGGCACGATGGTGCCGTCGGGCTCCTCCACGGCGGCCAGCTTGTACACGCCGCCGAAGACCGGTTCGCTCCGGGCGGTGATCAGCCGCTCGCCCACGCCGAACATGTCGATTTTCGCTCCCTGACGGAGGATGTCCCGGATGATGTACTCATCCAGGGAGTTGGACACGGAAATGGCGCACTCCGTCCACCCGGCCTCGTCCAGCATTTTTCTGGCCTGCTGGGTCAGATAGGCCATGTCGCCGGAATCCAGGCGGATGCCGCACTTGGTAATGCCCAGGGGCTTGAGAACCTCGTTGAACACCCGGATGGCATTGGGCACGCCGGATTTCAGGGTGTTGTAGGTGTCCACCAGCAGCACGGCGTTGTTGGGGTACATCTGGGCGTAGGCCTTGAAGGCCTCGTACTCGCTGTCAAACATCTGCACCCAGGCATGAGCCATGGTGCCCCCGGCGTGAACGCCGAAGAGCTGGTCGGAAATGGTGCAGGCGGTGCCGTGGCAGCCGCCGATGTAGGCCGCCCGGGCGCCCAGAATGGCCGCGTCCGCGCCCTGGGCACGGCGGGAGCCGAATTCCAGCACCGTCCGGCCTTCCGCGGCTCGGACGATCCGGTTGGCCTTGGTGGCAATCAGGCTCTGGTGGTTGATGCACAGCAGCATGTAGGTCTCCACCAGCTGGGCCTGAATGGCGGGAGCCCGGACGGTGATGATGGGCTCATTGGGGAAAATGGGCGTGCCCTCGGGAACGGCCCAGATGTCGCCAGTGAACTTGAAGTCCGCCAGATACCGCAAAAAGTCCTCGCTGAACATCTTCCGCCCCCGGAGATATTCGATGTCCTCCGGGCCGAAATGCAGATCCTGAACATACTGGACGATCTGCTCCAGACCTGCCGCGATGGCGAAGCCGCCGCCGTCGGGGCACTGCCGGAAGAACAGGTCGAAGTAGGCGATCCGGTCGGCAAAACCGGTGGAGAAATAGCCCTGGCTCATGGTCAGCTCATAGTAGTCGCAAAGCATGGTAAGATTCAGCTTGTCATTGATAACCATAAAACGGTCACCTCTTTCTGATGAATGGGTTCATTATAACATTTTCCTAGGAAAAGGCAAGGGCAATTCCACACAATTTGGCAAGAAGACCCGGCCTAAGATTTTGGGTCAGTTCAAAGTTTTGAAAACGGAGGAATACTTTGTGTATTTCCCGTTTTCAAAACTGCGGAAATGGCGCAAAAGATTGGCCGCGGCTCGCCGACACAATTGTGTGGGATTGCCCAAGCTTTTCATTGACAGTCAAAAGATTTTGGGCTATAGTTGAAGTAAAGAATGAGAAAGGACGTGATACCCATGGAGATAACCGTCGGAATGAAGGGGGAGGCTTCTACCCTGGTAGAGCGGGAGGACACCGCCCAGCTTGTTGGCTCCGGTGAGCTGCTGGTCTACGCCACCCCCTGCATGGCCGCCCTCATGGAAGGCGCCGCCTGCGACGCCATCGCAAGTGTCCTGCCAGAGGGGCAGACCACTGTCGGCACGATGCTGAACCTGGAGCATCTGTCCGCCACCCCGGTGGGGCTGGAGGTTCGGGCGGAGGCCGAGGTCACGGAGGTTGACGGCAAGGTCATTTCCTTCCACCTTCACGCCTTTGACGAGGCAGGCGAAATCGGCAGGGGCACCCACAAGCGGGTGATTGTAAACAGTCAGAAATTTCTGGACAAGGCATATCAAAAGCTCTAAGGAGGTAACGTTATGCAAGACTATGGTGCCATGATCCGCAGCACCTTTGAAATGGGCAGCGTCCGGGACGCGGAAG
>CAKTXO010000287.1 GCA_934630985.1 uncultured Oscillospiraceae bacterium | reverse complement strand
CCGCCCATGATGCCGGCAAGGCCGATGGGACGGGTGTCGTCGGCAATGACCAGCATACCGGGCTTCAGCTGACGGACGCTGCCGTCCAGGGTGGTCAGGGTTTCCCCGGCCTGAGCCTCCCGAACGACAATTTTGCCGGATTTGACGTACCGATAGTCAAAAGCGTGCATGGGCTGGCCGTATTCCAGCATCACATAGTTGGTGATGTCCACAATGTTATTGATGGGACGCACGCCGTTGGCACGGAGCCGCTGGCGCAGCCACTTGGGGGAGGGGCCGATCTTTACGTTGGCCACCATCCGGGAGGAATACCGGTTGCACAGGTTCTCCGCGGGGACTTCCACATCCAGGTGGTCAAAAATGGAACCGGCATCGCTGCCGTGAACCACAGGCTCATGATGGCGCATGGGCTTGTCAAAAGCGGCGGCAGCCTCCCGGGCAAGGCCGATGATGGAATAGCAGTCGGGGCGGTTGTTGGTGATCTCAAAGTCCACCACGGTGTCGTCGGTGCCCATGACGGTGTTGATGTCCTGGCCGGGCTTGCAGTCCTCGTCGTTCAGAATCCAGATGCCGTCGGCATAGGCGCCGGGCACATCGTTCTGGGTCAGACCCAGCTCGGCAAAGGAGCAGAGCATACCGCAGGAAACCTCACCTCTGAGTTTGCCCTTGGTGATGTGCACGCCACCGGGGAGCCAGGAGTTGTGAAGAGCCGTGGGAACCAGGTCGCCCTCATGGACATTCTGGGCACCGGTGACAATCTGCACAGGCTCCGGCTGTCCCACGTCCACCTGGCAAATCCACATATGGTCGGAATTGGGGTGACGCACCATGGACAGAACCTTGCCCACCACCACATTCTTGATTTCCGCGTCCATCCGCTCATAGGTCTCCACCTTCTGGCCGAAAACGGTCAGGGTTTCCACGAATTCTTTATCGGATACATGGGAAAGGTCAACGAATTCCTCGTTGAGCCATTTTCTGTTGAGCTTCATCTTCCTACCTCCTCTTAGAACTGGTTCAGGAACCGAATGTCGTTGTCGAAGATCAGACGCAGGTCATTGATCTTCATGCGGCCCATGGCCATCCGCTCCAGACCCATGCCGAAGGCGAAGCCGGAATACTTCTCCGGGTCAATGCCGCAGTTTTCCAGAACCTTGGGGTGCACCATGCCCGCACCCAGCAGCTCGATCCAGCCCTCGCCATGGCAGGTGGAGCAGACCTGACCGTCGATTTCGCCGGTGCCGTGGCACTTGTGGCACTGCATGTCCATTTCACAGCTGGGCTCGGTGAAGGGGAAGTGATGGGGACGGAAGCGCATGACGGACTGCTCGCCGTAAATTTTGCGCATCATGGTGATGAGGGCGCCCTTCAGGTCACCCATGGTGATGTTCTCGTCCACCACCAGACCCTCGATCTGATGGAACATGGGGGAGTGGGTGGCATCGGCCTCATCCTTCCGGAATACCCGGCCGGGAGCCAGCATACACAGGGGAGGCTTGTGGGTTTCCATGAAGCGAATCTGCATGGGGCTGGTCTGGGTACGCAGAAGAACGCTGTCGTCATCGGTGAAATAGAAGGTGTCGCTCCGATCCCGGGAGGGGTGCCCCTCTTCGATATTCAGCCGGGTGAAGTTGTAGTCCGCCAGCTCTACCTCCGGGCCGTCTACCACCTGGTAGCCCAAGCCCACGAAAATATCCTTGATCTGCTGGAGCACCTGATTCATGGGGTGCTGATGGCCGATGGTGATTTCCTTGCCGGGAATGGTCACATCGATGGACTCGGCGGCCAGCTTGGCCTCCAACACCGCCGCGTGGATGTCCGCCTTCCGGCTTTCCAGCTTTTCCTCGATCTGGGCCCGGACGGAGTTGGCTAGCTGTCCCATGACGGGCCGCTCCTCAGCGGAAAGCTTGCCCATCTGCTTGAGAACGGCAGTCAGTTCTCCCTTCTTGCCCAGCAGCTTGACCCGCAGCTCCTCCAG
>CAKTXO010000286.1 GCA_934630985.1 uncultured Oscillospiraceae bacterium | reverse complement strand
AAGTTCGACGAGGTGGAGCCCATCGTGGACGCCATCACCCCCGTTCCCGGCGGTGTAGGCTCCGTGACCACCAGCGTTCTCATGAAGCACGTCGTAGAGGCCGCCGAGCGGGTCTGAGCTATCGCATAGCATAATATTACAGGGAGCAGTCCAAAAGCTGCTCCCTGTTTCGTTTGTTAATAAGTCCAAAAGATTCAATGTCATTGCGAACCACAAAGCCCGCAGACGTGTACTAAGCGCAACTGGTGAAATCGGCTCTTGACGCAGAGTAGTGCAAAGTCGAGGGCTTCACAGCTTCCGGTTTCGATATTAGGAAAATGCTCCACCCCACATTTCATCCATTACTCGAAAGCCATTCGACACTCTTTCATAGCTGCATTTCGCCTTATCATTCAGGTAAGGCACAGTCCAAAATATAGCAATTTCCCGTACAGAATTATTTTCTTTCGCTAATGCGGCAGCAAGGTCATCAGAATACATCTTCAAGACTTCCTTTGACAATTTTCCGCTGTTCCTCGTATTCCAAGTCAAATGAACAAGCGCAATATAGTCGTTTTCTTTCTCCGTACCCAAGTCATCGTTGATCGTAATTCCATCAATAACAGTATTGTAGTATTCTTCTTCAATCCGCTCACTGAGGATCTTCTCAATTTGTTCTTTCTCCGTCAGTGCAACCGTTTCCTCTGCTGTCGTGCTCAACTCAATTTCAGAGCTTGCATTAGTCCCGTCTTGTTTTGTTCCGCAAGCGCAGAGCAGCAAGCATAGTACAAGTGCTGACAGTAGTAAAAATCTCTTTCGCATTTATAATTACCTCCCAAGCCTTTTCGTTAAATCAACATCATTTGTCCGGATATTCCGGCCGTTTCTCTCTCCATTTCATGCACCTCGTTTTCATATTTTTAACTATAAGCACAAATAATAGCCTATAGCGTTTATGTAATATTAGCATTTCTGCCTATATAATTCAAGTAGTATTTTACTACATAGGCGGTATTTTTATGGATTATTACAAAATCGGTCAGAAGATACGCAAAATCCGCAAAGCCCACGGTCTCTCTCAGGAGGAATTGGCGGAGCGAATCGGTATCTCCACCACCCATATGAGTCATATTGAAACCGGAAATACAAAATTAAGCCTGCCGGTTTTCGTTGACATTGCCGCCGCTTTGGAAGTGCGAACCGACGAGCTGCTGGACATTCCCGCAGTTGAGACCACCAGCACCTCCCTGGATGATATTGCCGCTGTATTGGAACGCTGCTCCGCTCAGGAAGCGAAAGTCATTGCTGATATCGTGAAAGCCACAAAAATTTCCATTGAAAAGTATCTTTAATAAAAAGAAGCACATCACTTCTGGTTTTCAGAAATGATGTGCTTCTTATTTTATTATTTTGGAAGGGGGTGCGTCTGGTTACACATTCTTCTCCCGATTCTGGCAGGTAAAGCAGATGACCTGCTTGTTTTTTGCCATTTCCTTGAGGATTTTCAAGGCCTGAGCCATGCGGTCATCGTCAAAGCGCACCAGGGCATCGTCCAGCACCAGCGGAGCCTCCGGGGTCAGTTCCTCCGCCACTGCCAGCCGCAAAGACAGGTACAGCTGATCTACCGTGCCGTCGCTGCGCCAGATGGCATCGTGGAGCACGTCCTCCTGCCCCGCCCCCGCCTGCAAGGAGAAATCCTCCCCCATGGTCAGGCTGTGATACCGGTTTTCCGTCAGAGCACTCAGAATTTCCTGAGCTCGCTGGGTGATTCGGGGGGCGAACCGCCGCTGCAAGGAAGACCTGGCCTGGGACAGGGTGTCCAGGGCAATGGTCAGAGCCTCATAGGTTTCCTCCAACCGGGCGATCCGATCCGCCACACGCTTGCGCTGCAAGCCCAATTCCTGGGGACTTCCCAGAATCTCCATGCGTCCCTGATACTGACCCAGCCGGTTTTGCAGCCGCTGCTGCTCCGCCGCGCACTCGGCCAGAAGATTGGCAGTTTC
>CAKTXO010000285.1 GCA_934630985.1 uncultured Oscillospiraceae bacterium | reverse complement strand
TTCAGACGTTCGTCGGCACGCTGGAAGAACTGACGCTGCTCCGCCACCCGGCGGATTTTCCAGCAGCGGCGAATGCCCTCCTTCACCACGTCGTCGGCGTAGCCCGCCACGATCATGGCGTCCTTATCGGTGCCGTAGCGAATCAGGAGCTTGCGGGTATCGTCCATGGGCATGGGCTGGCCGTCCCGCATGGGGATGGAGATCAGGAAGGAGGCCACGTCCAGAGATCTGACGAAGGTGCACACCAGGTTGAACTGGGGCTGCTGGCCGATGGGAACATCCAGAGCCATCCTGAGCTTGGTGCCGGGCTTGATCCGAAGTTCTCCTGCCATATGTTTACCTTACCTTTCCCGTTACGATATGTAATTATATCACGGTCAAATATGCTTGTCAATTTTTGGAAACCGAAATTCAGACGGTTTTTTACATAAATTTCAGCGGGTAAAATGTGTGCTTTTGACAAAACCCGCTTCCCGCCCAGGCTGTTTTTTGTGCGCCCGGTGCTTCGTTTTGTTACAGTATGGAGAAAACTCTGCTTTTCCGGAAAACCGCCCTGGGCTAAGGGGATTTTTCCGGCAGTCAGGGCTTCCAGCGAAGGCCTCTGGGGTAGAAAAAGCGCAGCTTTTCCGCCGCCAGGGAGATGTCCACGGTTTGAGCGGTGAGCAGCTCTCCATCCAGATTCACCGCGCTGGGCTCGTCGCAGATTACGCGCAGCTGCCGGGTCTGAAAGTGCCGGACGAACTGGGGAAGCTCCTTCCAGCGGCCGTTTTTGTACTTGCCGATGATGCCGGGAACCTGGAGAAGGCTCACCTTCTTTACCAGAAGCACCTCCAGAAGCCCGTCCGAGGGGTCGGCCTCCGGCACGGGATGGAAGCCGCCGCCGTAATACTGTCCGTTGCACACGCACACGAAGGTCTGCTCACCGTCGATTCGCTCTCCCCCCACTTCCACCACATAGTGGGCGGAAATGCCCCGGAAGAGATTGATGACCGTGGAAGCGGCGTAGGCGTTGAAGCCCTGCAAAAAGGGCAGACGCTTATACCGGGCCACATCCGTGCCGATCCGGGCATCCAGTCCTACGGAGCAGACGTTCAAAGCCAGATCCTCATTGCAGCGAATCAGGTCAAAGACCGTTTCCTCCGCGTCCAGAAGCCGGGAAAGATCGGAAAAAGCGGTGTTTTCCGAGAAAATCCGCACGAAATCGTTGCCGCTTCCTCCGGAAAAGGCAGTGACCGCCGCATTGGGAAAGCCCGCCGCGCCGGAGGCCACTTCGTTCAGGGTGCCGTCGCCGCCGCAGGCGTAAAGCCGCACTTCTTCCCCGGTTTCCGCCGCCGCCCGGGCGATTTCCCGGCACTGCCCCGGGGCCTGGGAGACCCGGATTTCGTAGTCCAGCCCGGCGCAGTGGGTTTCAATCTGGGCGCGATACCAGTCGGTCTGGTCGTGGCTGCCCGCCGCGGGATTGATGATGAACAGGTGCTTCATAGGGCACCTCCGATTCTTTATTTCTTTTGTCTGCCGCCCAAATACATATAGTAATCACATTTGATCATGCCGTTGTACAGCTTTCGCTTCTTATCCGCCCGCCTGCCAAAGTAATGCTCAAACTCCGGCTCGGAGGTGATGATATACTTCTTCCAGCCGTCGGCGTAGCGCAGATGCCGCCCCAGCTCCTGATAGAGTCGCTGAGCCGTCCGCTGCTCCAGCATCCGCTGGCCGTAGGGCGGGTTGCAGATGAGAACGCCGCTCTGGGCGGGCAAGTCCATCTTGGTAGCGTCCCCGTCCCGGAAGGAAATACAGTCGGCAACGCCGGCCTTTCTGGCGTTGGACATGGACAGGGAAATGCACTTGGGGTCGTTGTCCGAGCCCAGAATCTGGTATTTTCCCTGGAATTCCTTGTCCTTTGCCTCGGTGCGCACCTGCCCCCAAAGGCTGGGCTCCATCCAGGCGAAGGCCTCGGCGGAAAACCGGCGGTTCATGCCGGG
>CAKTXO010000284.1 GCA_934630985.1 uncultured Oscillospiraceae bacterium | reverse complement strand
AAAGGAGGTTCTACCCATGGATGAAGTTTTTTCCCCCGCTGCCTGGCAGAAGCTGTGGGTTTACCGGGCTACTTTTCTCACCGGCTTTGGCAACACCCTGCGCACTGCGGCGGTGGCTCTGATTCTGGCTCTGATCCTGGGATTCCTTTTCGGCCTGATGGCATCCTCCCAGAACCGGGGACTGCGGGCAGTGGCCCGGGTGTATGTGGAGTTCATTCAGAATACGCCGGTGGTTTTGCAGATGTGCTTTCTGTACTATGTGCTGGCCTTCTCCGGAGTGAAAACGGACATCATCGCCACCGGCATCGCGGCACTGGGCATCTACACCGGGGCCTATATGTCCGAGGTGGTTCGGGCGGGCATTGCCTCCATTCCGAAAGGACAGTTTGAGGCGGCGGAAAGCCAGGGCTTCGGCTATTTTGACACCATGTGGCAGATCATCCTGCCTCAGAGCATCAAGATCATCCTGCCGCCCATGGTCAACCAGATGGTGAACCTGATCAAGAATACCAGCTGCCTGTACATCGTCGGCGGCGCGGATCTCATCAGTCTGACCTACAGCTTTGTCACCGGCGCCTCCACCGGCGGCGCTTATGCCCCGGCTTACATTCTGTGCGGCGCCATGTTCTTCTGCATCTGCTATCCCCTGAGCCATCTGGCCACCCGCTGGGAGACCAGCCTGAAGCGGCGGGAATCCCAGAGTACCAAACTGACAAAGGAGGCGGCATAAATGAACTGGCAGGCAAGCGTTTCCATTTTGGGCTATCCCGGCGTGCTGAGCTACATCGGCAAGGGCGTGGCCTTTACCCTGGTGCTGTCCGTGCTGGCCGTGGTCATCAGCATTTTGCTTGGCAGCGTGCTGGCTCTGTGCCGGAACTACTGCACGGGAAAAAGCCGGATTTTTCAGTGGATTTCTACCGTATATATTGAGATTTTCCGAAACACCCCGCTGCTTCTGTGGATTTTTATCTGCCTGGTGGCCTGCCCCTGCCCCAAGTTCTTCGCCCGGAAAATGTGGGGGCTGACCAGCGTGGAAATGAAAATCCTCTTCCGGGCGGTGGTGGCTCTGGTGCTCTTTGAGTCCTCCATCATTGCCGAGATCATCCGGGGCGGTCTGAACGCTATCCCCAAGGGTCAGTTTGAGGCCGCCCACACCCAGGGCTTTTCCATGGTGCAGACCATGGGGTATATTATCCTGCCCCAGGCCTATCGGGCGGTGGTGCCTACCCTGCTGAGCCAGGTGATCTCCACGGTGAAGGATTCCAGCTATCTGGCGAATCTGGCCTGCATTGAGCTGATGAGCCGGGTGCGGAAGATTCTGGCCACCTCCAATATGTTCAACGGGGTGGGGCGGCAGATGGTCAGCGACGTGTTCGTCCTGTTCGGCCTGGCCTTTGTGATCTATTTCGTCATCAACTTTGCCCTGTCCTGCGCCGTCAGGCGGATGCAGCGGCGGGGAACCACCCGGAAAAAGCAGGAGGCAGCCCTATGAAGCATTTTGTCGTCACCCTGACCCGGCAGTTTGCCAGCAACGGCCGTCCCATTGCCCAGGCCATGAGCCGGGAGCTGGGGATCAACTTCTACGACCGGGATATTGTGGAGGCCACCGCCGCCCGGCTGGGGCTTCCCGTCCGGGAGGTCAGCGACACCGAGGACTCCCACAGCACCAGCTTCTTCCGGAGCCTGTACCCCCTGGGTACCGGCAATTTAAGCGTCCAGGACGAGCTGTTTCAGACCCAGTCCAACATTATCCGGGACTTGGCCGAGAAGGAAAGCTGCATCATCGTAGGTCGGTGCGCCGACGCGGTGCTGAAGGATCGGACGGATGTGTTCAACATCCGGGTCTATGCTCCCTATGAGTACCGGCTGGGGGTGTGCACCGGGCAGCTGTCCATGGATCCCAAGATGGCTCGGAAAATGATTGACCGGGTGGACAAAAGCCGGGAGCAGTACCACCGGGAGTACGGCGGCTGCGAGCCGGATCACTACAGCCATGTG
>CAKTXO010000283.1 GCA_934630985.1 uncultured Oscillospiraceae bacterium | reverse complement strand
TCCCGTGCCATCGCCGCTTATTCCCAGGAGGTTTCCAAGCTGGACGAAAACCGCTATGACGAGCTCTGGCAGCAGGCCTGGGAATATAACCGCTCCCTGGTAGGCAGGGAAAACGCCTATCTTCTGGACGACAGTCAGAAGGCGGAATATGAGCGGCTGCTGGATGTGTCCGGCATGGGAATTATGGGCTATATCGAGATTCCCAGCATCAACGTGTCCCTGCCCATTTATCACGGCACCGAGGAATCGGTTTTGCAGGTGGCCGTGGGGCATTTGGAGTGGACGAGCCTGCCGGTCGGCGGGGAGAGCACCCACTGCGTCCTGTCCGGTCACCGGGGCTTGCCCAGTGCCAAGCTCTTTACCGACCTGGATCGGCTGGTGGTGGGGGATCGGTTCCGGCTGGGGGTGCTGGATCAGGTGCTGACCTACGAGGTTGACCAGATTTTAATTGTGGAGCCTCAGGACACCGAAGCCCTGCTCATCGAGGAGGGGAAAGACTTATGCACCCTGGTGACCTGCACCCCTTACGGCATCAATACCCACCGGCTCCTGGTGCGAGGCCACCGGGTGGAGACGGAAAAAGACGCGAAAAATGTCCGGGTGACCTCGGACGCCATTCAGATTGAGCCTTATCTGGTGGCGCCGGTGGTGGCCGCCCCCATTTTGCTGGTGCTGCTTCTGGGACTTCTGATTCCCAGGCGGCGGAAGAAATGAAGTGGTGATGAGATTATGAAACGAATACAGAGGGTATCCGCGCTGCTCCTGAGCCTGCTGGCTCTGGTGAGCGCCCTGGCGCTGCCTGTCGGTGCCCAGTCGGCACCGAATCTGAAGGAGAAGGTTTCCCTGACCATTCATTATGCGAATCAGGATGGAAGCAAGCCCATCGCCCTTTCCGGCGTGAAGTTTTCTCTGTACCTGGTGGCGAAAATGGGGCAGGGGGGCGCGCTGACGCCGGAGCCCGGCTTTGAAAACTACATTTTCGGCAACAGCGCCGCGGACTGGGAGAAGACCCGGGACATGCTGCAAAGCAATTTCCCCGCGGGTGTTACCCCCGTGGACAAGGCGAAAACCAATGAAAAAGGGAATGCGGCATTCCCCTCCCAGGGAAATGCCCTGGTTCCCGGCCTTTACTATGTTCCCGAAACCAAAACCGTAAAAAACGGCTGGGTCTATACCACCTTGCCCTTCCTGGTGAGCCTGCCCAATTATTTTAACAATGAGTGGGTCTACAAGCAGGAGGCCAACGCCAAGTCCAGCCGGGAGAGCACGGAAACGGACATCACGGTCATTAAGGTCTGGAAGGATTCCTGCCATCCCAAACGCCGTCCGGAATCCATTACCGTGGACTTGCTCTGCGACGGGGAAAAATACGATACGATCACCCTGCCCCAGAACGGAAAATGGAAATACACATGGTACGATCTGGACGCCACCTGCGATTGGACGGTGACAGAGGAGCGGGTGAAGGGCTACAATGACCCAGAGGTGAAGAAGGTCGGAAACATCATCACGGTGACAAACACCTGCAACCGTCCCGACCATCCCAGGGGCGGCAAGCTGCCCCAGACCGGTCAGCTCTGGTGGCCGGTGCCGGTGCTGCTGCTGGCGGGACTGGTGCTGGTGATTGTGGGTCTTCTGCGCCGGAAAGAGGATAACTATGAGGCGTAAGGGAACCCTGACCATAACCCTGGGGCTGCTTCTGATTCTGGCGGCGGCCGTCTTGGCGTGCTTTAACCTCTGGGACGATCGGCAGGCGGGTGCTACCGCCTCCCAGGATTTGATTCAGCTTGTCCGGCAGAGTGAGCAAGCACAGGAAACCGAGCCGCAGAGGGAAGGGGAGACCCTTCCTTCTTTCACCCAGCCGGATTATGAGCTGGTGCCGGAAATGGAAATGCCGGTGGTGGAGATCGACGGCCGGGAATATGTGGGCACTTTGTATCTTCCCACCATCGAAAGAACCCTGCCGGTGCTGAACAGCTGGAGCGGGGAGCTGCTGAAAATCGCCCCCTGCCG
>CAKTXO010000282.1 GCA_934630985.1 uncultured Oscillospiraceae bacterium | reverse complement strand
CGCACGCCGGAGGCCACGCTGCATTCGCTTTCCAGCTCGAAGGGGCCTACCTTGGCGGTGTTGTCCAGATGGGTGCCTCCGCACAGCTCCACGGAATAGCCGCCCATGTTGACTACCCGGACGGTATCGCCGTACTTCTCGCTGAACAGAGCGGTGGCGCCGGAGGCTTTGGCCTCCTCAATGGACATTTCCTGAACATCGACGGAGTAGCCCTCCAGGATGGCGTTCTGAACCAGAGTGTTGACCTTGGCCAGCTCCTCAGGAGTCAGAGCGGAGTAATGGGTAAAGTCGAAACGCAGATGGTCGGGCTCCACATAGGAACCGGCCTGATGGACATGGTCGCCCAGGACGGTTTGCAGAGCTTTCTGAAGCAGGTGGGTGGCGGTGTGCGCCCGCATAATGGCCTTGCGCCGCTCCACGTCAATGGAAGCCAGAACCTCGTCTTCCACCTTGATGGAGCCGCTGACCATTTTGCCATGATGCAGGTACTTGCCGCCCTTGTCCTTCTGAACATCGGTGACCTGGAACCGGCTGTGACCCACCAGAATTACGCCGGTATCGGCAATCTGGCCGCCCATTTCCGCATAGAAGGGGGTCTTGTCCAGGACAATGATGCCCTCCTCGCCGCCGGCGATGGTGCCGGAGACCTCGTCGCCCACGCAAACCGCCAGCACCTTGGCAGAGCAGTTGTTTTCCGTATAGCCCACAAAGGTAGTGGGGGTGTTGTCCAGACCCAGGTCAATGCCTGCCCAGGCCAGGTCGCCCAGGGCCTTCCGGGCTTCCCGGGCACGAACCTTCTGCTCCTCCCGGAGCCGGTAGAACTCATCCATGTCCAGGGTCATGTCCTCATCGGCCACCATTTCAATGGTCAGGTCAATGGGGAAGCCGTAGGTGTCCGCCAGCAGGAAGGCATCGGCACCGGAGAACTGGGTCTCCCCCTTCTGCTTGTGCTCAGCCAGCTTCTGGGCGAAGATGCTCATGCCGCCGTCGATGGTACGGCAGAAATTCTCTTCCTCGATTTTCACAATCCGGGTGATGTATTCCGCCCGCTCCCGCAGATAGGTGTAGTGATTCTCGTTTTCGTGAATGACCGTCTCCACCACCTGATACAGGAAGGGAGTGTTCACGCCCAGGAGCTTGCCGTGACGGGCAGCCCGGCGCAGCAGACGGCGCAGCACATAGCCTCTTCCTTCATTGCTGGGCAGCACACCGTCGGCAATCATGAAGGTGGCAGCCCGGATGTGGTCGGTGATGACCCGCAGAGACACGTCCATTTTCACGCTCTGGCCGTAGGTGGCGCCGGTAAGCTCCGTGACCTTGTTGGTAATGTTCATGACGGTGTCCACATCGAACAGGCTGTCCACGTCCTGGCAGACCACCGCCAGACGCTCCAGACCCATGCCGGTGTCGATGTTCTTGTGGGCAAGCTCGGTGTAGTTGCCCTGGCCGTCGTTATTGAACTGGGAGAAAACGTTGTTCCAGACCTCCATGTACCGGTCGCAGTCACAGCCTACGGTGCAGTCGGGCTTGCCGCAGCCGTACTTCTCGCCCCGGTCATAGTAGATTTCGGAGCAGGGGCCGCAGGGGCCGGAGCCGTGCTCCCAGAAGTTGTCCTCCTTGCCGAACCGGAAAATCCGGTCAGCGGGAACGCCGACCTCCTTGTTCCAGATGTCGAAGGCCTCATCGTCATTCTCGTAAATGGAAGGATAGAGCCGGTTTTCGTCCAGACCCACCACTTTGGTCAGGAACTCCCAGCTCCAGTGGATGGCCTCCCGCTTGAAGTAATCGCCGAAGGAGAAGTTGCCCAGCATTTCAAAGTAGGTGCCGTGACGGGCGGTCTTGCCGATGTTCTCGATATCGCCGGTACGGATACACTTCTGGCAGGTGCACACCCGGTGACAGGGAGGCTCCACCTCGCCGGTGAAGTAGGGCTTCATAGGTGCCATGCCGGAGTTGATCAGCAACAGAGAAGCGTCATTCTGGGGAATCAGGGAGAAGCTGGGCAGGCGCAGATGTCCCTTGCTCTCGAAGAAGGACAGGA
>CAKTXO010000281.1 GCA_934630985.1 uncultured Oscillospiraceae bacterium | reverse complement strand
TCGCAATGACACGGTTTTTCGATAATTTGATTCTTAAATAAATAATCCATTTTTTCTATGTTTTCTCCTTCCATTTCGTGAAGAATGAATCGTAAATAGCTCAAATAGGAGGACAACAATGTCTGACGAAACGAAAGTAACACAGGAATACGGCGGCTCTCAGATTCAGGTTCTGGAGGGTCTGGAGGCGGTGCGCAAGCGGCCGGGTATGTATATCGGCTCCACCTCCTCCTCCGGATTGCACCACCTGGTCTATGAGATCGTGGACAACGCCATCGACGAGGCTCTGGCCGGCTACTGCAAGCACATCACCGTCACCATCAATCCCGGCGATTCCATCACCGTCACCGACGACGGCCGGGGTATCCCCGTGGACATCCAGCCCCAGACCGGACGGCCTGCCCTGGAAGTGGTGTACACCGTGCTCCACGCCGGCGGCAAATTCGGCGGCGGCGGCTACAAGGTCTCCGGCGGCCTCCACGGCGTAGGCGCGTCTGTTGTCAACGCGCTGTCCGAGTGGCTGCGGGTGCGGGTGCACAAGAACGGGGAAATTTACGAAATGAAATTCGCCCGGGGTCACATCACTCAGGAAATGAAGGTGGTGGGCAAAACCGACAAAACCGGCACCGAGGTCACCTTCCAGCCCGACCCGGAGATGTTCGATTCCCTGGTCTACGACTATGAGATTCTTCACGAGCGGATGCGGGAGGAGGCCTTCCTGAACGCCGGTCTGGCAATCACCATCACCGACGACCGGGACGATGAAAAGCAGATTTCCGAAACCATGTGCTACGAAGGCGGCATTAAGGAATTCGCTGCCTGGTGCAACCGGAACAAGACCGTCCTCCATGACGAAGTGATCTACATGAAGGGCAGCAAGGGCGACGCCTCCGCGGAAATCGCCGTGCAGTACAACGACGGCTACAATGAATTCCTGCTGTCCTTCGCCAACGACGTGCGTACGCCCGAAGGCGGTATGCACGAAACCGGCTTCAAGACGGCTCTGACCCGGGTGCTCAACAACTACGGCATGAAAAACGGCATCATCAAGGGGGACGACAAGGTCTCCGGCGACGACTGCCGGGAGGGCATTACTGCCATCATCTCCGTGAAGCTGACGGACGCCCAGTTCGAGGGTCAGACCAAGGCCAAGCTGGGCAACGCCTATATCCGCACCCTGGTTGACCAGGTGGTGAACGACCAGCTGACCACCTTCTTTGAGGAGCATCCCCAGATCGCCAAGGCGGTGCTGGACAAGGCCATGATGGCAAACCGGGCAAGAGAAGCCGCCCGGAAGGCCAGAGAATCCATCCGCCGGAAAACCGGTCTGGAATCCGGTCAGATGCCGGACAAGCTTCAGGACTGCAACGAGCGGGATCCGGAGCTGTGCGAGATCTACATCGTGGAGGGCGACTCCGCCGCCGGCTCTGCCATTCAGGGCAGAGACTCCCGGTTCCAGGCGATTCTGGCCATGTGGGGCAAAATGCTCAACGTGGAAAAGGCCAGAGCCGACAAGATCTACGGCAACGACAAGCTGTACCCCCTGATCGTGGCTCTGGGCGCGGGCATCGGAGACGAATTTGATTTGGAGAAGCTGCGCTATCACAAGGTGGTCATCATGTCCGATGCGGATGTGGACGGCGCCCATATCCGAACGCTGCTTCTGACCTTCTTCTTCCGGTATATGCGGCCGCTGATTGAGCACGGCTACGTCTATTCCGCCGTGCCGCCTCTTTACAAGCTGACCCGGGGCAGGACTACGAAGGTTGCCTATTCCGACGACCAGCGGGATCAGATTTCCGCCCAGCTTCGCGCGGACAACGCCAACGCCAAGGTGGACATCAGCCGGTTCAAGGGTCTGGGCGAAATGGATCCCCATGAGCTGTGGGAGACCACCATGGATCCGGAGAAGCGGACGCTGCGCCGAATCACCCTGGAGGACGCCCGCCGGGCGGACGAAATTTTCACCGTGCTCATGGGCGAGCAGGTGGAGCCCCGGAAGGACTGGATCGAGCGCAACGCGAAATACGCGGTGAATCTGGATTTCTGA
>CAKTXO010000280.1 GCA_934630985.1 uncultured Oscillospiraceae bacterium | reverse complement strand
TGGATTTTACGCCTATCCGGGGGATTGCCACACCAGTGACATCGGTCACTGGTTCGCAATGACATTGTATATTTTGGTTATTTTGACCCATAGGGGCACTTAATGAGACGCCCCCCTCTGGCGGCCAGTCCTGCTGGACGGTTTACCATAATTTCAAAATTCTGGAGTTTTACCCATAAAAAATGTGGCTCAATTGTGAATTTTTCCGACAAAAACGGCGAGGAACCCGGTTCGCCGTTGACAACTGCGGCACAATGTGTTACAATTCGGTTACATGCGAGCAGGCTCGGGTGTGCCCGGGGCTGCCTGATACAGGAGATTATACATATGATTGAATTTACGAATGTGGTAAAATCCTATGAGCAGGGCAATAACGCGCTGAACGGCGTTTCCATGCAGATTGAGGACGGAGAGTTCTGTTTCCTCATCGGCCCCTCCGGCTCCGGTAAATCCACCATTATCAAGCTGATTTCCGGGGAGCTGAAGCCCACCTCCGGCACCGTCCATGTGAACGGCTACTCCCTGGAGCGGATCCGCAAGCGGGAGATTCCCTACCTGCGCCGCACCGTCGGCGTGGTCTTCCAGGACTACCGGCTCATCGACAAGATGACCGTCTATGAGAACGTGGCCTTCGCCATGCGAGTGGTCGGCGCCCGGGAGCGGGAGATCAAGGAGCGGGTGCCCTATGTGCTGGAGCTGGTGGGTCTGGAGAGCAAGATGAGCCGGCATCCCCACGAAATGTCCGGTGGTGAGCAGCAGAGACTGGCTATTGCCCGGGCTCTGGTGAACAACCCCTCCACCATCATCGCCGACGAGCCCACCGGCAACCTGGATCCGGAGCGTTCCTTTGAAATCATGGCGCTGCTCCAGGAGATCAATAATCTGGGCACCACCATGCTGGTGGTTACCCACGACCAGAATCTGGTCAGACTGTTCCACAAGCGGGTCATCTCCATTGACGAGGGCCGTGTGGTCAGCGACGGAACAGGGGAGGAAGAGATCAATGAAGCTGAATAATCTTGGATATCTGCTGAAAGAGGGCTTCCGGGGCATTTTTCTCCATGGCTTTATGTCCTTTGCCGCCGTGTGCGTGACGGTGGCCTGCCTGGTCATTGTGGGCAGCTTTTCTGCCCTGGCCTATAATCTGGATGAAATGGTTCAGGATCTGAACCAGACCAGTGAAA
This sequence comes from uncultured Oscillospiraceae bacterium, assembly GCA_934630985.1. Classification (GTDB taxonomy): domain Bacteria; phylum Bacillota; class Clostridia; order Oscillospirales; family Oscillospiraceae; genus Faecousia. The sequence continues at coordinate 882 of CAKTXO010000280.1, read as the reverse complement.
TCCTGGTGTACATTGATTCCGACCTGTCCGACGCGGAGGCAAGAAGCATCGGCACGAAAATCAACCTGCTGGATAACGTCCTTCAGGCTACCTTCGTCTCCCGGGAGGAGGCACTTCAGGACTTCATTGCCGACCATGACGGCGACAGCGCCTTCAGCGGTGTTCAGGCCAGTGACCTGCGTCACCGTTACATCGTCACCCTGGAAGACAACACCAAGATGGAGCAGACCGATGCCGCCCTCAAGCAGCTGCCCGGCGTGGCCAAGACCAACGCGGCCTATGAGCTGGCAAAGGGCTTTACCACCATTCAGGATGTGCTGCACATCGTCTCCGCGGCGGTGATTGCCGTGCTTCTGGTGGTGTCCCTGCTGATTATTTCCAACACCGTCAAGCTGGCCATGTACGACCGGAAGGACGAAATTGCCATCATGAAAATGGTGGGCGCCACCAACGGCTTCATCCGGCTTCCCTTCGTGGTGGAGGGCTTCTCCCTGGGCATGATCGGCGCCATTCTGGCCTTCGGCACGGAATGGGCCGGCTACGACGCCCTGGTTCAGAAGATTGGCAGCGTGGACTCCTTGCAGCTTTTCAAGTTTGTTCCCTTCCAGGAACTGCTGATTCCCATGGTCATCGTCTTTACCGCGGCAGGCATGTTCGTGGGCATCGTGGGCAGCTGGACTTCCATCCGGAAGTTTATGAATGTGTGACGGCGGAAAGCCCTGATTCAGGGGCTTTCCCGCAGCACATTCCATCCCCCGGAAACGGAAGAAAAAACGAAGGAAACACACTTTTATGCGTATACACAAATTAGCAGCCGCAGCCCTATCCGCCCTGTTGACGACCGCACTGGTGGTTGGTATGCTGCCTCTTTCGGCGGCAGCC
>CAKTXO010000279.1 GCA_934630985.1 uncultured Oscillospiraceae bacterium | reverse complement strand
ACCCAGGCTCTGGGCTACCTGAAGAAGGGCAGCGTCAACATTACCCGCCGCTCCGATCGCTACACCCACACCACGGAGACCCGGGTGAAGATCAACAACGATAAGGGTGGTTCCTCCGGCGGCGGCTCCAGCTATTCCCACTCCTCCGGAGGCTACTCCGGCAAGAGCGGAAAGTTCTAAGGAGCTGCCATGAAGCGAAAATGGACGCCGGAAGAGGTGCGGCAGTGGTATGACCGGCACGATCTGTATGTTTACTGCAACCCGGAGGACGGAAACTGGATCGTCCGGAAAGCCTGGGGCTTCGGATGGACCATGAATCTGGCAAATCCCAGAACCTGGCTGTTTCTGGCCGGGGTGCTGGCGGTGCTGCTGACGACCTTCTATTGGAGCCAGCCCAGTCACTCGGTCGGCGTCATCGGCGGTGCCGACGGGCCAACGGCGATTTTTATTACAGGGAAGCCATAAACCAAGCCGCTTTCTAACCGTAAAACAAAAAGTCAGCAAAAAATCCCTGGGCACGCAATGCCCAGGGATTTTTCAGCGTGTCAAAAGAGTCCGCAAAACACGTTGCCTTTGCGAACCAGTGGTTAAGTGGTGTGGAAATCCCATCCAAGTGTCAGAATACTTCCCGGCGAAGCGCAAAGCCCCCCTTGTGTAAGACAAAAGGCTCCCCTTGCTGACCAAGGGGAGCTGCCCCAGTGCGCACACTGGGGCTGAGGGGATCAGAATTTCCCTCTTTCCGAGCACTCTTTGTGAATGCGATTTGACAATCCCTCAGTCAAAAATCAGAGATTTTTGACTGCTCCCTTTGCACAAGGGAGCCGGGGGTGCTCCCGCACCAGTGCGTTTTTCGATGTATCTCAGAAGAACAAGAGAATTGTGCCGCATTCGTTTTTTGACAGTCTCAAAAGGGGTTGTCTCGTTAAGAGCCCCTGTGGGTCAAAATAGCCAAAATATACAATGTCATTGCGAACCAGTGACCGATGTCACTGGTGTGGCAATCCCCCGGATAGGCGTAAAATCCAAGATTTCCTAACATAGATGTTTGAAAATCGGGGGGGATTGCCACGCCAGTGTGAGCTACATTAAGGTATGACTGCCACTGGCAGTCATTTCGATTTTGATTCGCTGCGCGGAGCACCACTGGCTCGCAATGACTTTGTTCTATTTGGGCACTTTGCTATTTTGAGACAGCTCCTTTTGTTAGGATTCCTTCTTTTCCGCATTCAGCGCGTCCACCACGATGTCCGGGTAGGGGTTGGCGATGACGGTTTTATAGGTGTGGTAAATGACCATGCCGGGCTTGCCTCCGGGAATTTTCTTCACCTGCCGCACCTGGGTCATGTCCACGGGGATATTCTGACCATCGCCGGTTTCGGAATAGTAGGCGGCCAGCTGGGCGGCCTGGGTCAGGGTGTCGTCCGGCGGGGTAGTGCCGCCGCAGGAAATGATCACATGGGAGCCGTGAACCTTGCTGGCGTGGCACCAGATGTCGTCCTTTCGGGCCAGCCGGAAGGTCAGCTCCTCGTTCTGCCGGTTATTCCGCCCCACATAAATAGGGTAGCCGTCGGTGGACTGGAAGTGCATGGGGGAGAGCCTGCTCTGCTTGGGACGCTTGCGCCCCGGCTCCTGACGAAGATAGCCCTGCTCCTGCAATTCCTGCCGAATCTCCTCCAGCTCGGCATCGGTCTGAGCCCGGTTCAGCTCCTCCAGCACGCTTTGCAGATAGCTCAGCTCCCCTTCGCCCAGGGTCAGCTGGTGAGTCAGCTCCTTCTCGGCGTTCTTCATCCGGGTGTAATCCTTGTAGAATTTCGCCGCGTTCTGCTGGGGAGAGAGCAGGGGACTCAGAGGGATTTCCACAGGCGCCATGTTTTCATCGTAAAAGTCCTCGCAGACGACCTTGGTCTGCCCCTTGGTAATCCGATGAATGTTGGCGGTCAGAATGTCCCCCAGCTGGCGCAGACGCTCCCGGTCATAGGTAGCCGCCAGCTCCTTTTCCTGCAATGCCATCTTCCGGGTGAGCCGGGTGCACAGATTCTGCACCGTTTTGCGCACGGCCTGGCTCTTCTGACGCATGGCATC
>CAKTXO010000278.1 GCA_934630985.1 uncultured Oscillospiraceae bacterium | reverse complement strand
ATTTCCGTTACGGCTGCTCCCAGTTTATTGAATAGTTTTCGAGCCGAGCCGACATAACCGGTATAGCCTTCACGCAGTGAAGCTGTTGGAATAAATGCGACTTTCTTATTTTCAATTTCTTCCTTTATCAGACTTCCTACACTTGAAAAGTGCGAACATAAAAACAGTTTCATTCATATCCTCCTTAATAAATTTCGATTTCATAAACTGACATTCAGCACAGCGCACACGAGGCTCAATGGAAAGGAATCCCCCAAGGCACAAGCGCGCGGCGGGCTGAAAAATCCGGTGATAAACGGCGCTATCCATCAAGTACGGCCGGGAGCTAAGCTCCCGGCTGCATGATTTACGCATTGTCTTCCAGCCAGCGTTTGGCGCAGTGAACCAGGGAGGCAACGCCGATGGGACACACCGCCTCGTTGAAGCGCACCTTGGGATTATGGGCAGGGTATGCGCCCCGCTCATCCTGGAAACCTGCGGACAGATACAGAAATGCCGAGGGTACCGCCTCCGCAATCACCGCAAAATCCTCGGAGGCACTGGCGGAAGCCCCGGGGTAGAAGCTGAGCCCGGGGATGGGCAGCTCCTTCAGATAGCGTACCACCGATTCCGTCAGTGCGGAGCTGCAAATCAGAGGCGGTACCTGCGAAATCCACTGAAGCTCCGCGCTGCCGCCGTAAACCTTGGCAACGGCCTGGGCTACCTCTTCGATGCGCCGCACCAGTTTGTCCCGGGAATCCCGGTTGTTGGTGCGCAGGGTGCCCTGCATCAGCGCCTCGTCCGGGATGATATTGGGGGCAGAGCCGGCGGTAAACTGGCCCACGGTGAGCACGCAGGCGTGGGTGGGGTCAGTTTCCCGGGCAATCAGCTCCTGGAGGGCTAAGTGAATGTGCACGCCGATGTTGATGGGGTCAATGGAGGTATGGGGATAGGCTCCGTGGCCGCCTTTGCCGTGAATGGTAATCCGGAAGCCGTCTACGGAGAACATCATGGTGCCGGTGCTGTTGTACATCACAAGCCCCACGGGCATTTTTCCGGGGGAAACGTGGAAAGCCAGTGCCGCATCCACACCCTCCAAAATGCCGTTAGCAATCATATCCCGGCTGCCTTCAAAGGTTTCCTCCGCCGGCTGAAACATAAAGCGGACGGTTCCCTGGAGGCTGGCCTCCTGCTGCTTCAGAATTTTCGCGGCGGTCAGCAGCATGGCGGCGTGGAAATCGTGGCCGCAGGCATGCGCCTCGGTTCCGGTGGGGCAGGCGAAGGCCTCACCGCTGGATTCCGGCATGGGCAGGGCGTCCATATCCGCCCGGAGAAGCAGGGTTTTCCCGCCCTGACCCAGCTGGGCGGTAACGCCGTGACCGCATGTTTTCGGCTGCAATCCGGCTTTTTTCAGCGCATCCATCACATATTGGACAGCCTTGGGCATTTCCAGCCCTACTTCCGCGTTCTCGTGCAGATACCGCCGATGGGCGACGGTTTCCGCTTCTAAGGTAAGAGCAATTTCATAGTCATTCATAGCGCACAACCTCCTGCGTTTGGTCATAGGATACCACATAATCCGCTCCAAAGTCAAGGAAACCTCTGAATAAACCGTCTGCGGCTGGATAGCGGATCTTTTTCCCTATCCGTGCAGCTTCAAAAGTGGGAAATACATACAGTATTCCTCCACTTTTGAAGCCTTCGGCTAGCGAAAAATCTCTCGCTCCCAGCTCTTGCCGATTTAATCAGAGGTTCCCAAGAAAATCAGGCCATTCAGAAATCTTTCAGAATTCATACACAAATCCTTTTCTTTACGTTTATATTTCGGCCATAATCTGCCGCTAAACTATGAATCAAGAAGGGCGGCGGAAGCCGTGAGCCGCTGCTCTTCCGAGAAACTCCTCTTTTCTACCTCTCTTCTTTCCAAACCAGAAAAGACCCGCTGCTTCTTGCAGCGGGTTTTTTCACGTCTTTCGGCGAACAATCGGAATTTGCCGAAAGAAAGCAAGGAAAATGCTGGACATTTGGTGGATGTGATGATATAATTCATGCAGTAATCGTTTGCGTGCAAACGAATAAGAAAAGGATAAGAAGGTGATATTTGGTGGATTATACCAAGTATGTGTTGAA
>CAKTXO010000277.1 GCA_934630985.1 uncultured Oscillospiraceae bacterium | reverse complement strand
TACCCGGAGGAACTGCGCAAGCCCAATCCCTTCCCCCTGCAAGACATTATGGAAAAATACCATTTCACCCCAGATGAGCTTCTGGTGGTGGACGACATGAAGCTGGCCTGGGACATGGCCCACCCGCTTGGGGTGAAGGTGGCCTTCGCCGGCTGGGGGCGGAAGGACTTTCCGGAGCTGACGAAGGAAATGACCGCCCTGTGTGACTACGCTTTTTCCACCCCGGAGGCTTTGGAACGGTTTCTGTTTGAGGAGGAATCGCTATGAAAATCGACCACATTGCCCTGTACGTCAACGACCTGGAAGGGGCAAAGAACTTCTTTGCGGAATATTTCCAGGCCGTCCCCAATGAGGGCTATCACAATCCGGCCACGGACTTCCGCTCCTATTTTCTCTCCTTCGGGGACGGCACCCGGCTGGAAATCATGACAAAGCCCGACCTGTCCGACTCCGGCAATCTCCTTGACCGCTTCGGCTACGCCCACATCGCCCTGTCCGCGTTCAGCCGGGAGGCAGTGGACGCTCTCACCGCCCGCCTGAACGCCGGAGGCTATCCTACCCTTTCCGGCCCCCGGGTCACGGGAGACGGATACTATGAAAGCAGCGTCCTGGGCTTCGAGGGAAATATCCTGGAAATTACCGTATAATCCTCTTGACAATGATGATATAATGAAGGGGTAAATTTCAGCGAGGAGGTGAGCTGTCTGGAAAAGGCCGGAATCAAGATCATGGCCCGGAATCGGGAGGCCTATCACGAATACTTCGTGGAGGAGGAATTTGAGGCGGGCATTGAGCTTGTGGGCACGGAGGTCAAATCCATCCGAGCCGGAAATCTGAACCTGAAGGACGCCTGGTGCGGCATTAAGGACGGTCAGCTCCTGCTGAATCAGATGCACATCTCCCCTTACGACCACGGAAACCGCTTCAACGTGGATGCCCGCCGCCCCCGCCGTCTGCTGATGCACAAGCGGGAGATTATGCGGCTCTACGGCAAGGTCAAGCAGGACGGCTTTGCCCTGATTCCTCTGTCCGTATACTTCAAGGGCAGCCGGGTGAAGGTGAATGTGGGGCTGTGCAAGGGCAAAAAGCTATATGACAAACGACAGGCCGCGGCGGAACGGGACGCCAAGCGTCAGATTGACCGGGCCATGAAGGAGAGAATGAGACAATGAATCCGACTTTTAAGATCACCATGGAAAACGGCGGTGTCATCGAGGGTGAGCTGTACCCCGACAAGGCACCCCAGAGCGTGTACAATTTCATCGACCTGTGCAATCATCACTATTATGACGGCCTGATTTTCCATCGGGTCATTCCCGGCTTCATGATTCAGGGCGGCTGTCCCGAGGGCACCGGCATGGGCGGCCCGGGCTACTGCATCAAGGGCGAGTTCTTCTTCAACGGGGTCAAGAACGATCTGCGGCACAAGCGGGGCGTTCTGAGCATGGCTCGTTCCTCTTCCCCCAATTCCGCGGGCAGCCAGTTCTTCATCATGCACCAGGATGCCAAGCACCTGGACGGTCAGTATGCCGCCTTTGGCAAGGTCACTTCCGGCATGGACGTGGTGGATGCCATCGCCGCTACCAAGACCGGTGCCCAGGATCGCCCGGTTCAGGAGCAAAAGATTGCCTCCATCACCGTGGACACCCACGGGGAAACCTATCCGGAGCCTAAGAAGCTGCCGGATCCCTACGGTCGGTTCTGATTGCTTGACATGTAACGGGCGGCCTTTGGCCGCCCCTACAGGAAAATCCTTCCTCTTTTCTCTGAATTCGGGGTCGTAAAGGTTTCGACGGGGGTAGTGAGGCTGGAATAGCGGGTCGTGGCGCCTGGCCACGATAAAACGGGCAATTTTTAAATTTAACTGACAACAATACTGTTGCTCTGGCTGCCTAATTAGGCGCCCATCCTCCCCGGAAGGTCCACGAGCCGGGCTAGGGTGTGATTTGAGTGGAGACCGTGCGTATGGTAAGCTTTGCCCATACCATGCATCATGAAGCTACTGATTCCCGTAGGGTGTTTGCTCCCGCCGGGATGAGGGAATGTAAATAACAAACTGCACCCGGAGAAGTTCTTTCCAAGTTGCCTTCGGACGGGGGTTCGACTCCCCCCGACTCCACCA
>CAKTXO010000276.1 GCA_934630985.1 uncultured Oscillospiraceae bacterium | reverse complement strand
GCCGTGCTGGAGGAAATTCTCTTTTCCCAGGGCTATCAGGTGCTCTACAGCCTGGTCTGCGGGGAAAATATTCCCTCCCTGCGCTTTCACGAGAAAAACGGCTATCGCATCCGGGCGGAATTTCCCCGGCAGGGCTTTAAGCAGGGTCGCTGGTTGGATATGATATGGTTGGAAAAACGCAGGGAAATGGCGAATATTCCCAGTGCTCCCCCATGCAAATGGATAGAAATTGTGCAAGATGCCGAAAGTCTCGTTAATATTTTAGATAAATTGTCCATTTGCTAATTGATAAAAGTATGATATGTTATGAGCGTGAAGAAATATGTATGCCGCGTTCCCATTGATACGACCACCTGCGGCGTTCATCAAATCATATAAGGAGCTGTGACCATGTATTTTCAGAAAAAACGTGTAATCGCCATGCTGCTGGCCGGTGGCCAGGGCAGCCGTCTGAAGGTTCTGACGGAGAAAACCGCTAAGCCCGCCGTCCCCTTCGGCGGCAAGTACCGCATCATCGATTTTCCCCTTTCCAACTGCGTCAATTCCGGTATCGACACCGTAGGTATCCTCACCCAGTACCAGCCCCTGGAGCTCAACGAGTACATCGGCAACGGCCAGCCCTGGGGTCTGAATAAGACCCATTCCTGCGCCCAGGTTCTGCCTCCCTACGAGCGGCATGACAAAAAGTCCGGCTGGTACAAGGGCACCGCCAACGCCATCTATCAGAACATCGATTTCGTTGACCGGTTCAACCCGGACTATGTGATCATCCTCTCCGGCGACCATATCTATAAAATGGACTACAGCGCCATGGTGGAATACCATGAAAAGCACGGTGCTTCCTGCACCATCGCCGTGCGCAATGTGCCCCTGGCGGAGGCCTCCCGGTTCGGCATTCTGAACACCAATCCGGACAACACCATCTACGAATTTGAGGAGAAGCCCGCCCATCCCAAGTCCACCAACGCCTCCATGGGCATCTACTGCTTCACCTGGAGCGTCCTCCGGGACGCCCTGATGTTCGACGAGGACGACCCCAACTCCTCCAACGACTTCGGCAAGAACATCATCCCCATGCTGCTGACCTCCGGCCACAAGCTGATGGCCTATCCCTTCGACGGCTACTGGAAGGACGTGGGAACCATCGACTCTCTGTGGGAGGCCAACATGGAGCTTCTGGGCAAGGAGCCTGCCTTCCAGCTCCGGGGCAATAAGCGCTCCACCATCTACGCCCGGAACTCCGCGCTGCCCTCTTCCTACATCGACACCAAGGCTGTCATTTCCGACTCCTTCGTGGCCGAGGGCTGCGAGGTCTACGGCAATGTGAAGCACTCCGTCATCTCCGTAGGCTGCACCATCGGCGAGGGTGCCCAGATCGAGGACGCGGTGGTCATGCCCGGCGTGGTCATCGAGGCCGGTGCCATCGTCCGCAACGCCATCCTGGGAGAAAACTCCCGGGTCTGCCGGAACGCGGTGGTAGGCGGTGCCTTCGCCCCCAACGAAAAGAAGCGGATCAGCGTTACCTCCAAGGGCGCTGTGGTCGAAGCCAATGCCGTGCTGAGGCCCGGCGACATGCTGTAAATAGGAGGATACCACAATGAACGTAATGGGTATTATCTTTACCAATGACGCGGACATGGGTGAGCTCACCGATGAGCGCACCATGGCCTCTCTGCCCTTCGGCGGTCGCTACCGCCAGGTGGACTTTGCCCTGTCCAATCTGAGCAATGCCGGTGTGCGCCATGTGGGCGTGATCTCCCGGCACAATTACCAGTCCCTGATGAACCACATCGGCGACGGCGAGGAATGGGGTCTGGAGCTGGAGGAGGGCGGTCTGGAGTTCCTGACTCCCTACGCCCAGTCCTCCACCCACACCTACCGGGGCAAGCTGGAGTCCCTGTCCAACGCCATGCACTTCCTGGAGTACGGTGCCGGGGACGAGCTGGTGGTCATGACCGACTCCGCCATTCTGTCCAACATCGACCTGAACGCGGTGCTCAGCGCCCACGTTGCCTCCGGCAAGGATGTGACGGTGGTCACCAAGGCCGGCATCTGCAACGGCGAGAAGGTCATCGACCTGGCTCTGAAGGTGGACGACAAGGGTGAGGTCACCGACATGATGGTTGACTACGCCGCTCCCGCGGACTATGTCTCCTCCATGGATATCTTCGTCC
>CAKTXO010000275.1 GCA_934630985.1 uncultured Oscillospiraceae bacterium | reverse complement strand
CGCATATTGTATGGAGGTAAGAAATCCAATGGAATACAAAAACACCATCATCACCCCGAAGACGGACTTCCCCATGAAGGCCGGTCTTCCCAATCGGGAGCCCGGAATGCTGGAGCGTTGGCAGGAGCAGAAGCTTTACAACGCCATGCTGGAAAAGAACAAGGATCTGCCCCGGTTCGTGCTTCACGACGGCCCTCCCTTCTCCAACGGCTATATTCACATGGGTCATGCCCTGAATAAGACCCTGAAGGACTTCATCGTCCGCTCCCACGCCATGATGGGCTACTACACCCCCTACGTCCCCGGCTGGGACAACCACGGTCTTCCCATCGAGCGAGCCATTGAGACCTCCAAGAAGAAGCTGAACAAGGATATGTCCGTGCCCGAGTTCCGGAAGGCCTGCGAGGAGTTCGCCGAGGACTTCATCCAGAAGCAGATGGGCGGCTTCAAGCGCCTGGGCGTGGTGGGCGACTGGGAGCATCCCTACCGCACCATGGACAAGCACTTTGAGGCGCAGGAGGTCAAGGTCTTTGGTCGGATGTTCGACAAGGGTTACATCTACAAGGGCTTAAAGCCTGTCACCTGGTGTCCCTACTGCGTTACCGCCGTGGCCGAGGCCGACATCGAGTACAAGGATGATGCCTGCACCACCGTCTACGTCAAGTTCCCCATGAAGGACGACCTGGGCAAGCTTTCCCAGTTCGATCTGAGCAAGACCTATTTCGTCATCTGGACGACTACCATCTGGACGCTCCCCGGCAACCTGGCCATCTGCCTGCATCCCCGGGACACCTACGTCCTGGTGAAGGCCGAAAACGGCGAGACCTACATCATGGCGGAGGCTCTGATGGACAAGGTCATGCACATCGGCGGCTTTGAGAACTACGAGGTTCTGGCTCGGTATCCCGGCTCCTTCTTCGAGAATATGCTGGCTCAGCACCCCTTCATGGACAAGACCTCCCGGCTGGTCAACGCCGAGTACGTCACCATGGATTCCGGTACGGGCTGTGTCCACACCGCCCCCGGCTTCGGTGCCGACGACTACCAGACCTGTATGCGCTACGGCATGGAGCTGGTGGTTCCCGTGGACGACTACGGCCGCCACACCGACTACGCCGGCAAGTACGCCGGGATGAAGACCGAGGAAAGTAATCCCGTGATTCTGGAGGATATGCGCCAGTCCGGCGTGCTGTTCGCCTCCGAGGAAATCGTCCACTCCTACCCTCACCATGACCGGTGCAAGAAGCCTGTCATTTTCCGGGCCACTCCCCAGTGGTTCTGCTCCGTGGAATCCTTCAAGGATCAGGCCATCAAGGCCATTGAGAACGTCCAGTGGTACCCTGCCTGGGGTCAGGAGCGGATGACCAGCATGATCCGGGAGCGAGCCGACTGGTGCATCTCCCGTCAGCGCCGGTGGGGTCTGCCCATCCCCGTGTTCTACTGCAAGAGCTGCGGTAAGCCCGTGTCCACGGAAGCGTCCATCATGAAGCTGTCGAAGCTTTTCGACGAGTACGGCTCCAACATCTGGTTCGAGAAGGACGCCATGGAGCTGGCTCCTGAGGGCTTCACCTGCCCCCACTGCGGCGGCAAGGACTTTACCAAGGAGAAGGATACCCTGGACTGCTGGTTTGACTCCGGCTCCACCCACTACGCCTCCCTGATGCACCGTACCCCCGAGCTGTGGCCTGCGGACGTGTATCTGGAGGGTGCCGATCAGTACCGTGGTTGGTTCCAGTCCAGCCTTCTGACCTCCGTAGGTGCTCTTGACCAGGGTGCGCCCTTCCGTCAGGTGCTGACCCACGGCTGGACCGTAGACGGCCAGGGTCGGGCCATGCACAAGTCCCTGGGCAACGGCGTTGACCCTGCCGACCTGATCAAGGAATTCGGTGCGGACATCGTCCGTCTGTGGGCGGCTTCCTCCGACTATCACGCGGATGTGCGCTGCTCCAAGGAGATTTTCAAGCAGATCGCTCAGAACTATCTGAAATTCCGGAACACCGCCCGGTACTGCCTGGGCAACCTGAACGCGTTTGACCCCAACAACCTGGTTCCCGCAAACCAGCTGGAGGAGCTGGATCGGTGGGCACTGACCAAGCTGGACGCGCTGGTGAAGGAATGCCGGAAGGCCTACAACGGCTATGAGTTCCACCTGGTTTCCCATGCCATCAACGACTTCTG
>CAKTXO010000274.1 GCA_934630985.1 uncultured Oscillospiraceae bacterium | reverse complement strand
GTGGTCATGTGGCTGGGTGAGCAGATCACCGAGTTCGGTATCGGCAACGGCATCTCCATGATCCTGTTTGCCAACATCGTCTCCGGTCTGCCCAGAATGGTTGGTAACCTCATCGCCATGAGCTGGTGGCAGATTCTCATCGTGCTGGTCGGCATGATCGCTCTGATTCTGTTCATCATCTTCATCAATGATGCCGAGCGTCGGATTCCCATCCAGTACGCCAAGCGTGTCGTGGGTCGGAAGGTCTACGGCGGTCAGAACACCAACCTGCCCATCAAGGTGAGCATGGCCGGTGTGATGCCCATCATCTTCGCCCAGTCCATCTGCTCTCTGCCTGCCACCGTCTGTGCCTTTACCGGTCACACCTCCGGCTGGTGGTATGAGAACGTCTGGAGTTCCTCCAGCTGGACTTACGCGGTGATTTACTTCCTGATGATCTTCTTCTTCAGCTGGTTCTACTCCACCATCCAGTACGATCCCGTGGAGATTGCCAACAACCTGAAGAAGAACGGCGGCTTCATCCCGGGCTTCCGTCCCGGCAAGCCTACCGCTGACTTCATCCATAAGGTTATCAACAAGATCTTGGTCTTTGGTGCTGTGTATCTGGGCGTTGTTGCCCTGCTGCCCATTGTCGCCGGCAACCTGATGGCAGGTGTCCGGAACCTGGCGATTGGCGGTACTTCCATCATCATCATCGTGGGCGTTGCCCTCGAGACGGTGAAGGCTCTGGAAGCGCAGATGCTCATGCGGCACTACAAAGGCTTCCTGGACTAAGTCAGGAGGTATGGCAGGATGAATCTCATTCTACTGGGCGCGCCCGGCGCCGGAAAGGGAACACAGGCTGAGCTGCTGACACAGCAGCTTGGAATTCCCGCCATTTCTACCGGGAACATGCTCCGCGAGGCCATGGCAAATGGCACCGAGCTGGGCATGAAGGCAAAGAAGTACATGGACGAGGGCGCCCTGGTTCCCGACGAGCTGATTTTAAGCATCGTCGCCGACCGGGTGGCTCAGCCCGACTGCGCCAAGGGCTTTATCCTGGACGGGGTGCCTCGCACCCTGGCCCAGGCGGAGGCTCTGGAAAGCAAGGGCGTGAAAATCGACCATGTTGTTTCTATTGAGGTGGACGATGGGGCCATCGAGGGTCGGATGACCGGCCGTCGGGTCTGCGCCAAGTGCGGCGCGAGCTACCACATCGTCGCCAACCCCCCGAAGACAGAGGGCGTCTGCGATCACTGCGGCGGCGAGCTGATTATCCGCAAGGATGACAAGCCCGAAACCGTTCGGCATCGCCTGGAGGTCTACCACGCTGCTACCGAGGTTCTGAAGGACTTCTACGGCAAGCTGGGTCGGCTCCGTGTGGTCAACGGCAATCAGTCCATTGAGGGCGCCAATGAGGATATCCTCAAGGCAATAGGGGCGAAGGTATGATCACGATCAAAAATGAACGTGAGCTGGAAGTCATGCGTCAGGCCTGTAAAATTACCGCGGCAGCCCGTGCTCTGGCAGGGGAAATGGTAAGACCTGGCGTATCGACCAAGGCAATAGATCAGGCCGTCCACGATTTTATCGTGTCTCAGGGTGCGAAACCGTCATTCCTGAACTACGGCGGCTACCCTGCAAGCGCGTGCATCAGCGTCAACAGCACCGTTATCCACGGAATTCCGGGGCATTACACCCTGAAAGAAGGGGATATCGTGTCTGTGGACGTGGGGGCGTTCTATAAGGGTTTTCATGGCGATTGTGCCGCTACCTACCCCTGTGGTGCCATCAGCACCGAAGCGCGTAAGCTCATTGACGTGACCCGGCAGTCCTTCTACGAGGGCATCCGGAACGCGGTCAAGGGCAATCGTGTGCAAGATATCTCCCACGCCATCCAGACGTATGTGGAGTCTAACGGTTTTTCAGTTGTCCGTTCCTTCGTGGGTCACGGCGTGGGACGGCAGCTGCATGAGGAGCCGGAAGTTCCGAATTACGGAAATCCCGGCCGGGGGCCCAGATTGCTTCCCGGAATGACCATCGCGGTTGAGCCTATGGTGAACGTCGGCACCTATGATGTGCGGGTTCTCAAGGACGGCTGGACCACGGTGACCGTTGACGGCAAGCTCTCGGCTCACTATGAAAATACTGTACTCATCACCGACGGCGAGCCGGAAATACTCACCGTCACCGAAGGACT
>CAKTXO010000273.1 GCA_934630985.1 uncultured Oscillospiraceae bacterium | reverse complement strand
TGGGTGGTGATGTTCTCCATGTCCTGAAGGGCGGCGTGAATCACATGCCGCTCGTAGGCGTTCATAGGCTCCAGGGTGGTACGGCGGCGAGCCTTCAGCACCTGCTGAGCCTTCTTCCGGGCATAGCGGCGGAGGCTGTCCTCCCGCTTCTCCCGGTAGCTCTCGGCATCCACGTTCACCCGGATGTGACCGTCCACATCCCGGTTCACGGTGTAGTTGGTCAGATGCTGAATGGCATCCAGGGTGTCGCCCCGGCGGCCGATCAGGTAGCCCAGATCCTCGCCGGTCAGGTCGACCTTATAGGTATTGCCGTCCACCTTCCAGCAGTGGGGCACGGCCTTGGAGCCCATGTGCTCCAGCAGACCCTGAATGAACTGCTCAATCTTTTCCTCGGTAGAGCCGGGCTCCGCGGGGGTATACTCCTTGGGAGGCTCGACCTTCCGCTCGGGACGGGGCTCACGAGGCTCCCGGGGAGCCTTGGGGGCGTCGAATTTCCGCTCGGGACGGGGAGCTCTGGGAGGTTTGGGGGCGGCAGGCTTGTCCTGACGGGGCGGCTCGGCAGCGGGGGCCGCGGGCTTGGGAGCCTCGGCCTTAGGAGCCTCCGGCTTGGGGGGCTGGGGCTTTGCCGTGTCGGGCAGGGCAGTGGCCTTGGGCTTGGAGCGGGAGGCGCTGCCCAGGGCACTCCTGGGCTTCTCAGGCACCTTTTCCTCAACAGGATCGGGAACCTCATAGGAAAGCTGAACCTTGGCGGGCTGCGCGCCGAAGCCCAGGAAGCCGGACTTGGCCTGCTGGAGCACCATGACGGAAACACTGTCCCGATCCAGACCCAGCTGATTCAGAGCGGCCTCAACGGCCAGGTCGATGGTCTTACCGGTGGATACGATGGTCTTTTCCATAGCTTATTCCTCCGTTGCGCTGTAGCGGTTGGGGTCATAGTTCCGACCCTTGCAGTAGGGACGGCTGGGAATGCCGGACATGCAGTCGGGAGCGTCCTCCTCCTGGATGGCAATGCCCTTCTTTGCGGCGTACTCCCGGGCAGCCTCGGCCTTCGCCGCCTGCTCCTGATCCCGCTGCTGCTTTTGCAGCTTCTTCTTGCTGGTGTTGGCGGTGATGCCGTCGGGGTTGGCAGCCCGGCGCTCGGCACGGATGCGCTCCTTCTCGGCCTCAATACGCTCCTGCTCCAACGCCTTCTGGAGCCGGACGGCATCCTCGGCGTCGTAGATTTTGCGGTAGTGGTTGGTCATGATGGGGTCGGTAATCATGCGGAACACACCGCCGATGAACCAGTACAGGGACAGGCCGGCGGACAGGGTGAAGCCGATCCACAAAGACATGAGCGGCATCATCCACATCATGGTCTGGCTGGTCTGAGCCGCCTGGGAATTCTTGGCGGTTTCCTCGTCCTGGATGCCCTTGTCGTTGGTGATGACGGAATTGTTGGTCTTCTGGCTGATCCACATCTGGAGCACCTGAGAACCGGCGGACAGGCAGGGAATCAGGAAGGCACCGATGTGAGCCCAGTCCCAGACCCAGGTGGAGCTGAAAATGTTGAACTGGGGGATGGCACCCAGGTTGATGCCCAGGAAGTTGAAGTTCATGCCCAGAAGCGTGGCTTCACTGATGCCGGGAATGGCAGCTCTGAGCTGGTCGGCGTACAGGTGAATGGCCTGGGCGGCGGAAACCTGGTCATAGTAGCTGTTCTTGCTGAAAATCTCCGGAGCCAGCTCCTTCATGACCCGGATGATCTCGGAAACATGCTCCGGGGTCTCCATCAGAATGTAGGTCAGGGGCTGACGGATGACGGAGTACAGGGGAATCAGAATCAGCATGGGGATGAAGCTCCACAGGCAGCCGCCGGTCATGGAGACACCCTGCTCCTGATAGAGCTTCTGAGTCAGCTCCTGCTGCTTCTGGGGGTCGTTGGGGTAGCGGCGCTGGATATCCTGAATCTGAGGGGTCAGACGGGACATGCCCATCATGCCCTTCTTGGCCTTGGCGTTGATGGGGGTCAGAATGGCCTGCACCGCCAGGGCGAAGATAATCAGGGCGGCACCGTAGTTATCCGTAAGGTGGTACAGCTGAGCCAGCAGCCAGCCGAAGGGGACGGTGACAATGTCACTGAGGTTGAATGCGAGAATCATTGGCTTTCCTCCTTATACGAGTTTTTAATAAAACGCTT
>CAKTXO010000272.1 GCA_934630985.1 uncultured Oscillospiraceae bacterium | reverse complement strand
GGCATTCGCCGCTGCTGGAAAATCCGCCGGGTGGCGGAGCAGCGTCAGTTCTTCCAGCGTGCCGACGAACGTCTGAAGGTCACCGTCCCCATTACCTACAGCCAGCCCACCTGGCAGCCGGACTCCGACGGCGTGATTCGCCAGGAGGAGGGCCTGACATTGGATATTTCCGCCGGCGGCCTTGCGTCTTATGTGAACCGCCGCCTGGTCGTGGGTGAGGTCTGCGACATCAACCTGCCCGCCATCGGCACCGGCCGGGAGGGTCGTGCCATTACCGCCCTGGCGGCGATCTGCTGGATTCGGGAAGCGCCCAAGGGCAGCCCCTTCCGCTTCGTCTGCGGCTATCAGTTCCGGTTCGCCGACGGCGAGGAACGGGAGCAAATGCAGCTGTACGTTGCCAATATCAAAAAGCGGTATAAGCTATGACAGATCTGAAAGAAAAGCTTCCTTTTTCCAAGCATAAGCGGAAGAAAAAGGAAGAAATGCTTCGCATTGAGGAGCTTCAGAAGCTGCTGGAGGAAACCGGCGGGGACGTTGACCCGGAAACCGTGGTCTCTCTGTACATGCCTCACCGGCGGCGCAAGCTCTTTGCCGATGCCATTTTGCGGCTGGATAAAATGTCCCTGTGGCTCATCGCCCTGCTGGCGGTCATTGGGATTCTCTTCATCGCCGCCTTTGCCCAGGAGAAAATGGGCAACTTCACCATCAACCTGAACCGTCTGGAGCTGTACCGGAAGGGCATCGCCATTTCCGACGATCCCTATTTCACCCGGCCTACCGCCCGGCTCATTGCCAATACCGTGGCGGATGCCACGAACATCTCCATAGACGACCTGCCCGACGACCTGGACCAGGTCAGCGGCGGCCACAACGGCGACAATTACATGGCCTATACCTACTATGTCCGCAACGCGGGCAAGGAGGATGTGTGGTATAACGCCCGGATTACCCTGGATTCCTGCGCCAAGGGCGCGGAGGAGGCAGTTCGGGTGGCGGTCTGGCACAACGGCACCCGGACGGTGTACGCCATGCCCGCCGCCGACGGCCAGCCCGAGGCGGGCTGCGTCAGCTTTGCAGACGACAAAACCGTCTGCGCCTACCGGGAGGAGAACTTCCTGGTGGGAAACGTGGATAAATACACCATCGTCATCTGGATGGAGGGGGACGACCCGGAGTGCGTGGACAAGATCGTCGGCGGCTCCGTGGAGTTCACCATGCGCATTGACGCGGACAACGATGACGATACCAATCTGCTTACCAAGTTCATCCGGGATATTATGGACACCCTGAAGAGCGACCGGCCCATTTCCGCCGCCGGCAACGATGCCCCGGATTACTATTCCGGTCAGGATGTGACCTGGTTCACCCGCCGCAACGGGGGAAGCCCCGATGCCGCGGCGCCCAACCAGACCACCCCCACCGACCCCACGGAATACACCCGCCCCATCCCCACGGATATCGAACAGACCCACCCCATCAATTAGCGGCGGGTCGCCGCGGACAATGCGTGCGCCACCTGGTGCGTGTTCGATGCACCATTGGGTACCGCTCGGTATCGTTTCTGCGGTGCGCTTCGGTAGGAGCTGTCATTGCGAACCGACTCTGAATAACGCATGTCATTGCGAACCGGCTCCGAACAACGCATGTCATTGCGAACCAGTGCTCACACTGGTGTGGCAATCCCCCGGTTTTTCCGAGAGCTACGAAAGAATCCGTAGGGGACGATGCCCACATCGTCCCGTGAACGTGCGGTGATATTCTGATTTGGGTCGATGAGGGCATCGACCCCTACGAGAGGGTCATGCGGCTCTCCGGCATTCTCTCGTGCATTGCCTGTCATTGCGAACCGGCTCTGAACAACGCATGTCATTGCGAACCAGTCCGCAGACTGGTGTGGCCCTTTCCAAGGATTCCCTTCGGTCACAATCCGTTCCCCCAGCCTTCCCCTGGGGGAAGGTGCCCGAGGAACGAGGGCGGATGAGGGGAAATAAAAAGGGCATATGCCCTCATCCGTCTCGCGCTTGCGTGAGACGCGCGAGCCACCTTCCCCCAAGGGAAGGCTTTTATCCCGTATTCCTGCCGTGCCGCAACCACGGCTGAAATAACAATATTCGCCCAGTGCCTCCGGCAACGGGCAAGAAGGAGGATTTCTTTAATGAATTCTAAAGCAATCAAAAAGCAGCTGCTCGCGGCTGTCG
>CAKTXO010000271.1 GCA_934630985.1 uncultured Oscillospiraceae bacterium | reverse complement strand
CCTGTCCAGCAGTAGGTGCAGACCTTGTCCCGATCCAGACCGATGGCCTCCAGCAGTCCGTCCAGGGTCTGGTAGCCCAGGGAATCGAAGCCCATTTCCTTGCAGATGGAATCCAGCATGGACTTGCCCCGCTCGGTGGTGGGGTCGGCGTACTCGTCCAGGTGATGCTGACCTACGTTGCCCTCCAGATTCTGGATGGTTTTCCGGGTGAGCAGCTCCATTTCCGAGTTGCTGCTGGAGAAATTCAGGTATTTGCAGCTGTACATGATGGGCGGGCAGGCAGAGCGCATGTGCACTTCCTTGGCACCGCTTTTGTACAGGAAATCCACGGTTTCCCGAAGCTGGGTGCCCCGGACGATGGAGTCGTCCACCAGCAGCAGCTTCTTGCCCTCGATAAGCTCCGGCACGGGAATCTGCTTCATTTCCGCCACCAGGTTCCGCATTTCCTGATTGGAGGGCATGAAGGAACGGGCCCAGGTGGGGGTATATTTCACAAAGGGTCGGGCAAAGGGCTTGTGGGAGAAGTTGGCGTAGCCGATGCCGTGGGGCAGACCGGAGTCCGGAACACCCGCCACATAATCTACATCCGGCATGGTGCCGGCTTCCTGCTCGTTCCGTGCCATGATTTCACCGTTCCGGTTGCGCATGACCTCCACGTTGACTCCCTCATAGTTGGAGTTGGGATAGCCGTAATAGCTCCACAGGAAGGCGCAGATCCGCATTTTCTCCCCGGGGGCGGACAGCTGCTGCCAGCCGTCGGGGGTGATGCGGACGATTTCTCCCGGCCCCAGGTTGTAGCTGGGCTTGTAGCCCAGCTTCTGGCAGGCGAAGGATTCCATGGCGGCGCAGCAGCCCTTCTCGCTCTGACCGATGACGATGGGAAGCCGACCCATGGAGTCCCGGGCGGCGATGAGGCCGTCCTGATTCAGAATCAGAATGGTGCAGGAGCCTTCAATGGCCGCCTGGGCATAGCGGATGCCGTCGATGAGATTGTCGCAGCGGTTGATGAGGGCGGCGGTGAGCTCCGTGGCGTTGACATTGCCCGAGGACATGGCCATGAACTGATAGCCCGGGCCGGAGAAGGTCTTCTCCACCAGTTCCTCGGCGTTGGTGATGATGCCCACGGTGGAGATGGCGAAGAGGCCTAAGTGACTGCGCACGAGAAGGGGCTGAGGGTCGGTGTCGGAAATGCAGCCCAGGCCGTAGCAGCCGGAGAACTTTTCCAGATCGGACTCGAATTTTGTCCGGAAGGGGGTATTTTCGATGTTGTGAATCTGGCGCTGGAACCCCTTGTCCGGGTCGTAGAAGGCCAGGCCTCCCCGCTTGGTGCCCAGGTGGGAGTGGTAGTCCGTGCCAAAGAAAACGTCGTATTTGCAGCTTTTACGGGAGGCTGCCCCGAAGAATCCACCCATGATTGGAATCCTCCTTATATAGTAAATGGAATACGCGTGGGAGGGAAGGCGGCGTGCCGCCTTCCGTGTCGCTGCCAAATCAGCGGAAGAAAGAATCGTTCCGGGTGACCAAATCCCGGAGCGGGGTTATCGGTTCAGCTCGGCCTGAAGGGCGGCGTCCTTTTCCAGCACCTTGGCGCTGTCGGCCGCCCGCTTGGCATCCAGCCGGGCGGCAAGCTCGGCGTCGGATACCGCCAGAATCTGAGCGCATAACAAAGCGGCATTCACGCCTCCGTTGATGGCTACCGTGGCCACGGGGATACCGGAGGGCATCATTACGGTAGAAAGGAGAGCGTCAATGCCGTCGAGACAGGTGGATTTGCAGGGAATGCCAATAACGGGAAGGGTGGTGTTCGCGGCGACGGCACCGGCCAGATGGGCGGCCATACCGGCGGCGGCAATGATGGCACCGAAGCCATTTGCCCGGGCGTTCAGCGCAAACTGCCGGGCTTCCTCCGGCGTCCGGTGGGCGGAATAGATGTGACACTCGTAGGGAATGCCTAAGGATTCCAGAGTGTCCATTGCCTTTCGCAGGATCGGAAGATCGCTGTCGCTGCCCATGATGATTCCAACTTTTTTCATGTGTAACCTCCAAAATCGCAACAAAAAATGGGCACACTTCATCCCGGGAAAGGAATCAGTGAGCCCAGACGGTCGGCAGAAAACATATGCCCTTACTCCATGTGGTGCTCCACGAATCCGTCAGTCATAAGGGTTTGCGTTTGTGACAAGCAAATTATAACACGGGGCAAAATTTGCGTCAAGGTATCATCCAAGACAATTTATGACGAAGTTTGCGCTATGTTCATGTGGATTATGACAAA
>CAKTXO010000270.1 GCA_934630985.1 uncultured Oscillospiraceae bacterium | reverse complement strand
GCAATGGCAACGCGCTGCTTCTGTCCGCCGGACAGAAGATGGGGAGCGTGCTCCCGGTACTCGTACATCTCCACCTGTTTCAGAGCACTGTCCACTCTGCGGCGGATCTCCGGGCTGGCAATGCCCAGGTTCTCCGGGCCGAAGGCCACATCCTCCTCCACCACGTTGGCAACGATCTGGTTGTCCGGATTCTGGAAGACCATGCCCACGTTCCGGCGGACGGTGAGAATCCGATCCTCATTGGAGGTGTCAATGCCGCAGACATAGACCTTGCCGCCGGTGGGAAGCAGGATGGAATTGAAGTGCTTGGCCAGGGTGGATTTTCCGCAGCCGTTGGTGCCGAGGATGGCCACAAAGGAGCCTTCCTGGACGGTCAGGTTCAGGTCTTCAAAAACCGGGATGCCCGGGGTGCCCTCCACCCCGGGATAGGTATAGGCTAAGTGTTCTACTGAAATGATATCGCTCAAATTTGTTCCTCCCTCAGGGCGTCCAGCGTCCGGTGGCACCACAGGGCAGCACCAGCCCGGACTGCCGCACGGGCAGTCCCAGCTCGCCGGCCTGGGTCTTACCGCCGTAAAGGCTGCCGAAAACCACGTCCGAGGCGTAGGCCACCGCCGAGGGGGCCAGACCCGTGGTATAGGAATTGATGATGACAAACAGGGGGTTATCGGACAGCACCTTGGCGGTCTCCTGCAGGAAGGGATAGAAGCTGGTCTCCATCTTCCAGATTTCCCCGCCGGGCCCTCTGCCATAGCTGGGAGGATCCATGATGATGCCATCGTACTTTCTGCCCCGGCGAATCTCCCGCTGGATGAATTTGGCGCAGTCGTCCACCATCCAGTGGATGGGACGGTCGGCAAGGTTAGACGCCTGTGCGTTTTCCTTAGCCCAGGCCACCATGCCCTTGGAGGCATCCACATGGAATACCTCCGCGCCGCCGGCGGCGGCCGCTAAGGTTGCGCCGCCGGAATAGGCAAACAGGTTCAGCACCCGCACCGGCCGACCGGCGCAGGCCACCTTCTCCCGGATAAAATCCCAGTTGGCCGCCTGCTCCGGGAAGACACCGGTGTGCTTGAAATTCATGGGTTTGACGTTGAAGGTCAGGTAGTCCTTATAGCGAATCTGCCACCGCTCGGGCAGGGTATTTTCCGTCCAGTGGCCGCCGCCGGTATTGGAGCGGACATAGCGGGCATCGTACTGCTTCCACTGGGGGGTTCTGCGGGGGGTATCCCAGATCACCTGGGGATCCGGACGCACCAGGATATGACTGCCCCAGCGTTCCAGCCGTTCGCCGCCGGAGGCATCGAGCACCTCGTAGTCCTTCCATTCATTGGAAATCCACAGCATATTTTTTAATCCTCTTCTCTTAAGGAAGCTCTGATTAAATCGGCAAGAGCTGGCAGCGAGAGATTTTGCTTCCAGGCGAGGTTTGGAAAACGGAGGAATACTGTATGTATTTCCCGTTTCTCAAACCGATGACTGGGAACAAAAGATCCGCTATCCAGCCGCCGACGATTTATTCAGAGTTTCCCTTAATATCTTCTTTTTCTCAAAGACCTCAGCCGTCGTAGTTATCCGGGTTATAGAAGCCGGAATCATCGTAGCCGTCGGGCGGCTGGGTATTGCCGGTGTCCGTGTTGCCGGGAGGCGACTGGTGCACCATGCACTCCAGATAGGGCGTACCGTTGGGATTTCTGCGGTCGTTGTTGAAGCCCTGCCAGACTCCGCCACCGTCCAGGTAGATTCCGCCGGAATCCAGGTACTGATCCAAAAGACCTACCCGGGAGGCACTGCGGATTTCCTGCACCTCCTCCTGTGTCAGCTTCACAAGAGAGGCTCGGTAGACACCGTTTTCCGGATACTGGCTGCAATACTTCGTGGCAACACCGCCGCCGATGGCGCAGAAGTCCACCATCACATGCTTGTCGCAGGTTTCCGTAGGCACGTCCTCGGGATAGACGTTGGCATAGACCACCCGGTCAAACTGCCGCACGTCCGACTTACAGGCATCCGTGGCAAGCTTTCCGGAGTCCAGGCAGACGGCAACGGTGGTGAAGGCATTGCCATCGTAGAGCGCTTCCTTTGGAAGGCCCTCGTGGATAGGCTGCATGACTTTGCGCCACAGCACCGCCGCGGGGTTCGTGCCGATGTTGATCTGCTCGGGCTGGTCGTAGCCCACCCAGACCGCGGCGGTATAGTGGGTGGTGTAGCCGCAGAACCACCGATCCCGGTTGGAGGAGGTGGTGCCGGTCTTGCCGGCAATGGACTGACCGCCGAACAGAGC
>CAKTXO010000269.1 GCA_934630985.1 uncultured Oscillospiraceae bacterium | reverse complement strand
CCAGGGCGAGGATCATGGAAAAAAGTTTGGTTTTTAACTTCATTTGACAAGTTCTTTGTTGTTTTTCGCCTTTCTATTCTGGTTCAGCCAGACGTCCATGACGATCTTATGGGGAAGAAGCTTCACCATCAGTACCTGCATTTTCACCGGGAAGCCGTGGATGGAGCAGTCCTTTTTGGTAAAATACAGATCACGCAGGCCGGTTTTCACCACCTCCGCCGCTTCGTACAGCCGGTCAAAATACCGCACCTCTCCGTCCTGATTGGACTGGAAGGCATGGCGGAAAAACTCCGTCTTCACCCAGCCCGGATTCATGGCCATGACCCGGATGCCCTTCCCCTTCAGCTCCCGGTTCATAGCCCGGCTGTAGCTGAGGACGAAGGCCTTGGTGGCACCGTAGGTGGTGATGTAGGGCACGGGCTGGAAGGCGGACAGGCTGTCCAGCTCCAGAATGTGGCTGCCCGGAGCCATGTAGGGCACGCACAGCCGGGTCATCACCAGCAGCGCCTTGCAGTTCAGGTCGATCATCCGGCATTCGTCTTCCAAGGGAATTTTGTCGAAGGAGCCGAATTTGCCGAAGCCCGCGGCGTTCACCAGCAGGCGAACGTCCGGTGTTTCCGCTTCCAGCATTGCCCGGAGGGTATCGAAGCTTTCCGGCTTCAATAGATCCAGAACCACGGGCCGGACGGGGGCGCTGACCTCCGATTTCAGGGCCTCCAAGGCTTCCGCACGGCGGGCAACGGCCCAGATCTCGTCGACGGTTTCGTAGCCCGACAGCTGATGGACGAATTCCCGGCCCATGCCGGAGCTGGCACCGGTGACAATCGCGATTTTCATACTTCCTTCTCCTTTCGCTCCGCGGCAAGAGTAAGCAGAGCTTGTTTTTCATTGGGAAGCCGCTGCTCCAGAACCTCCCCCAGCAGGGCGTTCAGGCAGGTGCCGATAGCCCGGCCGGAAAAGCCCAGAGCCATCAGATCGCTGCCGTTGACGGCCAGGTCTTTCAGGCTCAGGCAGAGGTGCTCCGCTTCCAATTTGTGAAGCATTTCTTCGGTCTGGGCGAAAAGGGCGCTGCCGTCGTCCTCGCCGGTGCCCTTGCTGCCCATGTCCGCCTTCTGCAAGGTCAGCAGCTCATAAAGGAAGGGAAAGCCCAGCTTCGCCGCCTGCCGCCGGAGGAATTTTTCCTCCGGCAGAAGCCGGGTCATGTGCTTTTCAATCAGCAGCACCGCCGCCTCCCGGAGGGCGGTGGGAGCTTTCAGACGGCGCAGAACGGCGTCCCCAATCCGGGCGCTTTCTTTGGCGTGGCCGTAGAAATGGCCCCGGCCGGTGGCGTCCCGGGTGAAGGTGGTGATTTTTCCCGTGTCGTGGAGCAGCGCCGCCCAGCGCATCACCGGCTCCGCCGGAACCCCAGCCACCACATGGGCGGTGTGGGTGAACAGATCGTAGGCGTGGTGGGGGCTGTGCTGGTCGAAGCTGATCATGGGAGAAAGCTCTGGAATGGCAGCCCCCAGAATGGGGGCAAACCGGCACAAGTCCTCGGTTTTCGCAACCAGCAGATATTTTCCTAATTCGTCAAAAACCCGCTCCCTGGCCAGGCTGTCCAGAAGATGAGACTCCGAAACCATGGCACTCAGGGTGGCGTTTTCCGGGGTCAGGCCGTATTTCGCCGAAAACCGCACCCCCCGGAGAATCCGCAGGGCATCCTCCCGGAACCGGGTCTCCGGGTTGCCCACTGCCCGGAGAATGTGATTTTGCAGATCCGCCTGTCCCCCGAAGGGGTCGGCAAAGCCCCGGGTGGGAGAATAGGCCATGGCGTTGACGGTAAAATCCCGGCGGGCAAGGTCGCCCTCGATGTCCGGCACAAATTTCACCCAATCCGGGTGACGGCTGTCCCGGTAGCCCCCTTCTGTGCGGAAGGTGGTGATCTCCACGTTCCCCTCCGGGGTGACGACGGTGACGGTTCCGTGCTTTTCTCCCGCCAGCACCAGGCGATAGTCCCGGAAGACGGCCTTGGTCTGCTCCGGCAGGGCGTTGGTGCACAGGTCGTAGTCGTGAGGTGTCAGACCCAAGAGGCTGTCCCGGACGCAGCCGCCCACGGCGTAGGCGGCAAAACCGGCATCTTCCAGAGCCGAGATACATTTTTGAATCAAATCAGGCAGATACATGGATTACTCCCCATCGGTCAACGTCCACAGGGCGCACAGGGCATACAAAACGGTAAATTCCGGTGTGCCGGGAATGGCGGCAAGGCAGAAATAGACGGCGCAAAGGCCGGAAAAAATCCGGGT
>CAKTXO010000268.1 GCA_934630985.1 uncultured Oscillospiraceae bacterium | reverse complement strand
GGGAATGATGCACTTCTTGAAGCCCAGCCGGGATACCTCCCCCAGCCGTTGCGCCAGGTGGGACACTGCCCGAATCTCGCCCGTCAGGCCAACCTCGCCGATGGCCACTAGGTCGTCGGCAATGGCTCCGTCCCGATAGGAAGATGCAATGGCCAATGCCACAGGCAGGTCTGCCCCCGGCTCATCCAGCCGCAAGCCGCCGATGACGTTGATGTAGGCATCGAAGGCACTGAGCTTCATCCCCGCCCGCTTTTCGGCCACGGCCATCAGCAGTACCGCCCGGTTGAAGTCGAAGCCGTCGGCGGCTCGCCGGGGCACGTTGAAGGTAGTCTTGGTCACAAGCGCCTGAACCTCTGCCAGCACCGGCCGGGTGCCCTCCATCACACAGGCAACACAGGTACCGCTGGCTCCCTCCGGTCGTCCCTCCAGCAGCATTTGGGAAGGATTGGGCACCTCCGCAAGACCGGAATCCAGCATTTCAAATACGCCGATTTCGTTGGTGGAGCCGAACCGGTTTTTCGCCGCCCGGAGGAGCCGATAGGAGGTGTTGGGGTCGCCCTCAAAGTACAGCACGCAGTCCACCATATGCTCCAGCACCTTGGGGCCCGCAATATTGCCGTCCTTATTGATATGCCCCACCACGAAAACCGTGATGCCCTGGGACTTGGAAATCTGCATCAGGGTCATGGTGCAGTCCTTCACCTGGGAAATGCTTCCCGGGGAGGACTCGTTATTTTCGTTGTATAAGGTCTGAATGGAGTCCACAATTAGAATATCCGGCTTGGTCTCCTCCACCGTCTCCACCACGTCGGAAAGCCGGGTCTCAGACAGAATGAACAGCTCCTCCGGGGCAACCCCCAGCCGCTCCGCCCGGAGCTTCAGCTGCCGTTCGCTTTCCTCGCCGGAAATGTACAGCACCCGCCGCTCGGCGCAGAGCCGATTGCAGATTTGCAGCAGCAAGGTGGACTTACCGATGCCGGGAGCGCCGCCAACCAGCACCAGAGACCCGGCCACCGCGCCGCCGCCCAGCACCCGATCCAGCTCCCCCATGCCTGTGGAGAAGCGGATTTCGCTGTCGCCGGTGACCTCCCGAAGCCGCAGGGGTACTCGGCTGACTCCCACCGGGGCGGGCTTGGCTCTGCCCGGAGCCGCTGGCTTTTCGATGTGCTCTTCCATGGTATTATAGGCTCCGCAGCTGGGACATCTGCCCATCCACTTTGGAGTTTCATTTCCGCAATTTGTGCAGAAAAAAATGGATTTTGCCTTCGCCATATGAATTTCTCCCCGCTTATTCTTTCTTTTTTACCAGTTCCAGCACCTGGGACATCTGCTTGCAGATACCCGGATAGCTTTCCCGCCTATGGGGGCGCAGACAGCCGCTGCAATCCTTGATGCCGCTGTCCGTATACCGGAAGCTTCCGCCGCATTTGTCCCCCAGACAGTACAGAGGGCAGTAGCAGAACAGGCAGCTGAAGGTTTCCGGGTCTGCCCCTTCGTGGCAGGGAAAATACTCGCACTGCTTATTCTGAAAAAAATCGTAATGTGCCATTTTTGCGACCTCCGCGCTCTTCCCTTTTGGGAAGATTATGTTATAATAAACCAGGGGTAAACCTTCGGCGGCTCCTGGGAAAAGGTCATAAATTTCCCGGTCACCGGATGGGTAAACCCGATTTTATGAGACCATAGAGCAATTTCACAGGGATCTTCCAGGGTGGAATACTTTCGCTCTCCCACGAGAGGCATTCCCCGGGAGGCAAACTGCACCCGAATCTGGTGGGTGCGGCCGGTGCGAAGATGAATCCGCACCTTCGACAAATTTTCTGCCCGGCTCAGCACCTCATAGTCCAGAACGGCTTCCTGAACGCCTTTCCCCGGTGCTTCCGCTACCATGGTCATCCGCCGGGCCTTATCCCGGTACAGTAGATCCGTCAGGGTTCCTTTGTCTGCTTCCGGCACGCCGTGAACCACCGCCAGATATTCCTTCTGGAATTTGTCCTCCCGAATCTGCCGGGACAGCTCCGAGGCGCTTTCGGCGCTCCGTGCCAGCACCATCACGCCGCTGACCACCCGGTCAAGCCGGTGCACCGTCCGGATATCCGCCTGAGAATCTCCCAGAGCCTCCCGCACCAGCTCCGGCAGTCCTCCGGGCTCGTCGGTAGACAGCACCCGGGCGGGCTTAACGCACACCACCACCGCACTATCAACATACAGAAATTCCATCGCATACTCCCCTTTTCGATACCTCATCATATCAAAAAAATCACCGCAATGCAAGCGGAAGGAGGCTTTTCCATGAAAATCGTAATCCTGGACGGCTATGCCCTGAACCC
>CAKTXO010000267.1 GCA_934630985.1 uncultured Oscillospiraceae bacterium | reverse complement strand
GGAGGTTCTGAGCTCCCCGGAATTCGCCCAGGCCTTCCACATGAAAGGAGGAAGCTTATGAGCCTTTGGTACAGCCTCTGTGATCTGCTCCCCCTGGAAATGCTCCACTGGGACTTTATGAAAAACGCCTTTCTCGCCATGCTGCTCATGGCCCCCCTGTTCGGCCTCCTGTCCACCATGATCGTCACCGGCCGGATGAGCTTCTTCTCCGACGCCCTGGGTCACTCAGCCTTTACGGGCATTGCCATCGGTGCCATCTGCGGCCTGGCCGCACCCACCTGGGCGGCGGTGGGCTTCAGCGTGTGCTTCGCCCTGGTGTTTTCCTATGTACGCAGCCGCTCCAATCAGGCGGCAGACACCCTCATCGGCGTATTTTCCAGCACGGCGGTGGCTCTGGGTATTTTCGTCGCCACTCTGGGCGGCGGCAGCTTCACCAAATACAACAAATATCTCATCGGCGACGTACTCTCCGTTACCCCGGCGGAAATCGGAATGCTGGCTCTGGTGCTGCTGGCGGTGGCTCTTTTCTGGCTGGTCTACGCCAACAGGCTGACCCTGACGGCCATTCATCCCCAGCTGGCCGCCTCCCGGGGCATCAGCGTGGGAAAATCTCAGACGCTTTTCACCGTGGCCATTGCGGTGGTAGTGACGCTCAGCATTTCCAGTGTAGGTCTTCTGATTCTCAATTCCCTGATGGTGCTGCCCGGGGCTTCCGCCCGGAACATTTCCCGGAATCTGCGGCAATACCACGGCTTTTCCGTGCTCTTTGCCCTGATCGCCGGGCTGGGCGGCCTGACCGTTTCCTACTACTTAGGCTGCTCGGCGGGCGCCGCCGTCAGTCTGCTGCTGGCGATTCTCTTCGCCCTTACCTTTGCCATGCGAAGGAGGTTCTCTTAAATGGAAGCCAGTATTCAGGCCATTGCCCGGATGAAAAGCGATTTTCCCACCAAATTCGGCATTCCCAGACAAAGCGGCCTGGTGGACGCTCTGGAATCCACCATTGTCTTTGAGCCGGAATTCCGGAACGCCGACGCTTTGCGGGGCATCGAGGGCTTTTCCCATCTGTGGCTCATCTGGCAGTTCTCCCGAGCTGTGCGTCAGGGCTGGTCTCCTACCGTCCGCCCTCCTCGTCTGGGGGGCAACGTTCGGATGGGAGTCTTTGCCACCCGCTCCCCCTTCCGTCCCAACAATCTGGGGCTGTCCTGCGTCCGGCTGCTGGGCGTGGAGGAAACCCGGGAGTATGGCACTGTCCTCCATGTGGGTGGAGCGGATCTGATGGACGGCACGCCGATTTTCGACATCAAGCCCTACATTCCTTACGGCGATGCCAAACCCGACGCTCTGGGGGGCTTCACCCAGGGTGCCAGAGACTTTTTACTGACGGTTGACTTTCCCTCTTCCCTTCTGGAAAGGATACCGGAGAACAAGCGGGACGCGCTCATCGGCGTGCTGTCCCACGACCCCCGTCCCTCCTATCAGGCAGACCCGGAACGGGTCTACGGCCTGACCTTCGGCGGCTGGAATGTGCGGTTCCGGGTCAAGGATAGCACCCTGACCGTGGTGGAGGTAGCTCAGGAGAACTCCTGATGCGGCAAACCAAAAGACTTTTCCATGCTACTGACTGATTTTCCCAAAACTGAGCTACAAAAATAACCCAAAATATTGAAAAGCCCGCCCCTCTGTGTTACAGTTACTTACTGCCATGCACAGAAGGGCGGTTTTCTACGGCCGCAACCGTCCAAATTGCGGGCATGACGATATTGTAGAGATAGAGAAAGGCGGCGAATGGTATGACAGGCGGGGATTATCGAGTGCTTACAGGGGTTCTTTGACAGACCGAAGCACCAGACGTTCGTCTGGTGCTTTGCAGAAAAAAGAAAAGAAAAGGGGTTGTCTCGTTAAGTGCCCCTATGGGTCAACATAGCCAAAATATACAATGTCATTGCGAACCAGTGACCGATGTCACTGGTGTGGCAATCCCCCGGATAGGCGTAAAATCCAAGATTTCCTAACGTAGATGTTTGAAAATCGGGGGGATTGCCACGCCAGTGTGAGCACTGGCTCGCAATGACATTGTTCTATTTGGGCACTTTGCTATTTTAAGACAGCTCCTTCTGTTTGTGTTGGCATTCCCTATCTTCATGGGCAGGCCAACGTATTGTCCTGCCGAAGAAACACTCCGGTGGAGTGTTTCCGGCAGAATGCGCATATGCGCAAAAAAGAACCAGTCTTTCGACTGGTTCTTCCTGTTTGTGTTGGCATTACCTATCTTCCCGGGCAGTCACCCGCCAAGTATTGTCGGCGTACATGAGCTTAACTTCTGTGTTCGG
>CAKTXO010000266.1 GCA_934630985.1 uncultured Oscillospiraceae bacterium | reverse complement strand
TTTGAAGAAATAAGGAGAGACGATTATGTCCAGAGTTTATAATTTTTCCGCCGGCCCGGCGGTGCTGCCGGAGGAGGTTCTCCGGGAGGCTGCTGATGAAATGCTGGATTACCGGGGAACCGGTATGTCCGTCATGGAAATGAGCCACCGCTCCAAGGCCTACCAGACCATCATTGACGAGGCCGAGGCTGACCTGCGCACCCTGATGGGCATTCCCGACAATTACAAGGTGCTCTTCATGCAGGGCGGCGCGTCCCAGCAGTTTGCCATGATCCCCATGAACTTCATGAAGAACAAGGTGGCGGACTACGTCATCACCGGCCAGTGGGCGAAGAAAGCCTGGCAGGAAGCCAAGCTCTTCGGTCAGGCCAACGCCGTGGCTTCCTCCGCGGACAAGACCTTCACCTACATCCCCGACTGCTCCGACCTTCCCATCAGTGAGAACGCGGACTATGTCTACATCTGCGAGAACAATACCATCTACGGTACCAAGTTCTGGCAGCTGCCCAACACCAAGGGCAAGGATCTGGTGTCCGACGTGTCCAGCTGCTTTTTGTCCGAGCCTGTGGACGTGACCAAGTACGGCATGATCTACGGCGGCGTGCAGAAGAACATCGGCCCTGCCGGTGTGGTCATCGGCATCATCCGGGAGGATCTGATCCGGGAGGACGTGCTTCCCGGAACTCCCACCATGCTGCGCTATAAGACCCACGCGGACAACGGCTCCATGTACAACACCCCGCCCGCTTACGGCATCTACATCTGCGGCAAGGTGTTCAAGTGGCTGCTGCGCAACGGCGGCCTGACGGAGATGAAGGCCTACAACGAAAAGAAGGCCGCCATTCTCTACGATTACCTGGATGCCAGCTCCTTCTTCCACGGCACCGTGGTGAAGAAGGATCGCTCCCTCATGAACGTGCCCTTCGTTACCGGCGACCCCGACCAGGACGCCAAGTTCGTCAAGGCCGCAACGGAAGCCGGCTTTGTGAACCTGAAGGGACATCGGACGGTGGGCGGTATGCGAGCCAGTATTTATAACGCCATGCCCATCGAGGGCGTGAAGCAGTTGGTTGGCTTCATGGAGAAGTACGAGAAAACGGTGTAAAGGAAGGCCGAATAGACATGTATCAGATTCATTACTTAAATAAAATTTCCCAGCAGGGCACGGCTCTGTGGACAGAGGACTTTGCCCTCAATGACGATATAAACGCGGCCGACGGCGTGCTGGTGCGCAGTGCCAATATGCACGACATGGAGCTGCCCCGGAATCTGCTGGCCATCGCCCGGGCGGGGGCAGGTGTGAACAACATTCCCTTGACTACCTGCGCCGACAAGGGCATCGTGGTGTTCAACACCCCCGGCGCCAACGCCCGCAGCGTCATGGAGCTGACCCTGTGCGGAATGCTCCTGGGCAGCCGGGACATTATCGACGGCGTGAACTGGGTTCAGTCCATCCAGGATCAGCCGGATATTGCGAAACTGGTGGAAAAGGGCAAGTCCCGGTTTGCCGGTCATGAGATTTACGGCAAGAAGCTGGGCATCATCGGCCTGGGCAACATCGGCGGCCCCCTGGCCAACCGGGCCAGAAAGCTGGGCATGGAGGTTTACGGCTGTGACCCCCACATTTCCGTGGAGGCGGCCTGGAATCTGGACGGCCACGTCCAGCGGGTGAAGACTCCCGAGGAAATCTACGCCCTGTGCGATATCATCACCGTCCATGTGCCCCTGCTGAAGGACACGGAGAAGATGATCAACGCGGAGGCGCTGGCGAAAATGAAGGATGGGGTCATTGTCCTGAATTTCGCCCGGGATCTGCTGGTGGACGACGATGCCATGGCGGACGCTCTGGCCTCCGGCAAGGTCAAGCGGTACGTCACCGACTTCCCCAACCCCAAGACCGCCAACATGCCCGGCTGCATCGCCATTCCCCACCTGGGCGCTTCCACCGAGGAATCCGAGGACAACTGCGCCCGGATGGCCGTCCGGGAGATGATGGACTATCTGGAAAACGGCAACATCAAAAACTCCGTCAACTACCCCAACTGCGACATGGGGCAGTGCCAGTCCGAGGGGCGGATCACCATTCTGCACCACAACATCCCCAATTCTCTGGGTCGGTTCACCGCCGCCATTGCCAGCGAGAACGTGAATATTGCCGGGCTGATGAACAAGAGCCGGGGCGAGTACGCCTACACCATGCTGGATCTGGATCATCACCCCTCCGCCGATGTGGTGGAGCACCTGAAGAGCATCGAGGGTGTGGTTCGCGTGCGGGTTATCCGCTGATTTACCCACCAAAGGTGTCATTGCGAACCAGTGCCGCAGCACTGGTGTGGCAATCCGTACTCC
>CAKTXO010000265.1 GCA_934630985.1 uncultured Oscillospiraceae bacterium | reverse complement strand
CGGAAGCACCACATGCTCCTTGAGCACCACGGCGGTGCGGGCGGGCAGGTACAGCTCCACATAGTCCTTGCCGTCGAACCGCTTGGTGGGGTAGGGAATGTGTTCCACCTGATGGAAGCCGCCGTACTTGTCGTCATCGGTGCACAGCTCCACGGTGTACTCGCCGGGCTGAGGTACGGGCACCAGCACGTTTGTCAGGCTCTGGCTGGGGTGGAAGTTGAAGGCGAAGAGCAGACCCTTCCGGTAGAAGACCAGGGTTTTCTCCGGCTCCTTGTTCAGAAGCAAATCTCCCATTTTCTGGTCGAAAATCCGGTTTTCCTGAGTTACCTTCAGCATATCCCGGTCAAAGTCTCCCAGCCACTGATACTTGAGCATTCCGTTGTCCAGCAGGCTCCACTGCCGGCGGCAGTAGTGGAAGCTCCAGCCGTTGCCCTCTCTGGGGAAGTCGATCCACTCCGGATGGCCGAATTCGTTGCCCATGAAGTTCAGGTAGCCTTCTCCGCCGCCGCCCAGAGTGAACAGGCGGATCATCTTATGCAGGGCGATGGCCCGGTCGATTCTGGGATTGTGGCAGTCCTTGTTCATGTCGGTGTACATGTTGGCTCCCGCCAGCCGGAAAATCAGCGTCTGATCGCCTACCAGCGCCTGGTCGTGGGACTCCACATAGGCGATGGTGTTCTCTCCCGGACGGCGCAGGCACATGCTGCACCACATCTGGAAAATGTTCCACTGCTCATCGGACTTTTCCTTCACGGTCTTGACCCACATATCCGGCAGACCCATGCCAAGCCGGTAGTCAAAGCCGATGCCGCCGTCGGCAATGGGCAGACACATGCCGGGCATACCGGACATATCCTCGGCAATGGTGAGAGCCTTGGGGTTCACCTGACGGATGAGCTCGTTGGCCAGCTGCAGGTAGGTGATGGCCTCGGTGTGGGTGTTGTAGGAGAAATACCGGGAGTTTTCGTTGAAGTCCGTGCCCAGACCGTGGTCGTGGTAGAGCATGGAGGTGACGCCATCGAATCGGAAGCCGTCGAAGTGGTACTCGGTCATCCAGAATTTCAGGTTGCTCAACAGGAAGTGAAGCACGCCGGTCTTGCCGTAGTCGAAGCACTTGGTGCCCCAGGCGGGATGGTCGCCCTTGGGGCCGTCGTGGAAGAATTGCCAGGTGGTGCCGTCGAACATATTGATGCCCTCGGCGGTGTTCTTCACCGCGTGGGAGTGCACCACGTCCAGCAGCACCCGGATGCCCATGGCGTGCGCCTTGTTCACCAGGTATTTCAGATCCTCAGGCTTGCCGAACCAGGAGGAGGCGGCGTAGAAGCTGGACACCTGGTAGCCGAAGGAGCCGTAGTAGGGGTGCTCCATGATGGCCATGAGCTGCACCGTGTTGTAGCCCGCCTTCTGAATCCGGGGCAGGGTCAGGTCGGCAAATTCCCGATAGGTGCCGACTCGTCCTTCCTCCTGAGCCATGCCCACATGGGCTTCGTAGATGTACAGCTGATCGTTGCCGACAAAATCCTTATCCGTCCAGGGGAAGGTTTTTTGGTCGTCGGTGACCTCACACTCGAAGGTGATGGTTTCCTTGTTCTGCACCACCCGGCGGGCGTACAGGGGGATGTGCTCGGTGAGGCACATGTTGGCCTCTACCACGGTTTTGACCCGGCAGCCCTCCCACAGGGCGTCGTCACCGGGGAGAAACAGCTCCCAGTTCCCGTTATCCAGCTTTTTCAGAGGATGGGAGGTTTTGTTCCAGCCGTTGAATTCGCCTTCCAGATAGAGCTGATAGGCGGCGGGAGCCCACTCCCGATAGTACCAGCCACCATCGGCGTGATGGAAGCCATAGTAGTTGTAGGCATTGGCAAAGTCGTTCAGGGTCTGGTCTTTCCCCAGAATCCGCCCCTTGGCGGAGCGGTATAGTTCCATTCTCAGATCGATGTCTCCGGCGAAGGGCTGGAGCTGAGGATTGAGTTCCAATAAGCGATACATGTTATGTCACCTTTCCAATTGTAATGGGGACTCCGTACATGCCTATTTTAGGAGAAATTCAGGCTTCTGTCAAGGCTTTCCCCGTTGACGGAGGAAGAAATCGGGTGTATCTTATAGAAAAAGGAGGGGATGCCCCTATGGATGAAATCGAAACGCTGAAGCAGTGGGTGGAAAGCAGCCGGAATATCGTCTTTTTCGGCGGTGCGGGGGTCAGCACCGAGTCCGGGATTCCGGATTTTCGCAGTGTGGACGGCCTGTACAGCCAGAAGTTCGATTATCCGCCGGAAACCATTATCAGCCACAGCTTTTTTCTGAAAAAACCGGAATATTTTTTCCGGTTCTACAAGGAAAAAATGCTGCC
>CAKTXO010000264.1 GCA_934630985.1 uncultured Oscillospiraceae bacterium | reverse complement strand
TCCATTTCCGTGTCCAGAATTTCCTCTCCGGCTTCGTTGTAGTAGAGCCTCCGATAGCCAACCAGAAGACCATCCTCCGTGAAGGAATACTGCTGCTCCCTAAAGGGAATCCCGTCGTAGAAGGTGGTGCTTTCCCGGACGTGAACGGTGCCCACCTGATCCTGATACACAGATTCAATATTCGTCGGACTGAACAGAACCGCAAACTTGGACCAGAGTGCAAAGCTGTCGCTGGTGGCCCAGTCCACCTGCGTTACGGTTCCGTTGTCGATGGTATAGCCTTTTCCGCCGCGGAGCAACGTCCTGCGAACGGATTTTGTGGCACCGGTGGATTTATAGCGGTAGGTGATCTCACTGTAGAAATCGTCACCGCTGCGCCAAATTTCCTGAACCATATCGTGACTGTCGGCATTTACACGTCCCTGGAATTCCTCGTTGCGCAGGTAATCCCAGACTTTGATGTAATAGTCGGTAGAATCGACCAGCTGGGAAACGCCGTTTTCACATTTTTTCAGAAGCGTGTCCACTTCCTGATTCCGAATCAGAAATTTACAATAGCAGGGCTGAGTCTCGGTGCGGCCGTCTTCCATGGTGACGGTGTAGTACCGACCCAAGCGATAACTGCCCTCCGGCAGCTGGCCATAGCTGTCAGACCAATCGATGGGGAAGCTGTCCTGGCTCTCCCAAGAGACAGAGATGCTTCTGCGTTCGGCCGATGACAGGGTCAGAGGCTCTTTCAGAAGATGCCACTTGCCGCCGTCGAAGGCTTCCAGCCAGAACCCTTCCTCCGCGACAAAGGAAGCGTGCCCCTCGCCGGATTCCCCGAAAGTCTGCCGCAGGCCGGTGGATGTCACATCCTCGCTGCCCATCCGGACATGCCAGCCGTCATCCAGAAACGCCCATTGCCTAGAAACAAGGCCGGTGGCCACGTCCTGATCGTAGTCTGTCTTGTTGCTGGGGATCTCGGTCATGGTGTCCTGCTTTTTGCGGACGCTGGCCAATTCTTCCTCCGTCAGGCATTGCACCGCCTGATCGGCGATCCGCTTGTAGGTTTCCTGTGGGTTGGGATCGTCGAGAATGGTCACACTGGCTTGGGTATAGGAGTCCTGTTTTTCCCCGGCGGCGGGGACTTCCGCAAATTTCCGGCGCATGGAGGAAATGGTACCGTCATCTCGGAAGGTGAACCAGAAGGTGCCGGTGTAGTCCCGGTCGTAAGGCTGCGAAACCGTCCACCGGGCATCGTAGCTGACCGTGTTTTCGTTTTCAACGCGGAAGGCCGAGACCTGTTTGCCTTCCGGGCGATAGCAGTTCGCCCAGGAGTTGATATCCCTGTCCGCGCTTCGGCTGTCCTGACGAACCCAGTAATCGCCGTAGTGGGTGCCATAGAGGTCTCCGTA
Organism: uncultured Oscillospiraceae bacterium; assembly: GCA_934630985.1. Lineage (GTDB taxonomy): Bacteria > Bacillota > Clostridia > Oscillospirales > Oscillospiraceae > Faecousia. The sequence goes on along the minus strand of CAKTXO010000264.1, from coordinate 954 downwards.
GAATACCTCACTGTTCATGTGACCCAGCGTTTGCGTGCCATCGCAGTCCTGATTCCAGATCAGCGCGTCCTGGCCGTAGCGGTAAATTTCCGAGGTGTAAGAGAAACTCTCCTGGTCGGGGTAGACGGTGGTGTACTGCGCTGTGGCTCGACAGCTTTCCCGGGTACAAAGAGCTTCGATCCCGGCGGTGACGGCATCCAGTACCTGCTCCTCAGAGAGCGTGACGGTAAAGGTTGACAGAGGTTCCGTAACCTCCGTTTGCCTGGTGGTTTCCGGCACTGCCGGAGCCTGTTCCGGCTCCTTGGCGGGAGAGGTTATCAGGCAAACGGCTACAAACAGGATCGCGATCACGCCCGCAAGGCTGATCCAGAATCCGGGTCTTTGATAGCGCAGAACAGATTGAATTCGTTGCTTTACGCTGACCTCCCCGAAGGCTACCGGGCAGGCGGCCAGGTAGGAATGCTTGGCAGAGCAGCGCAGCAGTGCGGAGGAATATGCCTTGCGTTCCGACAGCTCCATGAACTGTACCACACGCTCATCGCAGGCCATTTCAATGTCCTTGCACAGTAAAATGTACGCGCTCCAGACCAGCGGGTTGAACCAGTGCAGGGAAAGTGCCAAGAACCCGATCATCTTGAACCAGTGGTCGCCCTTTTCCAGATGGGTTCGCTCATGGACAAGAATGTACCTGCGAACCTCCGGGGGCAGGCCCATGGGAATGTAGATTTGAGGACGGATAAATCCCAGGATAAAGGCGGTCTCGATCCGGTCACACTCCCAGCCGCCCCGGACTCTGACGGCTTCCCGAACCTGATGCCGCAGCCTTAGATAGGCGCAGAACGTGTAAACCAGGAATAGGCAGGCCACTCCCAGCCAGACCCAGAAAAGAACGGGAATCCAGTTAATATGCCCCGCGGCAACCGGCGCGGCGGCTTCCGTCATCGGGATAGTGGC
>CAKTXO010000263.1 GCA_934630985.1 uncultured Oscillospiraceae bacterium | reverse complement strand
CACATGCCCTGCTCGATGGCGTTGAACACCGCGTCGAAGCTCTTGAAATACATGATGAGGGGAGACTTGAAAATTTTCTCGCAGGCGATCTGGGAATAAGCACCCTCTACGCCCTGGCAGGCCACAATGGGGCTTTGGGGGAAGAGCTTGGGGGTGTGCTCGATGGCCTGGGAAATGGTCTGATACAGAGGGCTGATCTCTCCGTTGCGCTTGCTCTGGTAGCTGCGGCTCAGCTCAAAGAGCATGGAGTAGAGCACCCGGGTGTAGTTTTCCATTTCCGGCCCTGCCATCCGCGCCACCTTCTGAAGAATGGCCCGCTCCCGGGCGGGGACGAAAATGGGCAGATTGTTGGCCTTTTTGTAGTCGGCCACCTGGGCGGACAGATTCATCCTGGCGCAGAACAGCCGCACCAGCTCCTGATCGATTCCGTCAATTTCCTGGCGGATTTCCGTTAAATCCATGATTCTTTCCTCCTGCTTGTCTGGGTGTTGCTTAAGATCAGATCATAAACGGCGATGGCGGCGGCAGCCTCCACCACGGGCACGGCTCTGGGGACGATGCAGGGGTCGTGACGCCCCTTCACAATGAGTTCCCTGTCCTCGCCCCGGCTCAGGGAAATGCTTCTCTGAGGTTGGGAGATGGAGGGGGTGGGCTTGAAGGTCGTCCGGAAGACAACCGGCATACCATTCGTAATACCGCCCAAAATACCGCCGGCATTGTTAGTTAAAGTGCGCACTCGTCCGTTCTCCACGGTGAAGGAGTCATTGCACTGACTGCCACGCAGATTGGCAGCGGTTCGCCCCACTCCGAATTCCAGAGCCTTCACTGCGGGAATGCCGTAGACGATCTGGGCGATTCGGCTTTCCACGCCGCCGAACATCGGCTCGCCCAAACCTGCGGGCAGGCCGGTGATCCAACACTCCACCACGCCGCCTACACTGTCACCCTCGGCTCTGGCCTGGGCGATGGCCTCCTGCATACGCTTAGCGGAAGGCACGGACAGAACGGGGAAGTCGGTGGGGATGGCGCTCAGATCGGGGTTCAGGGGGTCAAGAGCGTCTTCGTCGGGAATTCCGGCGATTTCGGAGATTTTTCCGCCGATGCGGATACCCATTTCGCCGAGCCATTGCAGGCACAGACCGCCGGCAATGCACAGGGGTGCGGTCAGCCGACCGGAGAAATGACCGCCGCCGGCAGCGTCCTGAAAGCCGCCGTATTTGACCTGGGCGGTGTAATCCGCGTGGCCGGGTCGGGGACAGTCGGCCAGATTGGCGTAATCTCCGGAACGGGTGTTGGTATTGTGAATGATGGCGGCAATGGGGGCGCCGCAGGTAAAGCCGTCCAGGATGCCCGCCAGAAATTCCGGACGGTCTTCTTCTTTCCGGGGGGTGGACCAATCGTTCCGGCCGGGAGCCCGGCGATTCAGAAAGGCCTGCAAGACGTCGAAATTTACGGGAAGCCCCGCGGGGATGCCGTCCAGGGTCATGCCGATGGCTGCCCCATGGGACTGGCCGAAAATGGATAGCTTCAGATGTTCACCGTAGGTACTGCTCATAGCGGCCTCCTAGCCGACGGTATTCGTCGAAGAATTTGGGGTAGGATTTCTGAACGCACTGGGCACCCAGAATGGTGACGGGTTCGGTGCAGCGGATCGCGGCAATGGCCGCGGACATGGCAATCCGGTGATCGTTCACGCTGTCCACGGTGCCGCCCACCAGGCCGGTTCCGAAAATACGGAGGGTGTTGTCGTCCGCTTCCGCATGGCCTCCCAGGGCTTCCAGCATGGCGATCACCGAAGCCACCCGGTCGGATTCCTTCAGCCGAAGGCGGCGGATGTTGGTAAAGGCGGCTCCATGAAAGCAGGCGGCGGTGACGGAGAGGATGGGTACCAGGTCGGGAATGTCCGAGGCATCGATGGTGAGAGCCTTCCGGGTAAGCTTTGGGAGAAGCTGAGCGGCGGCTCGGTCGCCCTGGGAGGAATTGGGGTTCAGACCCTGAATGTCCAGGTGACTGCCAAGCGCGTTTGCCGCTAGGAAGAAGGCGGCGTTGCTCCAATCCGCTTCTACGGAAAGGGTTCCGGGAGAGTGGAGCTTGCATAGGCCAGGGAGCTCCGGATCCGCGCCGAACCGGCGGAGGGCATCCTTGGTCAGGTCAACATAGGGGGCGGATTCCAGCTTGCCGGTGATTTCCAGGGTGCTTGGAGAATCCGGCAGGGAAAGAGCCAGCAGGAAGCCGGTGATATACTGGCTGGAAACGCCGCCGTCAATGGTGTAATGCCCAGGGCGAAGCTTTCCGGCGCAGTGGATGGTGTTCGGCGTGGGGCGGGAAAGGGTGCAGCCCATCCGCTCCATCTCCTC
>CAKTXO010000262.1 GCA_934630985.1 uncultured Oscillospiraceae bacterium | reverse complement strand
GAGACGAAAAATGCGTGACATACGTCACGCATCCTCGCTTTAATCCACGATTTCGACCGTGACCTTCTCGCCAGTGCGCTGGGCTACAGTCTTAATGATGGTACGGATCTCTTTTGCGATCCGTCCCTGGCGGCCGATCACCTTGCCCATGTCGCCTTCGGCAACACGCAGCTCCAGCACCTTGCCGTCCTCGCCATCGATTTCGGTTACGGTGACTGCCTCAGGATCATCCACCAGATTTTTTGCCATGTACAGCAAAAGTTCTTTCATTCGGGATTCTCCTTTGGGATCTTACAGAACGCCAGCACTCTTCAGCAGGCCACGGACGGTGTCGGTGGGCTGTGCGCCATTCTTGATCCAGTTCTGCGCCTTCTCAGCGTCCACGGTGATGGTAGCGGGCTGGGTCAGGGGATTGTAAGTGCCGATTTCCTCAATGCAGCGGCCATCGCGGGGAGAACGGGAATCCGCCACAACGATACGGTAGTAAGGAGCCTTCTTGGCACCCATTCTTCTCAGTCTGATCTTAACCATGAGAGTTCACCTCCAAAATGATTGTAAAAATATATATCGCAAAGCAATTTGCTTTCAGCGAACGATAGGATTCCGGGGCTTAGAACCCGGGGAAGCCGCCGCCCAGGCCGCCGAACCGACCCATGCGCTTGAGCTTCTTTCCGGCGCCGGGGCCGGAGAACTGCTTGATGAGCTTTCGCATCTGCTCGAAGGATTTGAGAAGCTTGTTTACATCCTCCACCCGGACGCCGGCTCCGGCGGCAATCCGCTTTTTCCGGCTGGCTCCGATGATCTCGGGCTTTTCCCGCTCCTTGGGGGTCATGGACAGGATGATGGCCTCGGTGTGAGCCATGGCCTTCTCGTCCAGCTTTACGCCCTTCAGGTTGGCCCCGCCGGGCATCTGGGCTAAGATATCCTCCATGGAACCCATGGACTTCATCTGCACCATCTGGTCGTAGAAATCCTGAAGGGTGAATTTATTGGTCTTGAGCTTTTTCTCCATCTCGGCGGCTTTTTGGGCATCGTAGGCCTTTTCCGCCTTCTCAATCAGGCTGAGCATATCGCCCATACCCAGAATCCGGTTTGCCATCCGGTCGGGATGGAAGGGCTCGATGTCTTCCAGCTTTTCGCCGACACCGGCGAACTTGATGGGCTTGCCGGTAATGGCCTTAACGGACAGAGCCGCGCCGCCTCTGGCATCGCCGTCCAGCTTGGAGAGCATGACGGAGTCGATGTCCAGCCACTCGTTGAAGCTCTGAGCCGCGTTCACCGCGTCCTGGCCGGTCATGGCATCCACAACCAGCATGATTTCGTCGGGCTTTACGGCAGCCTTGATGTTTTTCAGCTCATTCATCAGCGCCTCGTCCACATGGAGCCGACCGGCGGTGTCCAGAAACACCATGTCGTAGCCCCGCTGACGGGCGTAGAGCACCGCTTCTTTGGCGGTTTTGACAGGATCCTGCGTGCCCTTCTCAAAAACGGGAACGCCCAGCTTCTCGCCGCAGACCTTCAGCTGCTGAATGGCCGCGGGACGGTAGATATCGCAGGCGACGAGCAGCGGGTTTCTTCCCTGCCGCTTCTGAAGCCCCGCCAGCTTGGAGCCGTTGGTGGTCTTGCCCGCGCCCTGAAGACCCACCAGCATAATCACCGTGGGGCCGTTGGGATTGATATTCAAATGCTTGGTGTCGCTGCCCATGAGCTTGCACAGCTCCTCGTTGACGATCTTCACGATCATCTGGGCAGGGGTGAGAGATTCCAGCACATCGGTGCCGACGCAGCGTTCCGTGACCGTCTTGGTGAAGTCCTTGACCACCTTATAGCTCACGTCCGCTTCCAGCAGCGCCATGCGGATCTCCCGCATAGCCTCCTTCACATCCGCTTCCTTCAGGCGGCCCTTGCCGCGAAGCTTCTTGAAGGTGGCTGAGATTTTTTCCGTTAAGCCTTCAAACGCCATAGCTTACTCCTTCAGTGTCTGGGCAGCGGCCATAATCTGCCTGGCAAGGCTGACCGTCTCGGGTTCTTGGGAATCTTCCAGCTTTTCCGCCGCCGCGAGAATCACCTGGGCGGCCTTGCGGACTGCCCTGTCTCTGCGGACGCAGCCGATATTCTCCTCCATCCGGCGAAGCAAAGCTTCCGTCCGGGTCAGGTTGTCGCACACCGCCTGACGGCTGACACCCAGCGCCTCCCCGATTTCTCCCAGGGAAAGATCCTGATTGTGACGCATATCGAAGCAGTCTCTCTGCTTGTCCGTAAGCATACCGCCGTAATAATCCAGCAGCAGCGTCATCTCCAGCGCGTCCATGGGAACCTCCTTGTGTCAAGGCATTTCCCTTGACCTTGGGCATTATAGCACAGCCGTCTTC
>CAKTXO010000261.1 GCA_934630985.1 uncultured Oscillospiraceae bacterium | reverse complement strand
TGGCTTTTCTGCGGAACAAAAAGGAAATGCTCCAAAGGCCTGCCAGGCCTACAGCAGTGTAAACCAGTCTGCTGAACAGAGAACCGGCGCCGCCGAAAAGCCAGGCCACCAGATCAAACTGGAAAATTCCCACCAGCCCCCAGTTTATGCAGCCGATAATGGAAAGTATCAGCGCAAGCGTATCCATAAATCCAACCTCCCTTTGGGTGATGTCCATAGAATATGCGGATTTTGAAATTTTATCAGGATTGCGATTGAAAAACCGGGGCGTTTCCGTTATAATGACAGAAAACGGAAAAAGGAAGGTACTTACCATGACCACACTATACGAAGGCGCGTTCGCCAAGGTGAACCTGACACTGGACGTGCTGGGAAAGCGGGAAGACGGCTACCACGATTTGCAGAGCGTCATGCAGACCATCTCCGTCCGGGACGATGTGGAGATCGATGTGGGCACGGGAAAGCCCTGGGTTCTTACCTGCACCAACCCGGAGATTCCCACGGATGAGAGAAATCTGGCCTGGAAAGCGGCAAAGGTTTTTTGCGAGACCCTGAAGAAGGATCCGGGCGGCTTGGCGATCCGCATTCTCAAGCGGATTCCCTCCGGCGCAGGACTGGGCGGAGGCAGCGCGGATGCGGCGGCGGTGCTCCGGGCCCTGAACCGGTATTATGATGCCCCTCTATCCATTATGGCACTGGCAGAGCTGGGGGCGCTGGTGGGAAGCGACGTGCCCTTCTGCGTACTGGGCGGAACGGCTATGGTGGAGGGCAGAGGCGAGCGGCTGCGGAAGCTGCCGGATATGCCGGATTGTACCTTCGTGGTCTGCAAGCCGGATTTCTCCGTGTCTACCCCGGAGCTCTATCAGAAGATCGACACCGTGGCCATCGCTGATCGGCCGGACAATCGGGCCATGGAGGCGGCGATTCTGGCAGGAGATCTGGGCAAGGTTGCGGAAAACGTGTGCAACGTTTTCGACCCGGTGGTGACCTCCGACCATCTGGAACTGAATTACATCAAGTCCGTCTGCCACAGCTATGGAGCCCTGGCACAGCAGATGACCGGCTCCGGCTCCGCGATTTTTGCGATTATGGACAGCTTTGAATACGCCGCGGTGGTGTGCAATATGCTGAAGGAAAACTATCCCCGGGTGTTTATCGGAAAACCCGTATAACTTTGTGAATTGCCGTCCATACTGGGAGTATTTCAGTATGGACGGTGTTTTTTATGAGGCAAATGGGAAAGCGTATTGGAATTTGTCTGCTGCTGGCGGCGCTTATGTGGACGGTGGGACTGGTTCGGGATCGGGCTTTTCTGAACCGGGAGCTGATACGGCTTCATGTGGTGGCCAATTCCGACAGCGAGGAAGACCAGACCGTCAAGCTTCGGGTCCGGGACGCGGTGCTGGATAGCATCCGCTCGGATTTGAAGATGGTTGGAGACGTTAACCAGGCCAAGGCCTATCTTCGGGAAAATCTGCCGAAACTTGAGGAAATTGCCAATGATACCCTGAAAGCGGCAGGGGTGGATGCCCAGGCGGTGGTGACGCTTCAGAAGGAGGCCTTTGATGTCCGCAAGTACGATAGCTTTTCCCTGCCTGCGGGGGTTTATGAATCCCTGCGGATTGTCATAGGCGAGGGAGCCGGTAAAAACTGGTGGTGCGTGGCTTTCCCGGAGCTGTGTCTCAGCGCTACCAGCGAGAACTTCTGCCAGACGGCTCAGACGGCGGGAATGAATCAAGGGCTTACCGAGAGCCTGACCCAGGAGGACTGCTCCATTCGGTTCTTTCTGCTGGATGCCCTGGGACAGTTGGAAACCAAACTGGAATCCTACCCGTTTTTTGGGACGAATTCTGTAGTATCATAGAGAAAAAAGGAGGCGGGGCATATGGTGCATTTGCTTTTGGGCAAGGATTGGACGGCCAACACCGACGAGATTTACAGACGGATTGCCCGGGACGTTCATAATCGGCAGGGAAACCGGATTCTGATGGTGCCGGAGCTCATCAGTCATGAGGCCGAACGGAACCTGTGTCAGACGGCGGGGGATACCGCCAGCCGTTACGCGGAGGTGCTGTCCTTTACCCGGCTGTTCCGCCGGGTGTCAGACACCATGGGCAAGGGTGCGGTGGAGTGCCTGGACGGCGGCGGCCGGGTGGTGGCCATGGCCGCGGCGGCAAGGCAGTTAAGCAGTAAATTAAAGGCCTATGCGGCGGTGGAAACCAAGCCGGAGTTCCTGACAGGCCTCATTGACGCGGTGGACGAGTTCAAACGGTGCTGCATTACACCCGGAGATTTAATGGAGGCTTCCCGGCAGACGGAAGGCTCTCTTGCCCAGAAGCTGGAGGAGCTGTCTTTGCTGATGGCAGGCTACGACAGCCTCTGCGCCCGGGGAAA
>CAKTXO010000260.1 GCA_934630985.1 uncultured Oscillospiraceae bacterium | reverse complement strand
GGCGGTGTCATCGCGGCCAATCGCGGCAATTCCGGCGGCGGTATCTTTGCCGAGAACGGAACGCTGAACATCTCCGGTGGTGCGGTGACGGGCAACTGGGTCAACGATGAGCATGACAACGGCGGCGGCATCTACCTCGGCGGCGGAACGCTGAACATGTCCGGCGGCTATGTGACCAACAACTACAAGAAGAAATGCGGCGACTGCCAGAATGATGTGAACAACGCCCACGGCGGTGGTGGTATCGCCATGAATGGAACATCATCCATGAACATGACCGGCGGCTATGTCACCGGCAACTATTCCGGCCTGGCAGGCGGCGGCATTTATGCGGGGTTCTTTACCGAGAGTACCGGAGCCAAGTTTGAGATGAGCGGTGGCACCATTGCCGGCAACGTTGCCGAACTGGGCGAGGGCGGCGGTCTTCGTATCGCCGGCGGCGCCAACGGCGTGATTCGGGCGGATGGAAAGGTATTATACATTACCAATAATAAAACGCTTACCAAGGATGACTGGGGCGGCGGCGGTATTTTCGTGCAGCATAAGGGCAACCTGAACATTACCAATGCTCTGATTACGAACAACACTGCGGGCGGTTATGGCGGCGGCGTGGCGGCCTGTCCCACCGGCGAGACGCTGATCACGCATACCGATGGCGCGGCGATTTACGAAAATATCGATTATGGGGAGAATATGTCCGCCGGAGGAAACGGCAAGAATGAAGATTTAATGGTTGCCAAAGCCGATAGCACCTTTACCTCCAATGGACACAGGGACTATTTCTGCGTGCGCAGCGGTGGCAACGACCCGATTTCTCTGGTTACTGGTAGGATGCTGGGCGACGGCGCGGCGAACTGGACTGGCTCCAGTGACGGAACATACATCACAATCAGCAAAACCGGCTATGCCACAGCCAATTACCTCTTTGGCCTTGCCGCAAGCCCTGATTCGGAGGCCATTAACGCGGCGAAGGGTGCTGCCGGAGTGATTATCACCGGCAACTATTCCTACGTCCACGGCGGCGGAATCATGACCAACGGCGGCCTGATTCTTGGCAAGAGAGAGGCAATTGTGACAGCTACACCTGAGCTGGACATTACCGGAACCAAAGTCCTGCGCAAGGACGGCGTAAAGCAGAACGAGGGACTGAACTTCCAGTTCAAGTTGACAGACAGTGCGGGAAATGAAGTCGGCAGGGCAGAGGCCGATGCCGCTACCGGGCAATTCACGATTTCGCCCAACGTGCAGTATAACCAGGCCGGAACCTATACCTACACGCTCAGCGAGATCGACGACAAGCGAACCGGTGTCGACTATGATACGACCGTACATACAATCCAGGTGACAATTGAGGAGAAAACCGTTACCCTATTGGGCGTGAAGTTCAAAAGCTACAATGTGGCCTCCGTCAAGTTTAACGACGATGAAAGCGGCGGTTCCTCCGGCTCTGGCTCTGGCTCCGGGGGAGATTCCCAGACGGATACCTTCACGGTCCACTTTAGGAACGATAAAAACTGGACGACCGTGAAGATGCATGTATGGGATGATGCTGAAAATCATCCGACAGGTGCTTGGCCGGGAACAGAAATGACACTGGGTTCGGACGGTTATTATGTTGCAGTGCTAAATAATGTTACCAGAACGGGCAATTTCAATTATGTTTTTAACGATGGAACTGGTGGAAATGCCGGAACGAATCAGACCCATGATTTGAAGGGCATCCCCTATGCACCGGGCAAAGAGGTGTGGTTCGACTATGAAAAAGAAATAAAAAACACCGCCAGGACCGGCTCCACGGAGGCTGGGGACGCTAGTCGGGGGGCCAATCCGGATGGGTCTTACACCCTGGTAATCCCTGGAATCGCCTTTAAAAACACCATGACGACCCAGCTGGATCTGCAAATCACGAAGACGGACAGCGTGAACGCTTCGAAGCTGCTGGCAGGCGCAAAGTTCACCCTGCAAGAAAAGGGGAAAGAACCCTCCGAGGAAGTCCCAACCGATAGAAACGGCATTGCGCGCTTTGAAGGCATCCGGCGCAATACCACCTACTATCTGCGTGAGACAAAGGCGCCGTCAAATTACATGACGGCAGGGCCCTGGATTCTGGTGGTCGGAAGCGACAACGCGACGCTTTACCTGGCCACGGAGAAATCGGACGGAACGCTGGAAAAAGCCGGGGAAACTGGAACGACCCTGACCGCCACCGGCACCGACCCGAAGGTGCTGCCGGTGACCCTGAGCGATATTTCCTTGGGCTATGAGCTTCCCCAGACCGGCGGCATGGGCACCACCCTCTTCTACGTCCTGGGCGGCGTTCTGGTGCTGGCGGCGGTGGTGCTGCTCGTCACCAAGAAGCGGATGCGTTCCGAAAACTAAGGAACTTTCCGGCCAGA
>CAKTXO010000259.1 GCA_934630985.1 uncultured Oscillospiraceae bacterium | reverse complement strand
CCTCCGGCAAAATGTTCAAGAATAATTCAAAAGTAACCCATTGACTTTTTTAGCACTCTGGTGTATAGTGTGCTTAGCACTCAAGAGAAAGGAGTGCTAAAGGAAAAGGAGGAGGAAACATGGAGCTGAGTGATCGGAAAAAGAAGGTTCTGCGCAGTGTCGTGGATCTTTATATCCGCACCGCCGAGCCCGTTGGCTCCAAGGCGATCACGGAGCTTCCGGATATGAAATACTCCTCCGCGACCATCCGCAACGAGATGGCAGAGCTTACCGCTCTTGGCTATCTGGAGCAGCCTCACACCAGCGCCGGTCGGATCCCCTCCGCCGCGGGCTATCGGCTGTATGTGGATGAGCTGATGATGGACTACCGGCTGAGCATCGACGAAACCAAATCTATCAACAATGCCATCGAGGAAAAGATGCAGCGTGTGGATAAAATGGTGGAGAAGGTGGCAAGGCTGGTTTCCCAGGCAACGGATCTTCCGGCCATCTCCGCCGCCTCCCGCAGCGGTCAGCTTACCGTCAAGCGGTATGACCTGATTCTGGCAGGCCCGGGCAGCGTGATTCTGGTGCTGATGCTCAGCAACGAGCAGGTGGGCAACAAGCTCATCAAGCTTCCCCTGGACGTGGGAGACGCAGACCTGAAAATCCTCAGCGCGGTGCTCAACGCTTCCCTGACGGATATCCCGCCGGAGCAAATCACCGCCGAGCTTCTGGATAAGGTCATGCGTTCGGCCGGCAGTGCCGCTTCTCTGGTTCCCGTAATCGTGGATTTCGTTCAGGAAACCCTGCGGGCCAGCGAAAGCCCCAATGTTGCCGTGTTCGGTCAGTCCCGACTTCTGGGACTTCCCGAGTATCGGGACGTGGACAAGGCTCAGCGGGTCATGGCCTCCATCGATGAGGACGCCCTGGCGAACCTTCCCGCGGTGATGGAAAACACCAACGGCACCAAGGTCATTGTCGGGCCGGAGAACGTATCCGAGGAGTTGAAGGACACCTCCGTGGTGATGACAAAATTCGACATCGGCGACGGCCTTCAGGGCATGATCGGTGTGGTTGGCCCCACCCGAATGGATTACGCGAAGGTCACGGCAAGGCTCAGCTACTTTGCCGAGAGCCTATCCAAGATGTTCGCCAAGCCCGAGCAGCCTCAGCTGCCCACCCCGGAGAAAAAAGACAGTGGAACGCCGCAAGGCGTATGATATGGAGGAATGAACGTGGCAGAAGAAAAGAAGACAACAGAAGAAGAGCTGGAGCCGGTTTCCAACGCTGAGGAAGTTCCTCAGGAGGAAGCGGCGCAGGAAGTCAAGAAGGACGAAGCAAATCCCTGGGAGGAAAAATACAACGCCGAGCGGGACGCCCACCTGCGGATTGCCGCGGAGTACGACAATTTCCGCAAGCGCACCGTCAAGGAAAAGGACGCGGCCTACGGAAACGGCAAGGCCGACGCGGTGGCGAAGATTCTTCCCGTTTACGACAACCTGGAGCGGGCGCTGAACCAGCCCACCGAGGATGCCGCCTATAAAAAGGGCGTGGAGATGACCATGACCGAGCTTGTGAAGATTCTGAACGGTCTGGGCGTGGAAATCTTCGGAGCGGTGGGGGAGACCTTTGACCCCAACCTGCACAACGCCGTGATGCACACGGAAGATGAAAGTCTGGGCGAGAACGTCCTGGCGCAGGTCTTCCAGAAGGGCTTCAAAATCGGCGATAAAGTCGTTCGGTTCGCAATGGTTCAGGTTGCGAACTAAGTCGGCAGGGCCGCAAAAATAAATTTATAAATTCTTTTCATGAATATATAGGAGGATAATGATTATGGCAAAGATTATTGGTATTGACCTTGGTACTACAAATTCCTGTGTTGCTGTTCTGGAGGGCGGCGAGCCTGTTGTGATCGCCAACGCCGAAGGCAACCGCACCACCCCTTCCGTGGTGGCATTTTCCAAGACCGGCGAGCGTATGGTCGGTCAGGTGGCAAAGCGTCAGGCCGTGACCAACGCGGATCGCACCGTTGCTTCCATCAAGCGTCACATGGGTGAAAATTATCATGTGACCATCGACGGCAAGAACTACACCCCTCAGGAGATTTCCGCAATGATTCTTCAGAAGCTGAAGGCAGACGCCGAGAGCTATCTGGGACAGCCCGTTACCGAGGCCGTCATCACCGTCCCTGCGTATTTCTCTGATGCTCAGCGTCAGGCGACCAAGGATGCCGGTAAGATCGCGGGTCTGGATGTAAAGCGGATTATCAACGAGCCCACCGCCGCGGCTCTGGCCTACGGCCTGGACAAGGAGTCCGAGCAGAAGATCATGGTGTACGACCTGGGCGGCGGCACCTTCGATGTGTCCATTCTGGACATCGGCGACGGCGTTATCGAGGTTCTGGCTACCGCCGGCGACACCCATCTGGGCGGCGACGACTTCGACCA
>CAKTXO010000258.1 GCA_934630985.1 uncultured Oscillospiraceae bacterium | reverse complement strand
TGCGGACAAGGAGAAAACGGCAAGGGAGAAGGGCAGAATCACAAAAAATTATGGAATAATTTTGTTGACTTTTTTCGGAAAATGCGTATAATATAGTCTCGTATGGATAGGAAGCAAAAAGGTAAAATACCGGAATGCGGCGATTTGCCCGACATTTCCCGGGATCCCCTGGCCGTCGGTGCCAAGCAGCTGAAAAAAGCTGTCCGTGCCGGAAAAGCCGCCCGGGTATATCTGGCGGAAAACGCCGACCCCGCTCTGACCCAGCCTCTGGCGGAGCTGTGCGGGGAATATCAGATCCAGATCACCTGGGTAGCCGATATGGCAGACCTGGGTCGCGCCTGCGGCATCGAGGTGGGCGCGGCGGCTGCGGCCGTTCTCAAGATTCTACCGGAAAATTCCGTAGAATAAATACCCGTCAAACGACGAGAACCAAAGAAAGGAGAAAACAAATGCCTACTTTTAATCAGCTGGTTCGTTCCGGCCGTCAGCAGGTCAGCTACAAGTCCACCGCTCCCGCTCTGCAGAGAGGTCTGAACACTCTGGAGAACAAGGCTACCAACCTGCCTTCCCCTCAGAAGCGCGGCGTGTGCACTGCTGTGCGTACCACCACCCCCAAGAAGCCTAACTCCGCCCTGCGGAAGATCGCCCGTGTGCGTCTGACCAATGGTATGGAAGTTTCCGCTTACATTCCCGGTGTTGGCCACAACCTGCAGGAGCACTCTGTGGTTCTGATCCGCGGCGGTCGTGTTAAGGACCTTCCCGGTGTGCGTTACCACATCATCCGCGGCACTCTGGATACCCAGGGCGTGCAGAACCGGATGCAGTCCCGTTCCAAGTACGGTGCCAAGCGTCCCAAGGCCGGCAAGAAGAAGTAATTTTTCTGCTGCCAAACTTTAACTGACTCCATGCCCTTTCGCAAGGCATCGCCTTGCCAAGAAGGTTTTATATAGATGAAACCTCTGGCCAGGCACAACGAAAGTTACACTTTCGAGTACCGATGAAATCATTATAATATGAAGGAGGGAAGCAAAGTGCCCAGAAGAGGTAATGTTCCCAAGAGAGAGGTCCTTCCGGATCCTAATTACAATTCCGTTCTGGTTACCAAGCTCGTAAACAGCATCATGCTGGACGGCAAGAAGGGTGTTGCCCAGAAGGTCGTTTATGGTGCTTTTGAAATTGTCGAGAATAAGACCGGCAAGAACGGTCTGGAAGTCTTCCAGCAGGCCATGGAAAACATCATGCCCGCTGTGGAGCTGAAGGCCCGCCGGGTGGGCGGCGCCACCTACCAGGTGCCCATCGAAGTCCGCCCCGACCGTCGTCAGACCCTGGGTCTGCGGTGGATCACCCTGTACAGCCGGAGCCGCAGCGAGAACACCATGAAGGAGCGGCTGGCCGCTGAGATCATGGACGCTGCCAACAACACCGGTGCGTCTGTGAAGAAGCGCGAGGACGTCCACAAGATGGCCGAAGCCAACAAGGCCTTCGCCCATTTCCGCTGGTAATCAAGGAGAGAATCAATGCCTAGACAGTATTCCCTGGAAAATACCAGAAACTTCGGCATCATGGCTCACATCGATGCCGGCAAAACCACTACTACCGAGCGTATTCTGTTCTACACCGGTAAGAACTACAAGATCGGTGAGACCCATGACGGTTCCGCTACCATGGACTGGATGGCTCAGGAGCAGGAGCGTGGTATTACCATCACCTCCGCTGCTACCACCTGCTTCTGGAAGGGCTGCCGTCTGAACATCATCGACACCCCGGGTCACGTTGACTTCACCGTTGAGGTGGAGCGCTCCCTGCGTGTTCTGGACGGTGCTGTCACCGTTCTGTGCGCCAAGGGCGGCGTGGAGCCCCAGACCGAGACCGTCTGGCGTCAGGCCGACGAGTACAAGGTTCCCCGGATGATCTACGTCAACAAGATGGACATCATGGGTGCCGACTTCTACCGGGTCATGACCATGATCGACGAGCGTCTGAAGTGCAACGCTGTGCCCATTCAGCTGCCCATCGGCTCCGAGGCTTTCTTCAAGGGCAACATCGACCTGCTGACCATGAAGGCAAACGTCTTCTATGATGAGCTGGGTAAGGATGTGCGTACCGAGGAGATCCCCGAGGATATGGTGGATCTGGCCAACGAGTACCACGAAAAGCTGCTGGACGCCGTCACCGCTCTGGACGACGACCTGGCCATGAAGTACCTGGAGGGCGAGGAGATCACCGTCGAGGAGATCAAGACCGTCATCCGCCGGGCTACCATCGCCAACGAGATGGTTCCCGTTGTCTGCGGTACTTCCTACAAGAATAAGGGCGTTCAGGAGCTGCTGGACGCGGTTGTCGATTTCATGCCCAGCCCCCTGGACAAGAAGGGCATCAAGGGTGTGAACCCCGAGACCGAGGAAGAGGACTTCCGTCCCGCTTCCGACGAGGCTCC
>CAKTXO010000257.1 GCA_934630985.1 uncultured Oscillospiraceae bacterium | reverse complement strand
GCCGGAAGGCCTGTAGCCTTCATCACCGCGTCGGCCTTGAGGAAGGAATTTTCCTCGAAGGTGGAGCCGGTTTCCTCTACGTCGATATCCACGCCCACATCGGATTCCAGCACCAGCTCAAAGCCGAATTTTTCCGTAATTTTGCTGATTTCCACCAGCTTGTGGGGATTTTTGCTTGCCAATACTACTTTCATATCAAATCAGTGCCTCCACAAAGGCCTGCGCCTCAAAGGGCATCAGATCCTCCGCCTGCTCGCCTACTCCCACAAATTTCACGGGAATCTGCAAAGCGTCCGCCACGGCGATGACGATGCCGCCCTTGGCGGTGCCGTCCAGCTTGGTCAGGGCGATGGAGGTAACGCCGGCGATTTCCTTGAACTGCTTTGCCTGAATCAGGCCGTTCTGGCCGGTGGTGCCGTCCAGCACCAGCAGGGTCTCCCGGGCGGCCTCCGGCAGCTCCCGGTCGATGATCCGGCTGATCTTGTTCAGCTCGTTCATCAGGTTCGCTTTGTTGTGGAGCCGTCCGGCGGTGTCGATGATGATCACATCCACCTCCCGTGCCCGGGCGGCCTGGATGCCGTCGTAGACCACGGAGGCCGGGTCGGCTCCCTCGTGCTGGCGGACAATGGCCGCGCCGCTGCGGCCTGCCCAGATTTCCAGCTGGTCGGCTGCCGCCGCCCGGAAGGTATCCGCCGCCACCAGCAGCACCCGCTTTCCCTCCCGGGTCAGCTGGGTGGCGATCTTGCCGATGGTGGTGGTTTTGCCCACGCCGTTGACCCCGATGACCAGCACCACGCTGGGGGTAGTGCTCAGATCAAGAGCCGTGTCCCCCACGTTCAGCATGTCCACCAGGATTTCCTTCAGAGCCGCCTTGGCCTCCTCGGTTTCCTTCAGATGCCGCTCCCGAACCGTTTTGCGCAGACGCTCCACAGCTTTCGTCGCCGTGTCCACGCCCAGGTCGGCCAGAATCAGGCTTTCCTCCAATTCGTCGTAAAAGTCCTCGTCCAGCTCGGAATTGCCGGAAAAGACGCTTCCCAGGGAGTCGCTGAGGGCATCCCGGGTTTTGGCAAGTCCCGCCTTGATTTTATCAAAAAATCCCATACTTTTTCTCCTTTCGGAAACTCTGAAGAAATCCGCTTCGGCTGAACAGCGGATCTTTTTCTCTATTCGTGCAGCTTTGAAAGTGGGAAATACATACAGTATTCCTCCACTTTCAAAGCCTTCGCCTAGAGGAAAAATCTCTCGCTGTCAGCTCTCGTGGATTTCATCAGAGCTTCCGTTATTCCACGATTCCCAGATACTGCTCCATCTGGTTCAAGTCCAGCCGCAGCAGCTTCGACACGCCCTGCTCCTGCATGGTCACGCCGTAGAGCACGTCGGAAGCCTCCATAGTGCCCCGGCGGTGGGTGATGACGATGAACTGGGTCTTCTTGGACAGATTGTGCAGATAGCCCGCGAACCGCTCCACGTTCCGGTCGTCCAGGGCGGCGTCGATTTCGTCCAGCAGGCAGAAGGGGGTAGGCCGCACCTTCAAAATGGCAAAGTACAGCGCCGTGGCCACAAAGGCCTTCTCGCCGCCGGAGAGCAGCGTGATGGTCTTCACCTGCTTTCCGGGGGGCTGCACCCGAATCTCAATGCCGCAGGTCAGAGGGTTCTGAGGATCCTCCAGAATCAGCTGACCCTTGCCGCCGCCGAACATTTCCTCGAAGGTCTGACCGAAATAATGGTCGATTTTCCCGAATTCCTCCACAAAAATCGTGGTCATTTCCGCGGTGATGTCCCGGATAATGGATTCCAGCTCCCGCTTGGAGTTCAGCACGTCGTCCCGCTGGGAGGCAAGATAGCTGTAGCGCTCGTTCACCCGGGCGTATTCCTCGATGGCGCCCAGATTAGGGGTGCCCAGGGCGGAAATCTTCCGCTTCAGCTCGGCGGAGCGGCGGTTGCCTGCCGCCACATTCTCGATGTCCCCCCGGAACTCGGCGGCAGTGCCCGGAGTCAGGCCGTAGGAATCCCAGAGCTTGTCGGTGATCTGCCGCTCCTCCATGGCGGAGGTGACTTTCTTCTGCTCCAGCAGGGCACAGGAACGCTCCATGGTGAGGATGTCCTTGCTCTTGTCCTGGGCATCCCGCTCCGCCCGGGTTTTGGCGGCCTCCGCCTGGGCACGGCTGTCCAGAACCTGCTGCAGCTGCCCGTTCAGCTGGGCGCTTTCCGCGTCATTGTCCGCCTGACGCTGTCGCAGGCTCTCAATTTCCCCGGCCAGCCGGGTGTTTTCTTCCTCGATGGCGGCCATGAGGGCCACTTTCTTCTCCCGGTCGCCCTCCATGTCCCCTTGCAGCTGCCGCAGATCGGCAATGTGAGACAGAGCTGTAGTCCGCTCAGCCTCCATGGCCGCCTCCTCGGTTTTCAGGGCGGTCATTTTGTCCGTAATGGCGGTGTTGGCCTGGGCGGCCTCGGA
>CAKTXO010000256.1 GCA_934630985.1 uncultured Oscillospiraceae bacterium | reverse complement strand
GTGGCAATCCCCTGTTAAATGGCAAGCACTGAAATATAGTGCAAACCGGCGTGACCCAATCGGTCACGCCGGTTCTTTCTTCTGCCAAATCCAAACAAGTGCAATCAACGCCACCAGCAGATACCCTGCCAGGGAAATCACCGAGGATTCCACCCCAAATTCGCCGCCGGTAATGGCAAACCCTTTGGTACTCAGCACATAAGTCATGACGGAATATTCGTCTGCCCGTTCCCCGATGGCGAGGCCGCCACCGATTATTACCACGTTCCACACGGCGTGCACTACCGCCCCATTCCAGGCGGAGCCGCTCTCTAGCGCAATCAAGGAGAACATGACACCCACCATAGTGCCCGCCAGAACCACCAGCAGGCAGTTTCCCAGGGAAAACTCCCCGCCCAGAATATGGACAAGGCCAAACAGCGTCGATGGAAAGACAACTGCCATCTTTGTTCCCCAGGCTCTCCGGGTGGCGTTCAGAATCACACCCCGGAACACCATTTCCTCCACAAATCCCGCAGCCATGCCCATAAAGAAAATACCCGCGCTGAGGGTTTGCAGGATCTCTTCCCGGTTCATCCCGGAAGGCACGAGCTTGCCGGGAATCAGGAACAAATAAATTGCCTTGACACCCATAGGCAGGAGCACAGCAACTGCCACCCACTTGCCTTGCAGGGTCAGCTTTGGCATTCCCAAATCCGGCAGGGACAGTTTGAATATCTTTTCCATTATAATTTTCAGCAGGCCAAAGGCCAGCAGCGCATATAAAAATCCCGCCAGTATATTGCACACCCAAGTTGGTACGCCCAACTGGGCAAACAAGCCAGCAAGCAGCTGGGCCAGAACTTGGGCGGCAATCAGCACGATAAGAGCCGCCAGGCAGCAGCAAAAGGTGGTTTTTCGGCTCATAAAGATTCCTCCTATTTCTTTTGGTTTCTCACTGGCCCAAATATAGCACGCCCCTGCCCGCTTGTCAAACGCCGTCCCTGCCGGGTTCTCTTTTTCTCCGGGGTGCCATAAGATGTTCCATACTCTGTACTTGAGGTGGTACTATGGAACTGACTGCAAACCATGTTGTCCTCCGGGGAAGTCTGGACTGTCTTCCCCAATTTTCCCACGAAAACCACGGCCGCCGGTTTTTCCGGTTTTCCCTGGAGGTACCCCGGCTGTCCGGCACGGTAGACACCCTGCCGGTGATTGCTCAGGAAGAGATTCTAAATGAAGTCGATCTGTCCGACGGGGAAATGCTCACCGTCACCGGTCAGGTGCGCTCCCACAATCTCCGGGAAAACGGGCGGCGCAGACTGCTGATTTTCGTCTTTGCCAGTCATATTGTCTGTGAGGACGGCGCTCCCATCAATGAGGTTTCCCTGGAGGGAACCCTGTGCCGGGAGCCGGTCTACCGCCGAACCCCTTTAGGCCGGGAAATCTGCGACGTGATGCTGGCTGTCCCCCGACCCTTCCGCCGGGCGGACTACCTGCCCTGCATTCTCTGGGGCAAAACCGCCCAGGAATGCGCCCAGTTCCATACCCGGGATGTGCTGCAAATTCTGGGACGGCTCCAAAGCCGGGGCTACACCAAGGTGACGGAAACCGGAAGCGAAAACCGGACGGCCTACGAAATTTCCGCTCTGGAGGCCTATCGGATTTTCCCGGAGGAAGAAAATAGCGGATTGTAATTTTCCGAATTTGCTGGTATAATGGCGAAAAAGAAAGGAAGCCGCAAGTATGGAAGAGAAAGTAAATGCCATTATCGCCATTTTGAAGGAGCGTTACGGCAGTGCCCCCTGCGCCCTGCACTACGGAAAGGACTATGAGCTGATGATTGCCGTCCGGCTGTCCGCCCAGTGCACCGATGCCCGGGTGAATCAGGTCACTCCGGCTCTGTTCGCCGCCTATCCCACCCTGGAGGCCATGGCAAACGCGGACATTTCCCAGGTGGAGGAGTTGGTGCGCTCCTGCGGCTTCTATAAGCACAAGGCCAGAGACATTGTTCTCGGCTGCCAGATGCTCCTGAACAGCTACGGCGGCAAGGTGCCGGGCACTATGGAGGAGCTGCTGAAAATCCCCGGGGTGGGCCGGAAAACCGCCAATCTGCTCCTGGGTGACCTGTACGGCGTGCCGGGCAGCGTGGTCTGCGACACCCACTGCATCCGCATCTGCGGAAGACTTGGCCTGTCTCACGGCAAGGAGCCGGAGAAGGTGGAGCGGCAATTGCGCGCCATCCTGCCGCCGGAAGAAAGCAGCGACTTCTGCCACCGGATCGTTCTCTTCGGTCGGGACTGCTGCACCGCCCGGAATCCGGACTGCGGTCACTGTCCCCTGGTTCCCTACTGCAAGGAATTCAATCCCGAAGCGTAAAGTCATATCCCCCTCCCGGGTCTGCATAGATTGTGGACAAGGGAGGGATTTTTTTGTCCAGACGGCTTCCCATTTTCTATTCCGCGCTGCTGCTCACCGGGGTCAATCTGCTGCTGCGGCTGGT
>CAKTXO010000255.1 GCA_934630985.1 uncultured Oscillospiraceae bacterium | reverse complement strand
ACCTATCTATTCTACCTTTGCAGCAACGCCATCTGGGCTTATTTTTCCAACTGCCTGAATACCAACGCCAATACCTTCACCGCCAATGCGGGGGTTTTCGGCAAGGTCTACTTCCCACGGCTCGTTACCCCCATTTCCAACGTGATTTCCACGGTCATCCGCTTCGGCATCCAGATGCTTCTGGTTGTGGGCTTTTTGCTCTACTACCTGGTTCGGGGCGAAGTTTCTCCCCACTGGGCAGCCTGGCTGGCAATCCCCATTGAGCTGCTGCACATGGGCATTCTCGGCATGGGCTGCGGCATCATCATTTCCAGCCTGACCACCAAGTACCGGGATCTGACGGTTCTCGTGGGCTTTGGCGTTCAGCTGTGGATGTACCTGACGCCGGTGGTGTACCCGCTGTCTACTGTGGCGGAAGGATGGAAGCGCACCGCTCTGTGCCTGAACCCGGTGACCAGCTCCGCGGAGCTTATGCGCTATGCCATCCTAGGTCAGGGCACCCTTAATTGGGGCTACTACGGCCTTTCCTGGCTGCTGACGGTGCTGGTGGCTGTGGTCGGCATTATGATTTTCAACAAGGTGGAGCGCACCTTTATGGATACGGTGTAAGGAGGCAGAGACAATGGAACAAGCACAGAACCGGGAAGTTGCCCTGCGCCTGACCGGCATCAAGAAACGATATAAGCTGGGTCAGATCGGCGGCGGCACGCTGACCGCCGACCTGCAAAGCTGGTGGGCTCGTGTCCGGGGCAAGGAAGACCCCAACGTGATGATCGGCACCGACCAGCGCTTGGTTGGCAAGGAGTTCATGGCACTGAACGGCATCGACCTGACGGTCTACAAGGGCGAGGCTCTGGGCATCATCGGCGGCAACGGCGCGGGCAAGAGCACCATGCTGAAGCTTTTGTGCCGGGTCACCGCTCCCACCGAGGGCGAAATCGACCTGTACGGCCGGATTGCCTCTATGCTGGAGGTGGGCACCGGCTTCAACGGCGAGATGACCGGCCGGGAGAATATCTACATGAACGGGGCCATCCTGGGCATGAGCAAGGCGGAGATCGACGAAAAAATGGAGGCCATCATCGACTTTTCCGAGGTTCGGGACTTTATCGACACCCCGGTCAAGCGGTATTCCAGCGGCATGTTCGTCAAGCTGGCTTTCTCCGTGGCGGCTCACCTGGACAGCGAGATCATGATTATGGACGAGGTGCTGGCGGTAGGCGACGTGGCCTTCCAGCGCAAGTGCCTGGACAAAATGCGGGATGTGGCGAAAAAGGACGGCAGAACCGTGCTCTACGTCTCCCACAATATGAGCACCATCCGCCGCCTTTGCGACCGGTGCATCGTCATGGACAAGGGACGGATCATCTTCAACGGCGGGGTGGAGGAAGCCATCGAAATTTACCTGAGCAATGCCCACGAGCAGTGGTCGGACAACCGGACGGAATTTGACCTGTCCCAGACGGACACTCGGTCTCCCTACACCCCGGGCAATGTCCAGATCACCTGGCTGAAGCTGCTGGACAAGGAAAGCGCCATGTACACATCCGGCGAGAAAATCCGGATGCAGCTGCGCATTCGCGCGAAAATTGCCTTTTCCGACCTGCATCTGCGCTTGGAGCTGCGCAGCCGGGATGAAACCCCGGTTGGCACTATGCCGGATGTACCATTGGGCGCGATTCCGGCGGAAACCGAAGTGGATTACCTGGTGGAGCTGGATCCCATCTGCCTGACAAACGGCAGATACCGGCTGGATATGGTGCTTTTTGAAAAGGATGACTGCGGCAACAGCTTCGACCAGGAGCTATTGCTGCCTGCCTTCAACTTTGAGGTGCAGCAGGCCGAGGACATCGTCTGGAATCAGTCCAACTGGGGGCATATCCGGTTCCCGGATGCGGAGCTTGTACGGTGTACCCGGGAAGGAAAACCCCTATGAGTAAAATAAAAATCGCCTTCGTAGACTATAAGCTGGTCTGCGGCGGCGCGGAGCAGGCTCTTTTTGACCTGATCAATTTGCTGGACAAAGAGAAATTCCAGGTTTCCGTTTTTGTCCAGGATCCCGGGGGCAGCTGGGAGAAGAAATTCTGGGATACGGGAATTCCCATTATCCATGACTACGACTGCCGGAGAACGGATGGGAATTGGCTAAAAAAGCTGGGCAATCCCTGGAGAAAGCACCTGGTGGCCAAGGCCTACCGCAATGGAGGCCAGGGGCTTCTGGACGTGTGCCTGCCGGAAAAGCCGGACATTGTAGTGTCCTATTCCGCTTGGGTGCATGAGCAAACCCCCTTTGTCCCCGGAGCCAAAACCGTGAAGTACATTCATGGCGACCCGGGCACCAACCCGGTCTACCGGGAAGAAGCTACACAGCAGAAGGAACTGCTCAGCCGCTTTGATCGGATCGTCTGCGTGTCCCAGGCGGCTTTTCAATCCTTCGTGGCTCTCAGCGGCCTGGGGGAGAAGACCGAGCTTCACTATAACCCCCTG
>CAKTXO010000254.1 GCA_934630985.1 uncultured Oscillospiraceae bacterium | reverse complement strand
TATGCTATCGGCTGTGTGGCTGATGCTCAGCACCCTGCTGTATTCTCTGGAGCTGAGCACCGGCAGCTTTCCGAAGCCCCTTTCCGAGGCGGAGGAGCAGCACTATCTGGCACTGGCTCAGCAGGGCGATCTGGAGGCCAGAAATGTCCTCATTGAGCGGAATCTGCGCCTTGTGGCGCACATTATGAAGAAATACTACGCCCAGACGGCCCAGCAGGAGGATTTGATTTCCATCGGCACCATCGGGCTCATCAAGGGAATCACCACCTTTGACCCGGCCAAGGGCGCCCGCCTGGCTACCTATGCTGCCAGGTGTGTAGAAAATGAAATCCTGATGTATTTCCGTTCTCAACGGAAGAGCGCCCAGGATGTATCTCTGTCGGACTACATCGACACCGGGGTGGACGGGGCACCGCTGGAACTGATGGACGTGGTGGCGGAGGACGCCGACCTGTTGGAGCAGATTTGCTGTCGGGAACAGGCAGAGCAGCTCCGGGAAGCGGTGGGACGGGTGCTCTCTCCCCAGGAGCGGCAGGTGATCGTCCTGCGCTACGGCCTGGACGGCCAGAGCCCCAAGCGGCAGCGGGAGGTGGCAGGGCTTACCGGCATCAGCCGCAGCTATGTATCCCGAATCGAGAAGCGAGCCTTAGAGAAGCTTCGTCAGGCGCTGGAGGAATGAAAATCCGGCAAAAACGTGGATTTTATTTGACTGGATGCCCTGGTTCTGGTATAATATTTCCTCAGAAAATCACAACGAAGCCTTTTGGAGGAAATAGATATGCGAATGAGAAGGATGCGCAATCTGGAGCCCAGGACGGAAAAGTGCGGAGCCTACCGGATTGGGGAACCTGCCGCCCACAAGGGTACCTGGCGGGAACTGATGCCCGGCTGTAGGGAGCTGTGGGTGGAGGTGGGCTGCGGCAAGGGAAAATTCACCGCCGAAACCGCCCAGGCAAACCCGGAGGTGCTGCTGATTGCCGTGGAGCGGTGCCGGGAGGCTATGGTGGTGGCCATGGAGAAGGCTCAGGCTATGGGTCTTCACAATGTGTTTTTCATCGACATGGACGTTGCCAACATGGAAGACATTTTCGCCCCCGGGGAAATCGACCGGCTGTTCATCAACTTCCCTGACCCCTGGCCCCGGAAGAAGAATGCCAAGCGTCGGCTGACCTATCGAACCTTCCTGGAAAAATACTGTCATGTGGTTCGGGAAAACGGGGAAATCCACTTCAAAACCGACAATGCCCCCCTCTTCGAGTTCTCTCTGGAGGAATTCGCCGCCTGCGGCCTGGAGGTCAAAAATCTGACCCGGGATCTGCATAAGGACGGCATTGTGGGCATTATGACGGGCTACGAGGAGAAATTCTACGGCCTGGGCACTCCCATCAATCGGTGCGAGGTGGTCTGCAAGCCCTTTGTGCTGCCGCCGGAAGAGAAGAAAAAGCCCCAGGAGGCTCCGGAGGCAGCCCAATGACCTATTACGGAGGAAGCTGCGACGTAGCCGTCATCGGCGCGGGACACGCCGGCATCGAGGCGGCACTGGCGGCCGCTCGGCTGGGACTGCACACCATTCTTTTCACCATCAACCTGGACGCGGTGGGCAACATGCCCTGCAATCCGGCCATCGGCGGCACCGGCAAGGGTCACCTGGTTCGGGAGCTGGACGCTCTGGGCGGCGAAATGGGCGTGGCGGCAGATCACTGCTGCATCCAGTACCGGATGCTCAACCGAGGCAAGGGCCCGGCAGTCCACTCTCTTCGGGCGCAGGCAGACCGGCGGGAATATCAGAAGTACATGAAGCACACCCTGGAGCTTCAGGAACATCTGGAGCTGAAGCAGGCGCAGATCGTGGCGGTTCTGACAAAGGACGGGGCTGCCTGCGGGGTGCGCACCCAACTGGGTGCGGAATATGAAGCCAAGGCTGTGGTCATCGCCACGGGAACGTACCTGGACAGCACGGTGATCACCGGCGAAAGCGTCGTTCCCTCGGGCCCGGACGGAATGCACCCCAGCGTAGGCCTGGCGGACAATCTGCGAAGCCTGGGTCTTTCCCTGCGCCGGTTCAAAACCGGCACGCCGCCCCGGGTGAACCGGCGGAGCATCGATTTTTCCAAAATGGAAATTCAGCCCGGAGACGACACCGTGGAGCCCTTCTCCTTCCGCACCACCTGTAAGCCCTGCAACGAGGCGGTGTGCTACCTGACCTACACCAACGAGGAAACTCACAGGATTATTCGGGAGAACCTCTACCGCAGTCCCATGTACGACGGCACCATTTCCGGCGTAGGCCCCCGGTACTGCCCTAGCATCGAGACGAAAATCGTCCGCTTCGCCGACAAGTCCCGGCATCAGCTTTTCATTGAGCCCTGCGGCCGGGACACCGAGGAAATGTACATCCAAGGCTTTTCCAGCAGCCTGCCCGAGGACGTGCAGGTGCAAATGCTGCGCACCGTTCCCGGTCTGGAGCACGCGGAAATGATGCGCCCGGCCTATGCCATCGAATACGAGTGCATTGACCCCACCGG
>CAKTXO010000253.1 GCA_934630985.1 uncultured Oscillospiraceae bacterium | reverse complement strand
TCCAAGATGGCGGGAATGGCGTGAAGCTGCTCCTTGCGCACCTCCAGAATCCGCAGACCCCGGTCGTGAAGCTCGTTGACCACGGCCTTGACGGTGGAGGACTTGCCGGTGCCCGCGTCGCCGGTGAGCAGAATGTTGGCGGCAGGCTTGCCCTCCAGAAGGGCAAGGGTATTGTCCAGGATAATCTTCTGCTCCCGCTTGTAATCGACCAGAGAGGACAGCCGGGTCTGATCCGGGTTGATGACCGGCACAATCCGGTTGCCCTCGTCCAGGTAGAACATGATGTACTTGGCGTAAATGCCGTAGCCGTACCTGTGGATGTTGGCGCACCGCTGACGGTAGCTGGCGGGAATGTCCACCTGTTTTCCGGCAAACCGGGGAAGATAGCCCTCCCAATCTACGGCTTCCCGAAGGCGTTCCGGGGTCAGGTCGGCTACGGCCTGAAAGACCTCCAGCTCCCGGGTTACCACGTCCTCCATTTCCGGCCAGGGGGCAGCCCCGGTGCCGATCATGCGGATGTAGGCGTTCTCGTCATTGGTGACGATGTGCTGGATGTAGCCGGCCAGAGTCCGCTTGCCCGTGGCGTAAAGCCGGCAGACGAACTCCGCGTACCGGGACACCGCCTGGGCGGTGTCCCCGGCTCCCAGGAAGGAAACCAGGGCTTCCAGCACCGGGTCGGACAAAAGACTGCGGAAAATTGCCAGGGATTGGAGTCTGAGATAGAGTTCTGTCAGCTTCATACGTTCAGGATCGCACCCTTCGCGCCGCTGGAAACCAGGGCGGCATAGCGTTTCAGATAGCCGGACAGCTCCTTCTTCTTGGGGGTGAAGGCGGCCAGCCGGGCGGCCAGCTCCTCATCGGAGATTTTCAGCTCCAGGCGGCTGTTCGGGATATCGATGGAGATCATGTCTCCCTCCCGGACAATGCCGATGGGGCCGCCGGAGGCGGCTTCCGGAGAGACGTGGCCGATACAGGCACCCCGGGTGGCGCCGGAGAACCGACCGTCGGTGATGAGCGCCACGGAATTGCCCAGACCCATGCCCATGATGGCGGAGGTGGGGTTCAGCATTTCCCGCATACCCGGGCCGCCCTTGGGGCCTTCGTAGCGGATGACCACCACGTCGCCGGGATGAATGGCGCCTGCGTTGATGGCGGCCTGGGCTTCCTCCTCGCTGTCGAAGACCCGGGCGGGGCCCTCATGCACCAGCATTTCCGGCAGCACCGCGCTGCGTTTGACCACGCTGCCCTCGGGAGCCAGGTTGCCCCGGAGGACGGCAATGCCGCCGGTGGGGGAATAGGGGTTCTCCACGGGACGGATGACGGTGGGGTCGATGTTCTCGGCGTCGGCGATGTTCTCGCCCAGGGTTTTGCCGGTGACGGTGAGGACGGAGGTGTCAAGAAGGTGCTTCTTGGTCAGCTCCTTGAGGACGGCGTAGACACCGCCGGCGGCGTTCAGGTCTTCCATATAGGTGGGGCCGGCAGGCGCCAGGTGGCACAGGTTGGGGGTGACGGCGCTGATGTCGTTTGCCATGTCCAGATTGAAGTCTACGCCGCACTCGTTGGCGATGGCGGGCAGATGGAGCATGGAATTGGTGGAGCAGCCCAGAGCCATGTCGGCGGTGAGGGCGTTGCGGATGGCGGCGGGGGTCATGATGTCTCTGGGACGGATGCCTTTGCGCACCAGCTCCATGACCTGCATACCGGCGTGCTTGGCAAGCTCGATCCGGGCGGAATAGACTGCGGGAATGGTGCCGTTGCCCCGCAGACCCATGCCCAGAACCTCCGTCAGGCAGTTCATGGAGTTGGCGGTGTACATGCCGGAGCAGGAACCGCAGGTGGGGCAGGTATTCTTCTCGCAGTAGGTGAGCCGGGCCTCGTCGATCTTACCGGCGGTATAGGCACCCACCGCCTCGAACATGCTGGACAGGCTGGTTTTCTTGCCGTCCACCCGGCCGGCCAGCATGGGGCCGCCGCTGACAAAAATGGTGGGGATATTCACCCGGGCGGCTGCCATCAGCAGACCCGGCACGTTCTTGTCACAGTTGGGAACCATCACCGCGCCGTCAAAGCCGTGGGCCTTGAGCATAGCCTCGGTGGAGTCGGCGATCAGATCCCGGGTGACCAGGGAATACTTCATGCCCTCGTGTCCCATGGCAATGCCGTCGCAGACGGCGATGGCGGGGAAGACGATGGGGGTGCCGCCGGCCATGGCTACGCCCAGCTTTACGGCATCCACAATCTTATCCAGGTTCATGTGGCCGGGGACGATCTCGTTGTAGGAGCTGACCACAGCGATGAGAGGACGCTGCTGCTCCTCCTCGGTCAGACCCAGGGCATGGTAAAGACTGCGGTGGGTGGCGTTCTGGGGGCCGTTCACGACCTTGTCTTTCATCATCATAGGAGTTTCCTCTTTCTTTGGAATATGGACATTGCAGACCGGGAGTGCCGGTCTGCAATGGGTGGGGGATTAACGGATTGGGGGACGGATTGTGACCGGAGGGAATCCCCGGAGGGGGCCACACCAGT
>CAKTXO010000252.1 GCA_934630985.1 uncultured Oscillospiraceae bacterium | reverse complement strand
TCGGTAGAGCGACGGACTGTTAATCCGTGTGTCGTTGGTTCGAGTCCAACAGGGGGAGCCAAAGAAGATCGAGCATTCGCTCGGTCTTCTTTTTTGCTTACGGAGAGAAATCCAATTGAAATTGGACGCGGAATATGATATCCTGATACCACAATCTTTTATTCGCAACCATGTAAAGACTGGTGGGGCAGAGAGAAAATGAATTTGGACACAATGACATCAGAGGAGCAGGTATCTTATCTCATTAAGCCGATTTTGAAGGTTCTAAAGGCGGCTGGCGGACAGATGGAGCGTTCGGAGATTCGCGATTCTATTTGTGAGTTAGATGATCGTATTGCCGAATTTGCGCAAAAACTCACAACCTCAAAGTATACAGGAAAGCAGTATAAAAAATTTAACTGGCGTTTTAATTTTGCCGTGAAGGAGCTTTCGATTGTCGGATTTGTCTCTTATGATGATAGCAGCCCAATGATTACGCTTACGGAGCAGGGAGCAAATATCGATTTGTCTGCCTTTGACGTAAAGACTGAGGTGCGTGATAAGGCGAAGGTTTATTGGGACGAGCATAGAGCCAGGAATAAATTAAATCATATGCTGACAGCGAGTACGGATGGCGACGTGGAAGATGATGAATCAAGTGCGGATGAGCTATTGGATGATTTTAAGGTCAAATTACAAAGCGCAATCGCGAATCTGTCTCCTGCAAGATTTGAACAGTTCTCAAGAGCGCTTCTAACGAAAATGGGTGTTCAGTTTACCGATAAGGGCACTCAGATTACCAATGACGGTGGTATTGATGGATATGGCTATCATCTGGACAGCAGCGATTTCAGAACAACCAGAGTTGTGATTCAATGCAAAAGATTTAATTCGAGTGCTGTGACAGAACCTGATATCAATCAGTTTCTGGGCGCGATGAATAAGTTTAAGGCAGACTACGGCGTGTTCATCACGAACGGACGCTTTACAAATAAGGCGCGGGACGCGGCGAGGGAAGGCTCGCCGATTACGTTGATTGATGGCAACGAGCTAATCAAATTGGTCATAAAGTACCAGCTGTACATTACGCCGGTAACAACCTATGTGCTTGACGATTTTTACCGTGAGAACTAAGCCGTGATGTGCAGCCGAAAAGATTGTTTAGCGGCCCCTTGACCAATTGGCCTTCCTGTGCCATGATATAGGTATGAGAAAACCGAAAGGATGAAGCGTGATGAAGCATTTTTTGATCGTTGTGGACATGCAGAAGGATTTTGTGGACGGAGCGCTGGGAACGGCGGAGGCTCAGGCCATTGTGGGAAACGTGATGGACAAGATCCTGAACTTTGACGGCCAGATTTTTGCCACACTGGATACCCACACGGAAAACTACCTGCAATCGGCGGAGGGGAAAAAGCTGCCCGTGGCGCACTGCATCAAGGGAACGGCAGGGTGGACGCTGGATGACGGCGTGGCTGCCTGCCTGGAGCAAAAGGGCTATACGCCCGTGGAAAAGGTGACCTTCGGTTCCGTGCTGCTGCCAAGGCTTCTTTATCAGGCGGCGGCAGGGGAGCCCTTTACGGCAGAGCTGGTAGGCCTGTGCACGGACATCTGCGTGGTGTCCAACGCCCTGATGCTCAAGGCCAATTTCCCGGAAATGGAAATCACCGTGGACAGCCGATGCTGCGCCGGAGTGACCCCGGAAACCCACGCGGCGGCACTGACCACCATGGCCTGCTGTCAGATCAACGTGAAATAAAGGAAGTGGGTCTATGTTCTTTTTCGCTCCTGTTATACCGGATCTGATTTTCTCGGTGCTGGCGGTCTATGTCCTGGCGGCGGTGCTGCCGGCCATTTTCCTCATGCGTTATGTCTACCGGCAGGATCAGATCGAGCCGGAGCCGGTGGAACTGCTGGCAAGCCTTGTCTGGAAGGGGGTTCTGGCGGCTCTCGCGGCCATCGTGCTGGAATCTCTGGGGCAGATGGTGCTGGACGGGCAGGTCAGCCAGGACAACCCCAACTATGTCTACTACCTGGCCTTCCTGGTGGTGGCAGCGGTGGAGGAGGGGACGAAGCTTTTCTTCCTGTACCGGCGCACCTGGAAGGAGCCGGACTTTAACTACCGCTTTGACGCCATCGTCTACGCGGTGTTCGTGTCCCTGGGCTTCGCCGCCTTTGAAAACGTGAAATATGTGTTCAGCTACGGCCTGTCCGTGGCGCTGCCCCGAGCCATTCTGGCGGTGCCGGGACATATGGGCTTTGCGGTGTTCATGGGCATTTTCTATGGCCGAGCCAAGCGCTGTGCCGACTGGGGAAACCGGTTCGGCTGCAAGTGGAATCTGGTGCTGAGCTATCTGTGCCCGGTGGCGCTCCACGGGGTCTACGACAGCTGCTGCATGACGGGCACCAACCGGTCAACTCTGGTATTTGTCATTTTTGTATTGGTCATGTATCTGCTGGTATTCCGGCTTATCCGGCACGAATCCAGAACGGATACGCCGATTTAACGATGAGAAGGGAGAATCATTATGCAGGACATCGGAATGCAGTTTCA
>CAKTXO010000251.1 GCA_934630985.1 uncultured Oscillospiraceae bacterium | reverse complement strand
AGCCTGTTCGTTTCCGGCTGCACCCACCACTGCCCGGAGTGCTTCAATGAAGTGGCCTGGGATTTTTGTTACGGGCAGCCTTTTACCGAGGAAACCATCCAGAACATCCTGGATATGCTCCGACCTGCCTTCATCCGGGGTCTGACCCTGCTGGGCGGCGAGCCTTTTGAACCGCAGAACCAGGGGGCGGTGGTGGAGCTTCTGCGAGCGGTAAAGAAGGAGCTGCCGGAAAAAAACATCTGGGCCTTTTCGGGCTATCTCTTTGAGAAGGACATTCTCTCCGGACGGCTGGGGGACTGCTCGGAATACCTGAGCTATCTGGACGTGCTGGTGGACGGCCCCTTTGTCAAGGAAAAGAAAAATCTCAGCCTCCGGTTCCGGGGCTCTGAAAATCAGCGGCTCATCGACGTGCCCAAATCTCTGGCCGCGGGAAAAACCGTCCTCTGGGAGGATTGGCAGGGGGACAGAAAGGGAATGATTTGATGGAAAACATTCATGTAAAGCGTCTGCGTCCGGGAGCTGTCCTCCCGGCCTACGGCAGCACCGGGGCGGCAGGAGCGGATCTCACGGCCTGCATTGAGAAGCCCATTGTCATCGAACCCGGACAGACGGCCTTTGTACCTACGGGCATTGCCATGGAGGTGCCGGAGCACTGTGCCGGGCTGGTGTACGCCCGCAGCGGCATGGCCTGCAAGCAGGGGCTGGCGCCTGCCAATAAGGTGGGGGTCATCGACAGTGATTACCGGGGGGAGATCGTGGTGGCACTGCACAACCACGGCAAGGAAAGCCGTACCGTGGAGCCGGGGCAGCGGATCGCCCAGATGCTCATTACGCCTGTTCTGACCCCGGCCTACGAATGGACGGAGAATCTGACGGACACGGACAGAAACGCCGGTGGATTTGGCTCCACCGGAAAATAATTGGCGCATTTGTAAAATATGCGTAAGGATTTTGTCAAAATTAGTCCAAAATTGTCACTGTACATTTACAGAAAATTTTTTTATAATGGTATCGGGTCTGGCAGCGGACCCATATTCGTGTCAAAATCAAATATAGATTTAGGAGTATGATATGGAGATTCTAAGCGCCATTATTCAGCTTCTGGGCGGCCTCGCCATGTTCCTTTACGGTATTGAGGTCATGGGCGACGGCCTGAAAAACAGTTCCGGCGCCGCTTTGAAGCGGATATTGGAAAAGGTCACCGGCAATGTGGTCATGGGCGTTCTCACCGGCGCCATGGTCACTGCGGTCATCCAGAGTTCCACGGCTACCATCGTTCTGACGGTTGCCCTGATCGGCGCAGGCGTTCTGAACCTGCGTCAGGCGGTATCCATCGTCATGGGCGCGAACATCGGCACCACCGTTACCGCCCAGATCATCCGGCTGGGCTCCATCCAGTCCGACGGCAGCCTGTTTCTGTGGCTGTTCAATACGGACAGACTGGCTCCCATTGCCCTGATCGCGGGCATTGTCCTGGTCATGTTCGTCAAGAGCAAAAACTCCAAGACCATCGGCGATATCTGCATCGGCTTCGGCGTGCTGTTCATCGGGCTGGAGCTGATGACTGACGGCGTGGAGCCTCTGATTGGAACGGAGGCCTTTACCTCCTTCGTCTCCTTCCTGGCAAATCCGCTGTTCGGCATTCTCTTCGGTCTGGTGCTGACGGTGATCGTCCAGAGCTCCTCGGCAACGGTTGGTATGCTGCAAACCGTGGCTTCGGTGCCCGGCTCCGGCATTACCTTTGCCATGGCCTATCCCGTCATCATGGGCATCAACCTGGGCACCTGCGTCACCACGGCTATGGTCTGTTCCATCGGCTCTTCCAAGGATGCCAAGCGTACCGGCGTGGTGCACATTGCCTTCAATACCATCGGCACGGTGCTGTTTTTGATCGTTATGTACGTTCTGCGCCGGCTTTCCGTATTCGGCGAGGCCTTTTGGGTTCGGTCGGTGGACAGCGGCGGAATCGCCAACTTCCAGACGGTATTCAATCTGGCCACCGCGGTGGTGCTGATTCCCTTTGCCGACTGGCTGGTGAAGCTGTCCCTGGTTGTGGTCAAGGACGACAAGCCCGAGGCCGAGCGCCATCCGGAGCTGCACACCCTGGATGAAAAGCTGTATAATTCTCCTGCCATGGCTCTGGCTGTCACCATGAAGGCAGTGGCCGCCGCCGGTCGGCTGGCCCATCTGAACTTCGAGCGTGGCTGCCAGGTGCTGGCGAAGTACGACCCGGCACTGGCGGCGGAAATCGACAAGGACGAGGACTGCATCGACCAGTTTACGGACAACTCCGACCGGTTCCTCATCGGCCTGTCCAAGGTGGTGGAAACCGAGGCCGACGACCGGCAGCTGGATATGCTCATGCAGACCGTGCCCAATTTTGAGCGCATCGGCGACTACGCCACCAATATGGTGGAGCTGGCTCAGCGTCTGCAAAGCGAGAACGCCGCTTTCTCCGACATGGCCAAGAAGGAGCTGGCCCTCATTACCCAGGCAGTCAACGAGATTCTGGAAATTACCGTGGATGCCTTCTCCAGGGACGATAACGAGGCGGCCAAGGCCAT
>CAKTXO010000250.1 GCA_934630985.1 uncultured Oscillospiraceae bacterium | reverse complement strand
TTTGACAATCCCTCAGTCAAAAATCAAAGATTTTTGCCAGCTCCCTTTACACAAGGGAGCCTCTGGGTGCTCCCGCACCAGTGCGTTTTTAGATGTTTCTCAGAAAGAGCAGAGAATGATACTACATTCCAATGACATGTTTTCTTGACAGTCTGACCGCCCCCGGCACAGCCGGGGGCGGTCGTTTGCGTTTGAAGAACCTTACTTCTTCTCGTAAGCGTTGGAGCCGAAGTTCACGGAGGTGTCGCCCTGGGCGTTGGTGCCGAACTCATAGTCCTTGCCGGGCAGAACGGCGTTCATGAAGATACCCACCAGAGCCGCCACAGCCAGGCCGGACAGGCTGATGGTCATGGAACCCACGGGAATCACGATGGCGCCGTTGTAGCTGACACCCACTGCCAGACCCAGGATCATGGCGGCAATCAGCACGTTGCGGCTCTTGGTGAAGTCCACCTGATTTTCCACCACGTTCCGCACGCCTACCGCGGAAATCATGCCGTAGAGCACCAGGCTGACACCGCCCATGGTGGCGGCGGGCATGGCCACGATCAGCGCGGCGAACTTGGGGCAGAAGGACAGGATGATGGCGAACACCGCGGCCAGGCGGATGACCCGAGGGTCGTAGACCTTGCTCAGAGCCAGCACGCCGGTGTTTTCGCCGTAGGTGGTGTTGGCGGGGGCACCGAAGAGGGCGGCCAGGCTGGTGGCCAGACCGTCGCCGGTCAGGGTACGGTGCAGGCCGGGGTCGGCCACAAAGTTTTCACCCACGGTAGAGGAGATGGCGCACATATCGCCGATGTGCTCCACCATGGTAGCCAGAGCAATGGGGGCGATGGTAACTGCGGAGGTGACCAGCAGACCGCCGTCATGCTCCCGGGACAGCAGGGCGAACACGGTGTTGTCCCAGATCACGGGGCTGCCGAACCACTTGGCCTGGGACACGGCGGACACCACGTTTGCCCGGGCGGAGGGATCCACGATCAGAGCGAACACATAGGAGCCTACCACACCCAGCAGAATGGGGACGATCTTCACCATGCCCTTGCCCCAGATGTTGCAGGCCACCACGATGAGAATGGCCACCATGGCAATCAGCCAGTTGGTGCGGCAGTTGCTGACGGCGGAGCCGGCCAGGGACAGGCCGATGCAGATGATGATGGGGCCGGTGACAATGGGAGGGAAGTAGCGCATGACCTTGCCCGCGCCGAAGGCCTTGAAAAATCCGGCAAGCACCAGATATACAAGACCCGCGATCGCCACGCCGAAGCAGGCGTAGGGAAGCAGCTCTACATTGGCGGAGCCGTCCGCCAGCACGGGAGCGATGGCGGCGTAGCCGCCCAGGAACGCGAAGGAGGAGCCAAGGAACGCGGGAACCTTCCGACCGGTGACCAGATGGAAGAGCAATGTGCCGAGACCCGCGAACAGCAGGGTGGTGGACACGTTCAGGCCAGTCAGGGCGGGAACCAGCACCGTTGCGCCGAACATGGCGAACAGGTGCTGCACACCCAGAATCAGTGCCTTGGAGGTGCCCAGCTTTCTTACGTCGTAAACCGCTTCGTTGTTTTCCATAAGAATATGTGCCTCTCTTTCTTTTGTTTTGGGGAAACTCCAATTCCACCGACTGCGGCTGAAGAGCGGATCTTTTCCGCCCACTCTTCGGAATCCAAAAGGGGAAATCCACAAAGGATTCCTCCCTTTTGGATTCCTTGACTGACCGAAAAATCTCTCGCTCACAGCTCTTGTCGATGAAATCGGAGCTTCCCCTATGGGAAGGGCTGGGGGAAAGTCCAATCCCCCCGATATCACCAGTCAGTATACTCCGAGAATCCGGCTTTTTCAATGCTTTTTTGCGCCGGAATTTGGGGAGCAAACCCTATTTCTTTTGTAGAAAATCACAAAGGTGAGAAAATCGCGAAAGTCGTTAGGACAATTTTTGTATGTCCGCAGGCTATGGGCGAATGCTTTTTGTGTAAATACACTATTTCCCTTCCGAGGAATTGACTTTTTTCCCCTTTCCGATTATACTATCCCGGATACTTGGCGCAAAGCCCATATTATTTGGAGAGAAGATGGAAAAATGGTCTATAAATGGGATGTGACGATCCCAAAGCTTTCCGGGGACAGCCCCCGAAGAGCGTACCTCTGGCTTCCCGAGGACTACGAGGAAAATCCGGACAAGCGGTATCCTGTAATGTATATGTTCGACGGGCACAACGTGTTTTTTGACGAGGACGCTACCTACGGCAAGTCCTGGGGCATGGCGAAATTTCTGGAGGAAAACCCGAAGGATTTGATTATCGTCGCCGTGGAGTGCAACCACGAAGGAAACCGGCGGCTCATCGAGTATTCCCCCATGACCTACACCAATTCCGAGCACGATACCGTCCGGGGCAAGGGCGGAACCATGCTGAACTGGATGGTCAAGGAGCTGAAGCCCTATATTGACGAAACCTGCCATACTCTGCCCGACCGGAACCACACCATCCTCGCCGGTTCCTCCATGGGCGGGCTCATGGCTCTTTACGGGGTAACGGCCTACAACCATGTGTTCCAGCGGGCGGCCTGCCTGTC
>CAKTXO010000249.1 GCA_934630985.1 uncultured Oscillospiraceae bacterium | reverse complement strand
TCGTAGTTCCGGCCGAACTGAAGGTTCAGGCTGGCAAACTTGCTGGTGGTGGTGTCGTTGTTGGTCGGATGCTTGGGAGCCGCCTTGGGGGCGGTGTCCACGGTGCTGCCGATCATGGTCTCGATGTTCTGGGCAATTTCGTCCGCCACATCCTTGTCCTGCACAGGAGCGGGGGCTACAGCGGCCTCGGGGGCAGGGGCATTGGCGGCCTTGATCCGATCCAAAGCCTGGATGCAGGTGCGCAGCTGCTCCTGAAGCTCGCCGATCTTGGCGGCGGCAGCCTTCCGGGCTTCCTGAACCCGGGCAGTCTCCGCGGCCACCAGGGCGTCGGAATTCTGGGGGGCGGGAGCAGTGGCGGCAGCGGTGGCGCTGGCGCTGCTCAGCATCTGGGCGCACTTGGCCTGAGCCTCGGCAACCATCTTATCGCAGGTCTTCTGGGCATTGATGACGGCGTCCTTCATGGAGGCCTCATTCTTCCGGTATTCCTCCAGCTTGCCCACCAGCACCCGCATCTTGCTCTTGAGCAGGGCGTTTTCCTTGTACAGCGTTACATAGTCCTCGGTCAGAGGCTCCAGAAACTCATCCACCTGCTGCATATCGTAGCCGCCGAAGGTGGAGCGACCGAAAGAGACCTGATCAATCTGCTGCGGTGTAAACATGGTAATGTTTTCTCCTTCCAAAAGTCAGTTTATCCCGAAAGTCGGGACCCATACCGATTGCGTCCGGAAATGGTCTTTTACACACCGATTCCAGGGAGTCGATCTGTAAAAAACCGCCTGCCGGATGCCCGGTTTCAGAATCAGACGTAGCTCTCCACTTCCGCCTGGAGGGTTTCCAGATCGCCCTGGATCTCCATATTGTGGGGGCAGAACAGGTAAGCGGACTGGGCGATTTTCTTCACGTCCCCGTCCAGAGCGTACACACAGCCGGACAGGAAGTCCACCACCCGGCGAGCCATGGCCTTGTCCACATTTTCCATGTTGACGATGACGGCCTTCCGGTTGCGCAGGTCGTCGGCGGCCTTTGAGGTGTCGTTGAAGCTGCCCGGACGGAACAGAACCACTTCCTGCTTATTGGAGCCGCCGTTCATGTTCAGCACCTGGCCGGTGAAGCCGGAGCTGACGGCAGTGCCGGTGGAAGCGGCAGGGGCAGGGGTAAAGCCATAGTCCTCCTGCTCCTCAGGCTCATCCTCTACGGGAGCCGGAGCCGGAGCGCGGCGGGGGGCGCGACGGGAAGAAGCGGGCTTCTCGGCGGGCTGATCGTAATCGTCATCGCCGTAGTCGTCTTCCTCGTCGTAATCATCGTAATCGTCGTCTGAGTAGGGCTGGGCAAATTTCTTCACATTATCCCACAAGCTCATTGGTTGTATCCTCCTAAGTATATGCGCATCATTTTGATGAAGTTTTACTGTAGTCCCGGGCACCGAAAATGGCGGTGCCGACGCGGATCATGGTGCTGCCCGCGGCGATGGCGTCTTCGAAGTCGCCGGACATTCCCATCGATAAACAGTCCACCTTGACATTATCGTTGATAATGTCTCTGATGTCAACACTTATTTGCCGCATTTTTTGAAAAAATTCAAGATTTT
Source organism: uncultured Oscillospiraceae bacterium (assembly GCA_934630985.1). Taxonomy (GTDB): domain Bacteria; phylum Bacillota; class Clostridia; order Oscillospirales; family Oscillospiraceae; genus Faecousia. The sequence goes on along the minus strand of CAKTXO010000249.1, from coordinate 990 downwards.
CGCCGGGAAAACGGGAAATTGGGGGGATTGCCATGAGTCCTTTCACACAAACGTTTGAAAATTCTCCGAAATTTTCCAGCAGCGGCAATATTTCCTCCGGGGAAAAGCCGCCCTTGCTGGCCTCGTTTCCGATATTGATTTCCAGCAGAATGTCCTGCCGGATGCCCTGCCGGCCGGCCTCCCGGTCAACGGCACGAAGCAGGTGCGCCGAGTCCACGCTCTGAATCAGGTCTGCCTTTCCGACGACCTGCCTGACCTTGTTGGTCTGCAAATGGCCGATGAAATGAACCGGGGCACCGGCGTAGGCGTTTTCGGCAAGCTTTGCGGTGAGCTCCTGAACCCGGTTTTCTCCGCAGCAGTCCACCCCGGCGGCAATGGTCTGACGGACGGCTTCGGCATCGTTCATTTTCGTGGCGGCGCAGAGCTTGATTTCTTCCGGATTCCGGCCACACCGCAGGGCGGCTTCCGTCATCTGGGCCCGCACCCGGGCAACGTTTTCAGCAATCGACATAATATGCACTTCTTTCTATAAAAATAGGCGGCGGAGTATTAGATAAACTCCGTCGCCTTTCGGGAAGCACCCCACGGCTGCACAGTGCTTCCCTGAAGTTTAAGCGGAAACTGGGGCTGCCTTCAGCGGCTTCATGGGGGCCAGGGTGGAAATGGCGTGCTTGTAGATCATCTGCTGCCGCCCCTCCGTGACCAGAACCACCACAAAGCTGTCGTAGCCGGTGATAATCCCTCGGAGCTGGAAGCCGTTCATAAGGAACAGCGTCACGGGAACCCGGTCCCGGCGCACCTCCTTGAGAATGGCGTCCTGTAAATTCATTGCTTCTGTCATATGTATATACCCTCTTTTCTTTCAGACCATTGCGCGCATTGCGGCAATGCCTTGATTTTCGTGCCCGCACTCCCCGGGGACACCACCCGATTGGGTATACACATCCTAGCATGATTCAGTTGTCAGAATCCCGAATAATCTGTCGAGCG
>CAKTXO010000248.1 GCA_934630985.1 uncultured Oscillospiraceae bacterium | reverse complement strand
GCCTACGCCTTATGGACAGGCAGCACCACCGTAAAGGTAGTGACCTGGTTCCGGCTGGTAACGCAAATGCTTCCCCCGTGGGCATCCACAATGTCCTTGGCGATGGCAAGCCCCAGTCCCGCGCCGCCGGTATGGGCAGACCGGGCATCGTCCAGACGGTAGAACTTTTCGAAAATCCGTTCCAGCTTTTGGGGCGGAATCGTCCTGCCGAAATTGGACACGGACACTTGGACGGTGTCGTTTTGCAGCTGCGCATGAATCTCGATTTCCGTGTTGTCATAGCTGTAGGCGGCGGCGTTTTTCAGAATATTATTGAACACGCGAGCCAGCTTGTCCGGATCCGCCGTAATAAGCAGATCTTCCGTTGGGTGGACTGTGACAGACTTGCCCCGGGGCTTCAGCACAGGATAGAATTCCTCCGCCATCTGCATCAGCATGTAGCCAAGGTCAAATTGCTCTTCCTCCAGAACGATCTCATGCAGATTGTACCGGGTAATCTCAAAAAATTCGTTGATCAGGCTTTCCAGGCGCATTGCTTTTTCCAGGGCGATATCCGTATACCTGGCTTCCTGCTCCCGGGGCATGTCCGGAGCCTCTTTCAGCAGACTCAGGTATCCGATTACGGAGGTCAAGGGGGTTTTCAGATCGTGGGCAAGGTAGGCGATCAGGTCGTTCTTCCGGGTGGATTCCGCGACCAGCATTTCCTCCTTGCGGTTCATCTGGCCTTTCAGCACCGCGGCATAATCCGCCACCTCTTCGTATTTCGGGGGAAAGGGCTCGGCATTTTCTCCCTGGGTAAAATATTGTCTCAGCATCCGTCCGATGTTCTTCGCGGTTTTCCCCTCGGCCCGATTCCCGGAAACGATCACGGCGATTATGATGGACAGTGCCCATACCGCCGCCAGCGCCAGACCGGCAGCCAGCAGAAAATGCTTCAGCTGATTCCACTTGAGAATCCGCACTTCAATGCACCCGCCGTTGCTCCAATAGGCATAGCCCATATCCGTGAAGAACCTGTCCTGAAACCAGCCTGCCACCTGCTTGTCCAGGGCAACATCCCAAAAAGCAAACAAGCCCCAGAACAGCCCAACGGCAGCGGCGCAAATCAGAACCGCCCTGCCCGCAGTGTTGATTTTAGTTTTCAATTTTATACCCCACTCCCCAGACCGTTTTGATATACTTCGGGCACTCAAAGGAATCGCCCATCTTTTCCCGCAGATGCCGGATATGCACCGTAATGGTGTTATTGTTCTTGGAATAGTATTCCTCCCCCCAGACCCCGTGGAACAGCGCTTCCGAGCTGACCGTGCTGCCTGGGTTCCGGCATAGAATTGTCAGAATTGCAAATTCCGTCGGGGTCAGAGCCAGCGGCTTTTCGTTTAAGGTGCATTCATGGGTTTTGATGTTGAGCACCAGACCCCTAAGCCCAATCACATCCTCCTCAGGTTTCGCTCCGGCATTGTACCGGGTGTACCGGCGAAGCTGAGCCTTCACCCGCGCCACCAGCTCCAGCGGCAGGAAGGGCTTGGTCACATAATCGTCCGCGCCCAGGGTAAGGCCGGTGATCCGGTCAACCTCCGCGATTTTCGCGGTCAGCATAATCACCGGGAAGGTATATTCCCGGCGAATCCGTTTGCAGATCTCAAAGCCGCTCCGATCCGGCAGCATCACATCCAGAATTGCCAGATCCGGGCATTCTCTGTCAATGCAGTCCAGGGCTTCCTGAGCCGTGTGGCACTGAAACACGGTGAAATGCTCATTTTCCAGATACAGGGCAATCAGTTCGGTGATTTCCCGTTCATCGTCCGCAACCAGAATTTTTTCCGCCAAAAGAATCCCTCCTTTGCCCATTTCTGTTATTTTACAGGATTCCGGCATCCAAGTCCACAGGAACTTTCCTAAGAAATTCCTAAGAATTCTCCGGCAAACATCGGGCACAAGCGTTTTGCCGCCCAGCCCCCTGACATTTTGTCAAAGCAGTCCGCAACGAAAAAGGAGCCGGGCAATGCCCGGCTCCCTGTGCTGTATGGAAAAAATCTCGCTTACACCATTGCGGCGGTGATGATTGCCATCTTGTAGACCTCGTCGGCGTTGCAGCCGCGGGACAGGTCGTTGATGGGAGCGGCCAGGCCCTGCAGGATGGGGCCGTAGGCCTCGAAGCCGCCCAGACGCTGGGCAATCTTGTAACCGATGTTGCCGGCCTCGATGTTGGGGAAGATGAAGGTGTTGGCATGGCCTGCCACAGCAGAGCCGGGGAACTTCAGCTGACCGACCTCGGGAGCCACGGCAGCGTCGAACTGCATCTCGCCGTCGATGGCCAGATCGGGAGCCATTTCCTTGGCCACGATGGTAGCGTCGTGGCTCAGCTTCACGGTGCCGCCCTTGCCGGAGCCGTTGGTGGAGAAGCTCAGCATGGCAACCTTGGGGTCAATGCCGAAGACCTTGGCGGTGCGGGCGGACTCGATGGCCACTTCCGCCAGCTTCTGAGCGGCGGTCAGGGTCACGTTGCCTTCCTTGTCAACGCTGTCCTCGTAGCTCAGGTTGATGGCGCAGTCGCCCATGGCCAGCTTCTCGTCGCCCCGAACCAGAATGAAGCAGGAGGACACCAGGTG
>CAKTXO010000247.1 GCA_934630985.1 uncultured Oscillospiraceae bacterium | reverse complement strand
CATGAACATCCGCCCATCTGCTGCCATTCGGCAGAACTATAATGAAATCGCCGAGCTTTGCCGGGGAACCCATGCCCCCGTCTATCTGACCAAAAACGGTGAGGGAGATTTGGTGGTAATGGACATTGAAAGTTTCGCCCGCCGGGAGAAAATGCTGGCGCTGCGAGAGCAGCTTCTGGCTGTGGAGGAAGACCGACTTGCCGGGCGGAAGGGCTGCACCCTGGAGGAACTGGACAGCTACCTGGATGCCGTCCTGAGTGAGGACGGAAAATGAAATATACCGTTATCATTTCCGACCGGGCAAGGCAGATGCTGGGGCAGCACATTCGGTTCCTTGCCCAGGTGAACAGAAATGCCGCCGTGGAACTGAAAAAGCGTTTCCTGGAGGAATTCCACTCGCTGGAATCACTTCCCCAGCGGTATCCCTTTTTCAATGCTGACTTCATCCCGCCGAACAAATACCACAAGCTGTACATCAAGAATTGGTTTCTGGTGCTGTGCCAGATCAAGGACGATACCGTTTACATTGATTGGATTGTGGACTGCCGACAGGACTATCCGTGGCTGCTGAAATAAAATGACCCCCGGGGCAATTGCCCCGGGGGTGCTTGCGTATAAATTAGATCTTTTCCTTCTCGAAATACTCCTTCAGGAGCTTCAGCACCGTGGGAGCCAGCAGGAACACGGCTATCAGGTTGGGCACGATCATAAAGCCGTTGAAGGTGTCGGACACGTCCCACACAAGCCCCAGATTCACCGTTGCGCCCACGATGGAAATCAGGGCGTAGGCGATGTTGAAGGGCAGAATGATCTTGCTTCCGAAGAGGAATTCGGCGCACCGGGCACCGTACAGCCCCCAGCCGATGATGGTGGAGAAGGCGAAGCAGCACATGGCGATGGCGGTGAAAATGGACACCCAGCCGCCGTAGACGGCCACAAAGCCGGAGATGGTCAGCTCCGCGCCGGCGGCCTGACCGTAGGGTACGGACACGCCGCTGAGCAGAATCACCAGGGCGGTCATGGTGCAGATGACGATGGTGTCCATGAATACCTCGAAAATGCCGAACATGCCCTGCTTGACGGGCTTGCGGGTATCGGCGCAGGCGTGGGCGATGGAGCCGGTGCCGAGACCTGCCTCATTGGAGAAAATGCCACGGGAAACGCCCTTCTTCATGCTCAAAAAGAAGCTGCCCACAATGCCGCCGGTGACGGCGGAGGGCTGGAAGGCACCCTCGAAAATGGCGGCAAAGACCGCGGGAACGGCCTGAATCCGGGCAACGATGATGCCCAGAGCCAGAACAACGTACAGCAGAGCCATCAGAGGCACCAGCTTCTCGCTGACCTGGCCGATGCGCTTGATGCCGCCGATGAGAATCAGCCCCACCACCAGGCAGATGACGATGCCGATGGCAAGATTACAGGTGGGAACCTGGGCGGCGGAGAGCAGGCTGAAGTTCAGCAGTGCCGCGTTGATGGCGGCGGTGATGGTGTTGACCTGGGTGGCGTTGCCGGTGCCGAAGACGGCGCACACGCCGAACAGGGCATAGGCGTAGGCAAGAATCATCCACTTTTTGCCCAGACCGTTTTTAATGTAGTACATGGGGCCGCCTACCAGCTCCCCACGCTGGTTCCGCTCCCGGTAGAAAACGGCCAGGGTCACTTCGAAAAACTTGGTGCACATACCCAGCAGCGCGGAGACCCACATCCAGAACACGGCGCCGGGGCCGCCGATGGCAATGGCGCCGGCTACGCCCGCAATGTTGCCGGTGCCTACCGTGGCGGCAAGGGCGGTGCACACCGCCTGGAAGGGGGTGATGGCGCCGTCGCTGGCCTCTTTCTTCTTGAACATCCGGCCGATGGTGCAGCGCAGGGCATAGGGGAACTTGCGGATCTGCAAAAAGCCCGTGCGGAAGCTCAGGTACAGTCCCACGCCGATGATGCACACCATGGCGGGAACGCCCCAGATAAAGCTGTTGAGAATGCCGTTGAGTTTGATAAGCGATTCCATAATTTCTCCTTCTTCTCTATGGGTACACCGGGCGCGGACGGGGGAATTGCCATGCCGTGAGAAGCACCTTGCAAGAATGGGGCGGCTGCACGCCTGTTTCCCCCGGACAGCCCGGAAAAACGAAATACCCGTTTACTATACATGAAGGAAGGACAAATGTCAATTGCACAGAGGATTTTTTCTTGCGCCCGGAGGACGGGTATGGTAAGATGAAGGGGAAGAAACGCCCCCTGCCTGGGCGGAAACAGAAAGGACGCTGGGCATATGGAAGAAAACAAGGAATCTCTGGAATTGCTGCGGAAAATCGAGAAATCGGGTCGGATAGAAACCTACTCCGGCTATGTCCGCACCGGGCTGATGCTCATCTGCACGGTGTGCATTCTGGTGCTGACGGTGCAGGTGCTGAAGCTCATGCCCCAGGTCAACGAGATTCTGGGTCAGGCGGAGCAGGCCATGAGCCAGATTCAGACGGTGCTGGGGAATCTGAAGTCCACCTCCGAGCAGCTGGCGCAGGTTGACCTTGCGGGAATGGTGAACAATGTGGACAGCCTGGTGGTCACCGGCCAGCAAAGCCTGGAGGAATCCATGGGCAAGCTGAACGCCGTGGATTTTGA
>CAKTXO010000246.1 GCA_934630985.1 uncultured Oscillospiraceae bacterium | reverse complement strand
TTACAGCTCCAGGGGCTTGATCTTGCGGACAACGTCCAGGATGGTGCCGTCACGGGCTTCCAGCACGGCTACCACCTTGTCCTCCCACTGAAGATCGTCGGGACGACCTACCAGGGAGTAGGCCTTTTCCTTCAGGCTCTCGATGGACACATGGGGAATACCGGCGTTATCCAGGCACTCGATGAGATCGGGCCGCAGGGGGTTCACAGCGATGCCGTAGTCGGTGACCAGCACGTCCACACAGTCGCCGGGGGTGGTGACGGTGACGACCTTCTCGCAGACGGTAGCCATCCGGCCACGGGTCAGGGGGGTGACGATGATGCAGACCTTGGAACCGGCGGCGGTATCGGGATGTCCGCCGGGAGCGCCCCGGAGCACGCCGTCAGAGCCGGTGAGTACGTTGACGTTGAAGCCGGTGTCGATTTCCAGAGCGGCCAGCACCACGAAGTCCAGCTTGTTGACGAAAGCGCCCTTGTTGGCGGGGTTGGCGTACTGGGAAGCGGACATTTCAAAGTGGCCGGGGGTCTGGTTGATGGAGTTCACCGCGTCCAGATCGAAGTCCTGAACATCGATGACCTTGCCGACCTTGCCCTTCTTCAGCAGCTCCACCATGGGGCCGCAGATGCCGCCGATGGCCCAGCCCATCTTGATGCCCCGCTCGTCCATGTACTTCTCCAGGAACAGGTTGGCCGCCAGAGAGGGGCCGCCCACGCCGGTCTGGAAGGAGAAGCCTTCCTTGAAATAGGGAGTGGAGGCGATGACCTTGGCCACGTTCTCGGCCATCATCAGATCCCGGGGGTTCTGGCTGATGCGGGCGGCGGCGGAGGCGATCTTCTTGGGGTTGCCGATGGAGTCAACGACCACCACGGCGTCCACGTCAATGGCCTCCACGGAGGCGGGATAGTTGGGGAAATCCACCAGGCAGTCGGTGACTACCACCACATGATCGGCGTACTTGGCGTCGGTCATGGCGTAGCCCAGAGAGCCGCAGTTGGACTTGCCGCCGATGCCCCGGCAGTTGCCCACGCAGTCGGAGGTGGGAGCCGCCACGAAGGCGATGTCGATGTGTACCTCCCCTGCCTCAATGGCACGGGGACGACCGCCGTGAGAGCGGATGATGGCGGGGGTCTTCAGCGCGCCGTGGGAAACCACGTCGCCGATCCGGCCGCGGATGCCGGAGGTCTGGATGCCGACGACCTTGCCCTGCTCGATGTAGTCGGCGATGGGGTCGTGGGCGTCGCCCAGAGAGGTGGCGGCAATGGTCAGATCCTTCAGACCCAGCTCCTCAATGGCGGCCTTCATGACCATGTTGGCAACGTAGTCGCCGTTGCGCAGGTGATGATGGAAGGAGAAGGTCATGCCGTCCTTGGCGCCGCAGGCCTTCAGGGCGGCGGCGATGGACTCCACGATCTTGGCCTCCTGGGGCTTTTCGCAGCGACGGGTTCTGGGGGCGGCCTTCTGCAGATACTTGCCGTCCATGTAGTACTTGCCCTGGTAAACCTCTTTGCCGTTTACCAGCAGCGCCTCGGGAATATCTCTGCCTACCGCGTTAATCATACCAGATCCCCCTCATACATTCCGCAGGCCTTTGCCAGCCGCAGTGTCCGCTGGGCACCGGGGATGAAGGCCACGTCGATCATTTTACCATTGACGGTGAACACACCCACACCGGCGGCGGACTGCTCCACGAAGGCACGGACAACGGCCTCGGCCTGCCGGACTTCCTTCTCGGTGGGAGCGAATACCTCATGAACCAGACGAATCTGCTTGGGGTTAATCAGGCTCTTGCCGTCAAAGCCCATGGCCTTGTTCTGCAAGACCTCTGCCCGGAAGCCTTCCTCGTCGTCCAGGTCGGTGAACACGGTGTCGAAGCACTGAATGCCCGCGGCACGGGCGGCCAGCAGCATCTGACCCCGGGCGGCCAGCATATCCACGCCGTCACGCTGGAAGCTGGTCTGCATACACTTGCGGAAGTCGCCGCCGGAGATGGCCACGCCGAACATCCGGTCGGAAGCGGCGCAGATTTCGTAGGCGTTCAGGATGCCCTTGGGGCTTTCCAGAGCGGCCATCAGCAGCGTCCGGCCAACCTCTACGCCGAATTCCTTTTCGGCGGCCTCCACGGCAGCCTCTACGGTGTGCACATCCTGGGCGCTCTCGCACTTGGCGATCCGGATGCCGTCGGCACCGCCGGCAACGCACACCCGGATGTCCTCCTGCCAGTGGGGGGTGTCCAGGCCGTTGATGCGGACGATGACCTCGGTAGAGCCATAATCAATGGTGGTCAGGGCATGATACAGGGAGAACCGGGCGGCGTCCTTCTGATTCTCGGCCACCGCATCCTCCAGATCCAGCATGATGCTGTCGCAGCCGTAGATGTAGGCGTCCTTGATAAGACCCGGCTTCTGGGCGTTCATGAACATCATGGTTCTGCGCAGGCGGAACCGTTCGGGCTTAGGTCTTCTGATCACTGGATGGCACCTCCCCAGGGAATATTGGCGCTGGAAGCGTCACAGCTGCGAAACACGGCGCATTCCACCCGAGCCTTCAGCGTGCATTCCAGCGCGCCCTTGTCCACGACGGTGACGTTGGCGTTCTTCACGTCCAGCCGCTCCAGGGTTTCCAGAACCG
>CAKTXO010000245.1 GCA_934630985.1 uncultured Oscillospiraceae bacterium | reverse complement strand
AAGTGCCACCATTCCCGCTTGTAGCCCACAAAGCCGTGCTTTTCCATGAGGATTTCCAGCAGCTGGGCGTGCTGGGCCGCCTCTGGGGTGCAGTCGGAATAGTCCCGGTCGGCCTTTTCGGAGAAATCGTCAAAGCCCGTGGGCATTTCCACGGCGCTTCCGTCGGCGGCTGCCAGAGTCAGGTCTACGGTGTTGCCCCGGCAGTGGGGGCTCAGGCCGTTCGCGGGATTGGAAACATAGGCGGAATTGGGGTAAACCTCCCAGAGCTTTTTCTGGGCAGCTACCGGCCGAAAGCCGTCCCAGATTTTCAGGGTCAGCCCCAGCTGGGCCAGGTCATCGCTGACGGCCTTCAGCTTTTTCACCGTGCCGTAGCGCAGCCAGGCGTCGGTGAAATCGTAGATCACGGTGCCGGTGAAATTCTCCGTGGTGGCGTAGGGAAGCGCCTGGTAGGCTTCCGGAATATAGTCCAGAATCCGGACGAAATCCCCATCCTCCGGTTCCGGCGGGGTGGTGGGTATCGTTTCCACCGGATAGGTGTATATGACTGCCGGGGGCTGGGTCGTTTCCCGGGTTTCCTCGGATACCCGGGCGCAGCCGCCCAGAAGCAGCACCCCGGCCAAAATGCCTGCGAGCCATTGGGTTTTCATGATGTGCCTCCCAGCAGACGGACGGTTTTCAGATGATCGATCATGGCCCCCATGGGGGCGGACAGCCACTTTTCCCGGCGGTAGAGCAGCTGCTTCCAAACCACCACATGCAGCTGCGGCACGTTCAGCCTTGTCAGTCTGCCCTGACGCACCATGTCCTCGGTCACATAATCCGGCAGGAAGGACAGTCCCATGTTCTGACCCACCAGGGTGCAGATCACATCCGCCTGACCGGTTTCCAGCACCGGGCGGATTTCCAGGGAGCTTCTGGCCAGCTGCTCGTCCATAAGCCGGCGGTAGCTCATGCCCTTCTCCGTCAGCAGAAAGGGCTCTTCCAGAAGCTGCCGGATCTCCACCCGGTTCGCCTTTGCCAATGGGTGGGCGGGGGAGGCCACAAAGTGCACCCCGATTTCCTCCTCATCGGCGATGACGTAGTTGGTGTCGTAAACGTGGTCGTCCATGGTGCACAGCATGTCCACCTCGTTGTGATCCAGCTTGTCCAGAAGCGCCGTGGTGTCGGTGGTGGTGACGTAAAGGGACACCTTGGGATAGGCTTGCCGGAACCGGGCAAACTGGGAGGCAATCAGGGGCTGACACAGAGAATCCGCCATGCCCAGCCGCAGAATACCGGCCGGCTCCCGGTGACCGGTGCTGCTGAGAAGCATTTCCTGGCAGCTGCGGCAAATCTGCTGGGCATAGTTCAGCACGTCCCGGCCGGTGTCCGTCAGGGTGACGGTGTGGCCGATCCGGTCAAAAAGCTGAGTGCCCATTTCCTTTTCCAGCTGCTTGATCTGGAAGGAGATGGTGGGCTGGGAATAGCCCAGCTTTTCTCCTGCCCGGGTGAAGCTGCCCAGCTCCGCCACCTCGATAAAAATGTTCAGACTGCGAAGATCCATGGAAGCCTCCCGTTTTTCGTAGTGATTCTATTATACCCGGCAGGTCAAATCTGTCAAGCCGGGACTTGACAGGGAGAGGTTTTGGATGATAGACTGGGAAAAAAGGAGGGAAAACCATGGAAAAAATACTGGAAGTCTGCGTAGATTCCTATGCCTCCGCCATGGCGGCCATCCAGGGCGGGGCAGACCGGCTGGAACTTTGCAGCGCGCTGAGCGTGGGAGGCCTGACTCCGAGCGCCGCGCTGCTGCGCCAGATTCGCCTGGTAAGCGATATTCAGGTGCGCTGCCTGATGCGTCCCCGGGCGGGAGATTTTCTGTATACGAAGGAAGAGATCTCGCAGATGGTCAGGGAAATGGAGGTCTTGAAGGCTGCGGGAACGAACGGCTTCGTCATCGGCTGCCTGACCCCGGAGGGGGAGCTGGATGAAATCGCCATGGCACCGCTCCTGAAGGCCGCCCGGGGCTTTGGCCTGACGCTCCACCGGTGTATCGATGTGTCCCGGAATTTGGGGGAGACCTATAAAAAGGCGGCGGATCTGGGCTTTGACACGGTGCTCACCAGCGGCGGGGCAGGGAAGTGCCTGGATGGCATGGCGGAAATCGGGAAGCTTCTGACCCTTCAGACGGAAATCGGCGGCCCCCAGGTGCTCATTGGTGCGGGGGTGAACGCCGGGGTGATTGGGGCTTTTCGGGAGAGATTTCCCCGGGCCGAGGCCTTCCACATGAGCGGCAAAAAGGAAGTGGAAAGCGGCATGGTGTTCCGCCGGGAGGGGGTGCCCATGGGTGCCCCGGGTCTGGACGAATGGCACATTCCGGTGACCAGCCGGGAGGCTGTCGAGCAGGCCAAAGCGGTGCTGAACCGATAAACGAAACCGCCCCCGGCACAGCCGGGGGCGGTCAGCGTGTCCCAAAGCCCAGGGGGGCAAAAGGCTCCCCTTGCTGATCAAGGGGAGCTGTCATGGCCGTCTCCCGCAAGGCCATGACTGAGGGGATCAGAACTCCTGCTTTTCTGGGCACTCTCAATAAAGCGCGGTTTGACAATCCCTCAGTCAAAAATCAAAGATTTTTGCCAGCTCCCTTTACACAAGGGAGCCTCTGGGTGCTCCCGCA
>CAKTXO010000244.1 GCA_934630985.1 uncultured Oscillospiraceae bacterium | reverse complement strand
ATGGTGATCTCCATCTTGTTGTCGGCGGCGAACTTGGCGCACCAGGCCACAAAGTCCTCGGCGGCAGCCAGGTCGGCACCGATGGTCTTATAGAGGTTATCAATAAAGACATTGGTAATATCGAAATTGCCGGCGTGCAGACCGCTCAGGAAGCCCTTGAGCATCTCGCTGCTGGAAATGCCGTACTCCTGGGAGTCCACCAGGCGAACCTTATAGGAAAGATCGTAGGTCAGCTTTCTGCCGTACTCGATGCACACCACATCGCCGTGGGCTTCTGCCACCGCGCCGTTGATGGCGTCGATCAGCTTCTTTGTTTTGCCGGAGCCCTTCAGCCCCATAATAACATGAATCATAGGAATGTCCTCCTTGCCTTTGTTTTTTGGCTTATGCACATTCTACCAGTAAACGGGAAAATTTGCAACTACTATTTTGCGTTTTTCCCAAGAGTTTTCATTTTGGAAAAAAGTACCGGAGAGGACAGGCCGTCCTCTCCGGCAAAGGGTACTTACTTTTCGTAACCGGGCTTGCCCAGCAGCTGGAACATATTGCGCTTGTACAGCTCCACACCGGGCTGGTTGAAGGGGTTCACGCCCAGGATGTAGGCGGAAACGCCGCAGCTGAGCTCCAGGAAATAGAACAGCTCGCCCACCTTCCGGTCGTTCAGCTCTCCGCAGTCCATGGTGATGACGGGCACGCCGCCGTCCACATGGGCAGCCAGAGTGCCGAGGAAAGCCTTCTCGTCCACGAAGTCCAGGGTACGACCCTCCAGATAGTTCAGGCCGTCCAGGTTCTTGGCGTCGCCGCCGATGACCATCTTCTTCTCGGGGGCGTCAAAGCGCACCATGGTCTCGAAAATGTTCCGGACGCCGGACTGGATCATCTGACCCAGGGAGTGCAGGTCGGCGGTGAACTCGGCGGTTGCCGGGAAGATGCCCTTGCCGTCCTTGCCCTCGGACTCGCCGAAGAGCTGCTGCCACCAGCCGCCGAACATCTTGAAGCCGGGCTCGAAGGACTCGAAAATCTCAATGGCCTTGCCGTTGCGGTACAGCAGGTTCCGCACGGCGGCATACTGCCAGACGGGGTTTTCGAAGGAGCGCAGATCATAGGTCTGCTTGGCATCCATGGCGCCATTCATCATTTCCATGATGTCGATGCCCGCCACCGCCAGAGGCAGCAGACCCACAGGGGTCAGCACGGAGTACCGGCCGCCCACGTTCTGGGGAATGACGAAGGTCTCCCAGCCCTCTTCGGTAGCCATCTGGCGCAGAGCGCCCTTGCAGGGATCGGTGATGGCGAAGATCCGCTCCTTGGCACCGGCAGTGCCATACTTGCGCTCCAGCATCCAGCGCAGGGCACGGGTAGCGATGGCAGGCTCGGTGGTGGTGCCGGACTTGGAGATGATGGCGATGGAGAAGTCCTTGTCCTCCAGCAGACCCTGAAGCTCGTTCCAGTGACGGGTGCTCAGGCCGTTGCCGGCAAAGAAGATCTGGGGATTGCCCTTGCCCTTGCCGATGTTGTGGTTGGGGCCCTGCAGCAGCTCGATGGCAGCCCGGGGGCCCAGGTAGGAGCCGCCGATGCCGATGACCACGAACACATCGCTGTTTTCCCGAATCTTCTTGGCGGCGGACTGGATGCGCTTAATTTCCTCGGTAGGCTCCCGAACGGGCAGGTTCAGCCAGCCCAGGAAATCGTTGCCCTCACCGGTGCCGTCCACCAGGGTGGTGTGGGCATCGGCCACTTCCTTTTCCATAGCCAGCAGGTCGCTCAGGGTCAGCTGACCCCATACGTTGGAGATATCAACTTTAATCATGTAATGGAACACGTCCTTTCTCAAAGTACGACTGTATTCTACCGCAAACCAGAGCCAAACGCAAGCAAAACTTTTCTTTCTCTAATTTTCGTTAGGGGCTGGCTTTTTTCCGCGGAATATGTATAATAGAGACATCCAACATATTAGGAGGGCGACCCTTATGAAATACGGCTTTGGCATTGATCTGGGCGGCACCACCGTCAAGATCGCCTATTTTGACGAAAACGGCACCATGCTCGACAAATGGGAGATTCCCACCGTCACCGCAAACGGCGGCGATCAGATTCTGCCGGACATCGCCGCTTCCGTCAAGGAGTATCTGGCTTCCCATAAGATTCCCGCGTCCGACATTCTGGGCATCGGCATCGGCGTGCCCGGCGCGGTCAACGGCAAGGGCGTTGTGAACCGCTGCGTGAACCTGGGCTGGGGCGTGTTCAACATCGCCGAGGATCTGTCGGGGCTCACGGGCTTCCCGGTGAAGGCGGGCAACGACGCCAACGTGGCGGCTCTGGGCGAATACTGGAAGGGCGGCGGCAAGGGCTGCGACAATATGCTCTTCGTCACCCTGGGCACCGGCGTTGGCGGCGGCATCGTTGTGGATGGGAACCTTCTTCACGGCGCTCACGGCTCCGGCGCGGAGATCGGCCACCTGCTTCTCAACCGGGACGAAACCCTGCAATGCAACTGCGGCAAGTACGGCTGCGTGGAGCAGTACTGCTCCGCCACCGGTGTTGTCCGGCTGGCTCAGCGTCACCTGGCGGCCACCGATGCCCCCAGCAGCCTCCGCGCTCTGGAAAACATGACCTGCAAGGACATCTTTGACGCGGGCAAGGCCGGGGACAAAGA
>CAKTXO010000243.1 GCA_934630985.1 uncultured Oscillospiraceae bacterium | reverse complement strand
AGCATGAAGTTCGTGGATACCGGCAGTTCTTCCAGCAATAACAACAGCTCTTCCGACAGCAGCGATTCCTCCAATAAGCAGCACGGTACCGTCACCGCCGAGGGCGGCCTGCGAATCCGGAAGTCCGCCGGCAACGGCGAGGTCGTGGGCTCTTTGAAGCACGGCGACCGGGTAACGATTCTGTCCACCACCAACGTAGACGGCACCACCTGGGGCGAGATCAGCACCGGCTGGATTTCTCTGGACTACGTTTCCCTGGACGATTAAGCTAAAAGCAAAAGCATCGGGGCTTCCCAATGGGAGGCCCCGATGCTTTTGCTTTTATTCAGACTGCCGCCTGCCCTTTGCCCTGGGCTTTGGTGCGGTAGCCCGGTAACTGATATCCAGCAGCATCTTGATTTTGTCCTCTGAAACAGTGCCATCCAATGCGGCGGTAATCCACCAATCCTTGTTCATGTGATAGGCCGGGAAAAACCCCGGCTCACCCAGCAGAGAACCAATCAGAATCGGATTGGATTTGAAATTCACCACATCCAGCAGTGTCTCGCCCGGCATCCCCAGCTTATTCCTGGGGATATCCATTATGACGGCAAACCATTTTTGATTGTTACGGTGGCGAAACACTGCATAATTCGGGTATTTCAGCCATGGATACTCCGGCTGTACATCATAGGTTTCTTTTATCAATATTTCCAGTTCACTGCGGTTCATGTTATCCCCCGTATTATCGTCACAAAGGAAACGACAGGCTTGGGGTATTCCAAAGCCTGTCGTTTGTCATTACTGATTCTTCTCTGCCTTCTTGGCGGCCTTGGCCTTCGCCTTGGCCTCCTGAGCCTTCTTGGCCTCTTCCTTAGCGTTCTCGGCAGCGGTCTCGTTGGTGGAGATAGCCCACTTCTCAAGCTCAATGCGAACCTGGTCGGCGCCGGTTTCCAGCACGATTCTGGACTCCTTCACGTCCACAACGGTACCGCAGATACCGCCGATGGTGGTGATCTTGTCGCCCTTGCGGACGGCGGAACGCATCTGCTCGGCTTCCTTCTTCCGCTTGTTTTCCGGACGGATCAGCATGAAGTAGAAAATGGCAATCATCAGCACCATCATGAGCAGGGTGCTGCCCATGCCGGCGCCGGTTGCGGTGGCACTCAGAATGTTCATTTGAAAAAACTCCTTCGTAAGTATTAGCTAGACTATTATATCATCGATAACGCAAAAAGCAAGGACTACTTTAGATTCTTCTGGCTAATTTTTCCGAATACTCTGCCCGGAAGGCGGCGAACCGCCCTTCGTCCAGGGCATCCCGGATTCGTTCCATCAGCTTATTGTAGAAATACAGATTGTGCATAACGGCCAGGCGCATGGCAAGCATCTCGTCGGCAATGAACAGGTGACGAATGTATGCCCTGCTGAACCGGCGGCACACCGGGCAGTCGCACTGGGGGTCAATGGGGCTGCTGTCGGTGATATACTTGGCGTTTTTCAGGTTGATGGCACCTTCCCAGGTGTTGAGCCGGGCATGGCGGGCATTCCGGGCGGGCATAACGCAATCGAAGAAGTCCACGCCCCGGGCAACGGCTTCAATGATGTTCGTGGGGGTTCCCACGCCCATGAGATACCGGGTTCTGTCCGCGGGCATATAGGGCTCCACCGCCTCGATGATGTCGTACATCTCCTGAGCGGTTTCCCCCACTGCCAGGCCGCCGATGGCGTAGCCCGGAAGCTCCAGCTCGGCAATGCGCTTCATATGGTCAATGCGGATATCGGCGTAGGTGCCGCCCTGGTTGATGCCCCAGAGCATCTGCTGCCGGTTCACCGTGTCCGGCAGGGCATTCAGCCGGGCGTTTTCCGCCTTGCAGCGCACCAGCCACCGATAGGTTCTGTCCACGCTCTGCTGCACATAATCCCGGGGGGAAGGATTTTCAATGCACTCGTCAAAGGCCATGCAGATATCGCTGCCCAGATTGGACTGAATCTGCATACTCTCCTCCGGCCCCATGAAAATCTTGTGGCCGTCGATGTGAGAGGCGAAGTACACGCCCTCCTCCTTGATTTTTCGCAGGGAGGACAGGCTGAACACCTGAAATCCGCCGGAATCCGTAAGAATCGGCCCGTCCCAGGTCATGAATTTATGCAGGCCTCCCATTTCCCGGACGACCTTGTCCGTAGGCCGCAGATGCAGGTGGTAGGTGTTGCTCAGCTCCACCTGGCAGCCGATATTTTTTAAGTCTTCCGCGCTGAGCGCACCTTTAATGGCGCCCTGGGTGCCCACATTCATGAAAACCGGCGTCTGCACCGTGCCATGGGCACAGGTAAACACACCCCGCCGGGCTTTTCCCTCGGTTTTTAACAATTCAAACATAGCATTCCTCACGGTTCCTGGTTGGTTCGGTTATGGCTTCCGGTGCCGTCCGCAAGGAACATGGCATCGCCGATATGTACGGGAGTCGGGATTATACACCATTTACGCACGTTATTCATTGCCACTCATTCCACCCTCTACGGTCGCATCCTCCGAAACACTTGCAATTTCTGACTTTTTGCCATTATCTCCGTTTTTGGGCATCCCGACTCCAATAAACATCGCATCGCCGAAGCTAAAAAAGCGGTACTTTTCCTGAACCGCGATTTTGTAGGCGTTCAGCACATGCTCCCGTCCGGCGAAAGCGGAAACCAG
>CAKTXO010000242.1 GCA_934630985.1 uncultured Oscillospiraceae bacterium | reverse complement strand
CCGTGCGTCCACCATATCCACCAGGAACATCACCACCGGATTATCCACCATGGAAAGCCACCGGAAAACGGCGTTGCCGAACACATGGAGCACCAGAGTGAGAAGCAGCACCAGGCCGAATAGGAAGGTGTAGACCAGGCTGATGCCCCGGGTGTACAGATACCCTCGGCTTTCCCCCTGGTCATACACCGCATTCAGCCCTTGCAGAAGGCCGAAAATGCCCCGGCTGGCAGACCAGAGGGCAGTCAGAGCGGACAGCCCCAGCACCATGCCGTTGGAATGGAGCCAGGCGCTGTATACCATTCCCTCTACCGTCTCCATCAGTGCCGGAGGAAGAATCTCCCCCAGCATATCCACCAGGACTTCCACCTGCAAGCCCGTAAAGCGCAGCAGGCTCAGCAGCATCAGGAGCGCCGGAAAAACCGCCAGAATGATAAAGTAGCCGGCGTAGGCGGCGTGAAGGGAAATCTGCTTTTCCCGAACCCACAGATAGCCCTCCACCGTCCTGCCGATCAGGCCGCCCTTCGGAAGCTTTTCCACTGCACGTCTCCCCTTCCATGGCTGCGAATAACGGAAGCCCGCCGCCGATTCCGGCGGCGGGCTGTGATACCTTATTATTCTACGGCGCAATCCGGCAATTATGCCGCTGCCGAACCGAAATCATTCGGCGGAAATCAGGTAATAGTACACCGGCTGACCGCCGCTGAGCAGATTCACGTCCGCGTCCGGGCAGATGTCGGCAAAAATATCCGCAGCCTTCTGGGCGTGCTTTTCCTTCACGTCCTCGCCGTAGTAGATGGTGACGTATTCCTTGCCGTCGTCCCGAACCTTCTCGGCCAGGGACTTCAGCAGCACCTTGATATCCCGGCTGGTGCCGAAGAGCTGACTGCCGTAAAGGGCCAGATAGTCGCCCTCGTGGATGTCGTAGCCGTCAAAGTCGGAGTTCCGGGCGGCGTAGGTGATCTGCATGGTATCCACATTGCCCAGAGCCTGGGTCATGGCATCGGTGTTCTCCTCCACGGCTCCCTCGGGGCTGAAGGCCAGCATGGCGGTGACGCCCTGAGGCACGGTCTTGGAGGGGATGACCACCACATGCTTGGGGGTCAGGGCATCCACCTGCTCGGCGGCCATGATGATATTCTTGTTGTTGGGCAGCACAAACACCGTCTCGGCGGGCACCTTGTTTACCGCCTCCAAAATGTCCTGGGTGCTGGGATTCATGGTCTGACCGCCGGAGATGATCTGGTCAACGCCCAGATTCAGGAATACGTCCGCAAGGCCTGCGCCGGCGCAGACGGATACCACGCCCAGGGGCTTCTCGGGCTCGGCAATCTGGGGAGCCAGATCCTTCTCGTTCATGACCTTCTCGGTGTGCTGCAGGCGCATATTCTCCACCTTCACGGTGACGAAGGAGCCGTAGTGAACGGCCTCGCTCAGAGCCTTGCCGGGGTCATTGGTGTGGACGTGAACCTTGATGATCTCATCGTCGTCCACCAGCACCAGGCTGTCGCCCAGCTGGCTCAGGAAGGCACGAAGCGCCTCGGGATCCTTGTCGTTCTCCCGGCTGACGATGAACTCGGTGCAGTAGGTAAAGGTAATGTCCTCGGTGTTGAAGTCGGAGAAGTCGGCGGCTTCCTTCACCGCGCCAGCTTCCCCGGCGGCCTCGGCCACCACGTCCTCGCCCTGAATGGAGGACAGCATGGCCTCCAGGGCAGTGAGCCAGCCCTTGCCGCCGGCATCCACAACCCCCGCCTTCTTCAGCACAGGGTTCTGGTTGACGGTGTTTGCCAGGGCAATCTTGGCCTCCTCCACGGCGGCGTTCTGGACGAACTCGATGAAGTTATTCTCCTGAGAGGCCTCCTGCGCCTTGGCGGCGGCCAACCGGGAGACGGTAAGAATCGTGCCCTCGGCAGGCTTCATAACCGCCTTGTAGGCCGCGTCCACGCCCTCCTGAAGGGCCTGTGCCCACAGAACGCCGTCACAGTCGGTGCATCCCTTGAGCTTCCGGGAAATGCCCCGGAACAGCAGGGACAAAATCACGCCGGAGTTGCCCCGGGCACCCCGGAGCATGGCGGAAGCGGCAATTTTCGCGGCAGTGCCCAGATCCGGGTCGTCCGCCTTACGCAGGTCTCCGGCGG
This sequence comes from uncultured Oscillospiraceae bacterium, assembly GCA_934630985.1. Classification (GTDB taxonomy): domain Bacteria; phylum Bacillota; class Clostridia; order Oscillospirales; family Oscillospiraceae; genus Faecousia. The sequence continues at coordinate 538 of CAKTXO010000242.1, read as the reverse complement.
CGGCGGTGATGGTCATGGACATATTCGTGCCGGTATCGCCGTCGGGCACCGGGAACACGTTCAGCTCGTTCAGGCCCTGCTTGTGGTTTTCAATGGCGGCTGCCGCGCTGATAATCATTCTGCGCAGATCCGCGCCGTTGATTGTTTGTTTCAAGATTCTTTCCCTCCGATTCTTAGCCGATCATCATGGAGTCCACATAGACGTTGACTTCCCGAACCTGGGTGCCGGTGCACTCGGTGACCTGATGGCGCACTTCCTCGATGATGGACGCGCCGACGGCATTCATATTCACGTTGTCCACAATGATGTGCAGGTCGATAGAAATGGAGCCATCATCGTTGAAGGTGACCTTCACGCCCTTGCCCACAGACTCAATGCGCAGCAGATGATAAGCGCTGTCGGTCAGACTCCGAGCCGCCATACCCTTGACGCCGAAGCAGTTGGTAGCGGCGGTTCCTACGATATCGGTGTAGACATTGGTGCTCACATTGACGCTGCCGTTTTCATTTTCGTGACGTACCATATTACAACCTCCAA
>CAKTXO010000241.1 GCA_934630985.1 uncultured Oscillospiraceae bacterium | reverse complement strand
AGGTAGGAGGTCAGGCTGTAGCCGCAGATGGAATAGTCCAGCTGATCCCAGATCGCGTCCGTGTGACAGAACAGGAATATCGCGTTTACTGCCACGATGGCGAGAATACCCACTATGACGAACAGGTACTGCTTCCGGTATTCCCTGGGAACCCGGCACAGTTTCCAAACCAGCAGAAAAATCACCATGCCCACCAGTAAATAGGAAAAGACCAAATGGGCGATGTACAGGGGCTTCATCTGATAGGCGTACCGGGCAATCTCCGTGTTCCTGGGCACATAATCGACGGCGATGCCCAGGAAGGGGTTCAGGGCAAACACCACCAGCTCAAACAGGGCGTAGGCATTGCCCAGAATCATCAGCCGGCGAGTGGTTTTGGAAAAGCGTCCTTTGATGAAATGCAGCGTAAAGGCCAGCAGTCCCAGCAGCATAAAGTCGATGGTGACAAAATAGACGCTGGACATGACGGACATGCACAGGTGGCTGCCCGTCAGAATGCTGATCAGATAGCTGATGTCCACCAGGGCGGCGCAGGCGCAGGCAAAGGCCAGGTACTTGCCGGTGTCGGTGTGCTTTTGGGAGGATTTGATGGCAAGAATGCTGTCAATGGCGGCAATCACAACGGAAATGCCGACGTAGAAATCCAGAAAAATACGGTTCATGTGGCGAAAACCTTCTTTATGTGATACGAGTTTTCAGATACGCCCTAAGAAATAGTATGATTAGTAGCAGCTCATGATAAGGAAATTATACTCCGCTGACAGGAAAATACAAGAGCCTGGGCTGAAAAAAGGGGAAAATCAGTCCCGGCGGGTCTGCCTGCGCTGGTAGATTTTGGCAAGGCCTCCCTCGCTGGTTTCCCGGAACCGGTGATCCAGGTGGATGCCCGTTTCCTTCATAGCCCGGCAGACCATGTCATAGCTGATATTCCGGGAGCCGGTGAGAAAATAGCTCAGGTTGCAGGCGTTCATGGCTCGCACCGCGGCCACGGCGTTTCGCTCGATGCAGGGAATCTGCACCAGTCCGCAGATGGGGTCGCAGGTGAGCCCAAGGTGGTGCTCCATGGCAACCTCCGCCGCGTATTCCACCTGATCCAGATTTTGTCCGAAAAGCTCCGCCAGAGCGGCGGCGGCCATGGAGCAGGCAGTACCGATCTCCGCCTGGCAGCCGCATTCCGCCCCGGAAATGGAGGCATTGGTTTTGGTCAGGTTGCCGATGATGCCGGCGGTGGCCAGTGCCCGGCAGATCTGCTCGTCGGAAAAGCCCCGATTTTCCTGGGCATAGCGCAGCACCGCCGGAACCACCCCGCAGGCGCCGCAGGTGGGGGCGGTGACCACGGTGCCGTTGTCCGCGTTCTGCTCGGCTACGGCATAGGCGAAGGCGGCAATCTGTTGGAACTCCCGCAGCGCCGGAATCCGGTCGTCGGGAACCTGGGTGTAGAGATATTTGGCCTTCCGCTGAACGCCCAGACCGCCGGGGAGCACCCCGTCCCGGCTGAGTCCCTCGTCAATAGACTGCTTCATGGTCTGCCAGACGGCGGCAAGGAAGTCCCAGATTTCCGGCCCCTCGTTCAGCTCCACATAGGCGGACAGGGTGTCAATGTACCGCCATTTGCAGAAGTCCGCAATTTCCGCAAAGGAGTGCTCAATGTAGATCTCCTCGCTTTCCGGCGGCTCGGTCTCTCCGGGAATCCGGATATCTCCCCCGCCGACAGATTCCATTCTGAGCTGTCCCAGGATTTTTTCGCCGGAAAAGGCGGCAAAATCCATGGTATTCGGGTGCATCCCCTCCCAGCTTTCCGGAGAAAAGAGCACCTTCGTCCGGTTCTCACCCAGGGTGTCCAGCAGCACCCGGTCGGTGCCGTGGCCAACGCCGGTTTTGCACAGGGAGCCGTAGAGGGTGACCTGGTAGCGTTGGGCGTCGGGATACCGCTCCCGGAACAGAAGGGCGGCCTTCTGAGGCCCCATGGTATGGGAGGACGAGGGGCCTTTGCCGATTTTGTAGATTTCCCGGATGGATTTCATAATGGGAACCTCCAATTTCTTTTCAAGCCGTCCCCTGAGAGACGGCACGATTTGCGTCCAAGCCTTCCCCTGGGAGGGGAAGGTGCCCGGAGGGCGGATGAGGTCGCAGGCTTAACGATTCCGCACGGTAACGATTTGACCGGCGCGGCGGCTCAATTCGGACAAAATATGATCGCAAACGCCTCTGAAATTGCGGCAGATGTCAAGATTTGTATATCGCAGAACCAGAAGCCCGAGGCTGGCAAGAAAATCGTCTCTTTTTCGGTCGTAAATCAGGGCGGCTTCCGCATAGTGCTGGGAACCATCCAGCTCTATGACAGTTTTGGCCTGAGGACAGTAGAAATCCACAATGTAGTTTCCGAAGATAACTTGCCGCTTGACAGGAACAGACAGGCGCTTCAGAAAATCGTACCAGAGATGACGCTCTTCCTTGGTCATATCTTTGCGCAATGAATGTGCGTTTTCTTGTAGGCTGGAATTGCGGGGGTAGGACATCCAAATTCCTCCTCGTAGGCTGACGGTATTGGAGAGCGACCTCATCCGGCTCTGCGAGCCACCTTCTCCTCCCAGGAGAAGGCTTAGATTTTCCCTTATTATATCAGGAAATCCCCGAAAAAACAACAGGAAAAGACTTGACAGATATGCTATAATAAAGTGGATTCTTTATAGAAAACCTGAGA
>CAKTXO010000240.1 GCA_934630985.1 uncultured Oscillospiraceae bacterium | reverse complement strand
ATCGGACTGCCCCAGCTGGCTATGCACTCCTGCTACGAGACCGGGGCGGTGTCGGACGCCCTGGATTTGGTGAAGGCCATGACGGCGTTCTACGGCATGACCCTGGAAGTTACGGAAACCGGTTATCTTGGGAAACTCTGAATAAATCGTCTGCGGCTGGATAGCGGATCTTTTGCCCCCAGTCTGCGGTTTGAAAAATGGGAAATATAGCGCAGCCGTTGCCAGCGTAAGCTGGCTTACGGATGCGGCATACCCCTTGCGGGTACATACAGTATTCCTCCATTTTTCAAACCTTGCCTGCGAACAAAATCTCTCGCTCCCAGCTCTTGCCGATTTATTCAGAGCTTCCCTTGTTAAGTGAAAATCAGGAAGCCCCGGCGGCGCAATCGCACCGCCGGGGCATTTCTTTCACATGCCAGGGGACTTCCGCCAACGCATGTCATTGCGCACCATCCCGCAGGATGGTGTGGCTCTTTCCGAGGATTCCCTTCGGTCACAATCCGTATCCCTGCCTCTCCCTATGGGAGAGGTGCCCCGCAGGGGCGGAGAGGGTTTCTTTTACCCTCTCAGTCACTTCGTGACAGCTCCCCCAGAGTGGGAGCCAAGGGGGGAAACGAGGGGGATAGATACAGTCGTTACTTGTGCGTCTCGGAGGGACACATTTGGGGCAGGACGGCTTGTTTCGGAACAAGAACACCTGCCAGAAGTGCCAGCACCAGCATTCCGGCGGCAGTCCAGACCCAGCCGAAGCCCAGACCGTACAGAGGCAGCTTATGAAGCAGTCCGCCCATAACCCCCAGGGGCAGCCCGGCCTCATCCAGAGCGTAAAGTACGCTGAGAACGCCGGTGCCGGACACGGTCATGGGATAGACATAGGGATTGTCCTTCCAGAGCCCGTGGCTCAGTCCCAGCAGAATCAGCACAATGGCCACGGGATAGACGGCATTGAGCACGGGAATGGAAATGCTCAGAATCATGCTCAGCCCCAGGTTGCACACGAGGAAAGAGAAAAAGGTAATGAGATACACCCACTTTTTGTAGGAAACCTGCCGGAACAGGGTGGAAAAATACTGGGAAATGGAGTTGATGAGCCCCACGCAGGTGGTCAGGCAGGCCAGGGTGAAGATAGCCGCCAGCAGCACAGCCCCGGGAGCACCGAAGACCTGGTAGACGATGCACCGCAGAGTCCAGGCTCCGTTTTCCTGGATGTCGTAGACCCCGGAGCTGCACATCCCCATGTAAGACAGCATGACATAGACCAGAGCCAAAATGGAGCCGGCCAGCACGCCCGCCAGGACGGTGTAGCGCATTCTGTCTTTCTTTTCCGTCAGACCGAAGGTGCCCAGGGTGGTGGAGATGACAAGACCGAAGTTCAGAGCGGCGATGGTATCCATGGTGTTGTAGCCCTCGGAAAAGCCCTTGAGCAGGGGGGCACTGCCGTAGCTTTCCTGGGCGGGAGCGACCTGAACCTGTCCCCGGAACAGAAAGCACACGAAGAGCAGCGTCAGCAGGGTCAGCAGGGTAGGCGTGAGCACCCGGCCAATCCGATCTACCAGCTTTCCGGGATTCAGGCACAGCCACAGCGCCACAAGGAAGAACAGCAGGGAATAAACCGCCATCCAAAGGCAGGTACTGGCTCCTGCGGGCAGATAGGGAGCCACCGCCATCTCAAAAGGCACGGAGGCCGCTCTGGGAATGCCCAGTCCCGGGCCGATGGACAGATAAATGAGCACCGTGAATACCAGGGCAAACCGCCGTCCCACCTGCTGACCCAGCTTTTCCAGACCGTCAAACCGGGCGACTACCACAACCCCCAGCACCGGCAGAATCACCGCCGTGGCCAGAAAGCCCAGCATGGCCGGAAGGGTCTTATCTCCGGCGTTCTGACCCAGAAAGGGCGGGAAAATCAGGTTGCCCGCCCCGAAAAACAGGGCAAACAGCATGACGCTGACAACGAACAGATCTTTTTTACCAAGTTTCATCTTTGTTTCCTCATTTCCGCAAAAAAATAAAGGCTCGTCTCAAGTTTCCTTGAGACGAGCCTTGTAAATACAATACCCGCGGTACCACTCAAATTGCGCATTTCCAATGCGCCCCTCTTCGGACTCCAGCAAGCCCTAGGCACTTACGCAGCCTGCGCGGAAGCCCCTACCGGCAAATGTGCTTTGGGGCGCTTCAGCTCGGAAGGGATGGGATTGCCGGAAGGTCTCCTGCCGGGCTTCCACCGTCCCCGGCTCTCTATCAGGCGAAGCTTCCAATCCGTCTTCGTCATCGCTTTTTTATTCGGTTGCCCCTATCCTATCTCGAAAAGGCCAAGATGTCAATAGTGGAAAAACAAAAATTTTAATTTGTTTTTCGTACAAGCACAAATGTCGGTGTGCCGGAGAATCAAGCCGATTTTTGGAAAACGCCAAAGGGCTGAGAGCGGATACCGCCCTCAGCCCCCAGCGTGTCAAAAAAGCCCTCAATATACGTTGCCATTCCGAACCAGTCCGCTTAAGTGGTGTGGGAATCCCCCGGATAGAAGTAAAAACCACTGGTTTAGGATCTAAAATGTTTGAAAATTAGGGGGATTGCCACGGCAGTGTGCGCACTGCCTCGCAATGACATGGTTTTTCGACAGTCTGAGGGCTGAGAGCGGATACCGCCCTCAGCCCCCTTGGAGATTTTCAGAATTTCTGCTTTTCTTACAGGTCTACGCCGA
>CAKTXO010000239.1 GCA_934630985.1 uncultured Oscillospiraceae bacterium | reverse complement strand
GAAGGTGACCTGCGCCGGGAGACCGCTCTGAACATCAAGCGTCTGAGCGAAATCGGCTGCTACCGTGGCCTGCGGCATCGTCGCGGTCTGCCCGTTCACGGCCAGCGCACCAAGACCAATGCCCGTACCCGCAAGGGTCCCAAGAAGACCATTGCGAACAAGAAGAAGTAAGGAGGGATAATCAATGGCTGCAAAGAATGCAAAGAAAGTTGTCAAGCGCCGTCGCGAGCGCAAGAACGTTGAGAAGGGCGCAGCTCATATCCGCTCCTCCTTCAACAACACCATGGTTACCATCACCGACCTGGAAGGCAATGCGCTTAGCTGGGCTTCCTCCGGTGGACTGGGCTTCCGTGGCTCCAAGAAATCCACTCCCTATGCTGCCCAGACTGCCGCGGAAACCGCTGCCAAGGCTGCTATGGAGCACGGTCTGAAGACTGTTGAGGTTTATGTCAAGGGCCCCGGTCAGGGACGTGAGGCTGCGATCCGCGCCCTGCAGACTGCCGGTCTGGAAGTTGTTATGATTAAGGACGTCACTCCCATTCCTCACAATGGCTGCCGTCCCCCCAAGAGACGTAGAGTCTGATTTAGGTATAGGAGGAATTTTGCTTTATGGCTAAGAATATGCAGCCCGTGCTGAAGCGTTGCAGAACGCTGGGCGTTTCTCCTGCCGCTATGGGTTACAACAAGTCTTCCAACAAGAACCCCGGCGGTCAGAGAAGAGCGAAGAAGTCTGAGTACGCCACTCAGCTGACCGAGAAGCAGAAGGTCAAGTTTGTTTACGGCATCCAGGAGAAGCAGTTTCACAACTACTACACCAAGGCCGACCGGATGGAAGGCAACACCGGTGAGGAGCTGCTGACCTTCTGTGAGCGCCGTCTGGACAACGTGGTTTACCGTCTGGGCTTCGCCAACACCCGCCGTCAGGCTCGTCAGCTGGTGAACCATGGTCACTTCACCGTCAACGGCAGCCGTGTCAACATCCCCAGCTATCTGGTGAAGACCGGTGATGTGATCGCCGTTTCCGAGAAGGCCGCTTCCAACGCTTTCTTCAAGAAGCTGAAGGAAGATGACGCTTTCGTTGCTGCCCCCAAGTGGCTGGATCGTGATAAGAACACCCTCCAGGGTAAGGTTATTGCTATGCCTACCAAGGCCGATATCGACTTCGATATCGCTGTGCACCTCATCGTCGAGTTGTACTCCAAGTAATAATTTCCCCCCTACTGTATGCGTATTTGTCTGGTGGGGGATTCGTCCCCCACACACTTAAGGAGGGTTTTGATTCATGGTAGAAATTGAAAAGCCCCGCATTACCTGCCTGGACCAGCCCCAGGACGCTTCTTACGGCAAGTACGTCGTGGAGCCTCTGGAGCGTGGCTACGGTATGACCCTGGGCAATTCCCTGCGCCGTATTCTGCTGAGCAGCTTGCCCGGCTATGCAGCGACTTCCGTGAAGATCCAGGGCATTCAGCATGAGTTTTCCACCATCCCCGGTGTCACCGAGGATGTGACGGAGATCGTGCTGAACGTCAAGCGGATCATTCCCAAGGTGCACTGCGCCGGTGTCAAGACCGTGCATATCGACGCTGTGGGCCCCTGCGAGGTCACTGCCGGCGATATCAAGGCGGACGCGGAGGTTGAGATCCTGAACCCGGAGCTGCACATCTGCACCCTGGGCGAGGATGCCACTTTCAATATGGAAATCACCCTGTCTCAGGGTCGGGGATATGTTCCCGCTGACCGGAACAAGACACCCCAGACCCCCATCGGTGTGATTCCCATCGACTCCATCTATTCCCCTGTGACTAAGGTGAATTATACGGTGGAGCCCTGCCGTGTCGGCGACAAGACCGACTACGACAAGCTGACCCTTGAGGTCTGGACCGATTCCACCATCACTGCCAAGGACGCTGTGTCTCTGGGTGCCAAGATCCTGTCTGACCATCTGACGGTGTTTACCAACCTGTCCGATTCCGTCAGCACCTCTTCCACTGTGGTGGAGAAGGTGGCCGATCGTCCCGATGCCAAGCTTTCCATGACCATTGATGAGCTGGATCTGTCCGTCCGCAGCTTCAACTGCCTGAAGCGCGCCAACATCAACACCGTTGCCGACCTGATCAACAAGACCGGCGAGGACATGATGAAGGTTCGGAACATGGGCAAGAAGTCTCTGGACGAAGTGCAGAAGAAGCTGGAGATGATGGGTCTGTCCCTGGCCAGCGAAGAATCTGGCAGCAACAACTAAGTTGAATTCACCTTTAACCTTTTCAAAAGGAGGAAACGTTCATGTTCGGCACTCGTAAGCTGGGCAAGACCAGCGCACAGAGAAAGGCTCTGCTGCGGCAGCAGGTCACCGATCTGCTGGCCAATGGCAAGATGGAAACCACCTTCTATCGTGCCAAGGAAGTGCAGCCTGTTGTTGAGAAGATGATCTCCCTGGGCAAGAAGGGTGACCTGGCGGCTTACCGCAAGGCTCTGTCCTTCATCACCAGCGAGGACGTCGCTCACAAGCTGTTTAAGGAGATCGCTCCCAAGTATGCTGACCGTAACGGCGGCTACACCAGAGTGACCCGCACCGGTGCCCGCCGGGGTGATGCTGCTGAGATGGCAGTCATCGAGCTGGTGTAATCCGGGATAGAAGCTGTGAAAAGGGCGTGCCTCCTTGGGGGTACGCTCTTTTTTGCAAAATCCGCCGAAATAGGCAAGAAAATGCTTGACAAA
>CAKTXO010000238.1 GCA_934630985.1 uncultured Oscillospiraceae bacterium | reverse complement strand
AAAACCGGCTGCCGGCTGGAGGGCGTTTACGCCATCAATCCCGTCAACGGCAAGCAGGTTCCCGTGTTCATCGGCGACTTCGTCCTGGCAAATTACGGCACCGGCGCGGTGATGGCCGTGCCCAGCCACGACCAGCGTGACTTCGAGTACGCCGTTGCCCACAGCATTCCCATGATTCAGGTTATCGAGGGCAGAGATGTGTCCGAGCGGGCCTTTGAGAAGCAGGACTACCTGGGCAAGGGCTGCCGCCTTATGAACTCCGAGGAGTTCGACGGCCTGACCGTGGAGGAGGCCAAAGAGGCCATCACCCGGAAGCTGGAGACCATGGGCGTTGCCCGCCGGAAGGTCAACTATCACTTCCGGGAGTGGATTTTTGCCCGTCAGCGGTATTGGGGCGAGCCCGTGCCCTGCGTGTACACCGACGACGGCAAGATTTACTTCGTTCCCGACGAGGAGCTGCCCGTAATTCTGCCGGAGCTGGCCGACTATAAGGGCAAGAACGGTCAGGCTCCCCTGGAGAACGCCACCGAGTGGAAGAAGTATGACCGCAACGGCATCCACGGCACCCGTGAGACTTCCACCATGCCCGGCTCCGCCGGTTCCTCCTGGTACTATATGCGCTATATCGATCCTAAGAACGACAAGCAGCTGTGCGACCCGGAACTGCTGAAGCACTGGCTTCCTGTGGATCTGTATGTAGGCGGCCCGGAGCACGCGGTGGGTCATCTGATGTACTCCCGGATCTGGAACCGGTTCCTGTATGACGAGGGCATTTCTCCCGTGAAGGAGCCCTTCCAGAAGCTGGTGCACCAGGGTATGATCCTGGGTGAGAACGGCATCAAGATGGGAAAGCGGTTCCCGGAATTTGTGGTGAACCCCAGCGATGTGGTTCGGGACTACGGCGCGGACACCCTGCGGCTGTATGAGATGTTCATGGGCCCCCTGGAGGTTTCCAAGCCCTGGAGCACCACCGGCGTGGTGGGTGCTAAGAAGTTCATCAATCGTGTGTGGAACTTCTTCACCGAGCCTGCCAATATCACCGAGGATAACGACGGCAAGCTGACCAAGATCTATCACCAGACCGTGAAGAAGGTGACAGGCGACTTCGAGTCCCTGGGCTTCAACACCGCCATTGCCCAGATGATGGTCTTCGTCAACGAGGTCTACAAGAACGGCACCTGCCCCAGAGAGTACGCCGAGGGCTTCGTCAAGATGCTCTCCTGCATTACCCCCCATGTGGGAGAGGAAATGTGGCAGCTCCTGGGTCACGACAAGACCATTGCCTATGAGCCCTGGCCTTCCTATGACGAAGCCAAGTGCAAGGATGCCGAGGTGAACATCGCGGTGCAGGTCAACGGCAAGATGCGCGGCACCGTGCTGATGGATGCGGACCTTCCCGATGAGCAGGTCATCGCCAACGCCACCGCCGACGAGAAAATTGCCAAGTTCCTGGCCAAGCAGGGCGGCAGCATTGTCAAGACCATCGTGGTCAAAAACAAGCTGGTCAACCTGATTGTCAAATAATTTGTAAAAAAACAAAAATCTTTATTGACAATTGGGGAAACAGCGTATATAATATTCTAGCCTAGTATTGAGGCCCTGAACGCATCCTGGACTTAGCCGGATGCCATCGGAGGGAGGGAAAACAATGTCTGAAATTCGCGTTAAGGAGAACGAGTCTCTGGAAAGCGCCCTGCGCCGTTTTAAGCGGAGCTGCGCCAAGGAGGGCGTTATCGCCGAAGTGAAGAAGCGCGAGCATTACGTCAGCCCCAGCCTGAAGCGTAAGCAGAAGTCCGAGGCCGCTCGTAAGAACAAGAGAAAGTTCTATTAATATCCCTCTTGATTAACGCTCAGAACCCCCTTGCGGAAACGCAAGGGGGTTTTTGCATAGTGAATAGACAATAGTGGATGGTGAATAGCCCTCTGGGACACTTTTTATGATTGGGTGCCAACGAACAAAGCGTGTCATTGCGAACCAGTGCGCACACTGGTGTGGCAATCCGTTTTTCCCTTAATACGCACCGGAATAGGAGTTGTCATTGCGAACCAGTGGTGCTCCGCGCAGCGAATCAAAATGATAATGACTGCCGGTGGCAGTCATACCTTAATGCAGCGCAGACTGGTGTGGCCCCTTCCAGGGATTCCCTCCGGTCACAAGCCGTACCCCTGCCTTCCCTTGGGGGAAGGTGGCACGGCGCAGCCGTGACGGATGAGGGTGTATTTACCCTCTCAATCACTTCGTGACAGCTCCCCCAGAGTGGGAGCCAAGGGGGGAATGAGGGGTACGGATTGCCACGTTGGCCGCTGGCCTCCTCGCAATGACATGTGTTATTCGATAGTTCTCGGAAGTACCGGGGGATTGCCACGCCAGTGTGAGCACTGGCTCGCAATGACAACGGTTCTTTCGGGATTTACTGACAAGCAAAGGCACCACCGGTTTCGGTGGTGCCTGAATTGCGCTATTTCCCCTTCCGGCCGGAGGCTGCCTTCACAGGCGGCCTTTTTGCTGCCGGTTTACCCGCGGGCTTTCCCACAGGCTTGCTTACCGGCTTGCCCCCGGACTTTCTGACGCCGGGTTTCCAGGGCGGCGGGGCGGAGCCGCCGGATTTGGGCGGAACTGCCCGAATCAGACACTTGGCGCCGGAACCGATCAGATCCTCCCGGTGAGCCTTCAGCAGTGCCTCCCGCACCAGGTAGTAGTTCTTCGGGTCACGGTACTGGATCAGTGCCCGCTGCATGGCCTTCTCGTGGGGGTC
>CAKTXO010000237.1 GCA_934630985.1 uncultured Oscillospiraceae bacterium | reverse complement strand
ATCCTGTCCGAGCGGCTCACACCCTCCCGCTCTCGCTGAAATGGACAGCACCGATATCCGGCAGCCCGATCATTGCCATTGATTCTTTGGACATCCTAACACAATCCGGGGGATATTTCAAGTGCTATTTTCCATTTTTTCGGATTCTTGACGAAAAATGCGCTGTGTGGTATGGTTAGGAAAAGAAAAAGGAAGTGGTTATATGGAAATCAGACAGCTTACCCGGGCGGACGTAACGGATTTGTTCCCCGAAAGGAATCCCTGGGGACACAAAGGAAGCTTCGGGAAGGTACTGCTGCTGTGTGGCAGCCGGGGCTTCACCGGGGCGGCGTACCTTGCGGCCATGGGGGCGCTGCGAGTCGGGGCGGGGCTGGTCTTTGCCGGAGTGCCGGAGTCCATTTACCCCATTGAGGCAGTGAAGCTGACGGAGCCGGTAGTCTTTCCGCTGCCGGAAGAAGACGGAAGGCTCAGTGAACAGGCAGTGAAGCCCATTCTGGAAAGAGTGTCGGGGATGGATGCGGTGCTGATTGGCTGCGGTCTGGGAATTTCCGAAGGAACCCGGGCGGTGGTGGAGGCGGTGCTGGAAAATGCGGAGTGTCCGGTGGTGCTGGATGCCGATGGCATATCCCTGCTTTCCGGGCATATGGATATTCTGCGTGGAAGAAGGGGACAGACCATCCTGACGCCCCACGACGGAGAGTTTGCCCGGGTGGGTGGCGTGATTGGAGAAGACCGGATGGCCTCGGCGGCGGAGTTTGCCCGGGAAAACGGGTGCGTGCTGCTGCTAAAGGGTCATCAGACCTGCGTGACCGACGGCAGTCTCGGCTATCGGAACCGCACCGGAAACGCCGGGATGGCTGTGGGCGGCAGCGGCGATTTGCTGGCAGGAATGATTGTTGGCCTGCTGGGGCAGGGAATGACTCCTCTGGAGGCAGCGACCTGCGCCGCCTGGCTCCATGGAGCGGCGGGAGACCTGTGCGCCAAGGAGCTGGGTCAGCGGGCCATGCTGCCGACGGATATGCTGAAGACCCTTCCGCGACTACTGAAATAGGCGGGATTGCATTGCGGCGAATGTTGACATGTTTTTGCGCGGTTCTGGTGCTGACCGGCTGTGCTTCCTCCTCCGGCGGGGAAATGAATCGGGCGCTGGATTTGCGGGGGAAGCTCTTGAAAGGGGAATCCTGGGGCTTTCAGACGGAAATATCCGCGGATTTTGAAGAAAAAACGGTATCTTTTTCCATGGACTGCCAGGCAGACGCCAAGGGAAACGTGGCTTTCACCGTGACTGCCCCGGAGACCATTTCCGGCATTACCGGGGAAATATCCGCCCAGGGGGGAAAACTGACCTTCGACGGCACGGCTTTGGCTTTTGACCTCCTGGCAGACGGGCGGCTGTCTCCTGTCAGCGCCCCCTGGGTACTGGTGAGCGCTCTGCGGGGCGGCAGCATCACAGGGGTGGGGGAGCAGGACGGACGGCTTGTTCTGAACGTCAATGACAGCTACGAAGACGATGCTTTAACCCTGGATGTTACCCTGGACGAAAACGATTTGCCTGCCCGGGCGGAGTTTTTCTGTCAGGGAAAACGGATTCTGTCGATGACGCTCAAAAATGTGGTGATTTCGTAGCATCCGGGAAAATACCGGCATATACTGGGATGGAAAGTATAAAATCCAATGTGGCGTGGGACAATAGGGTTACCGCGTTACATAAGGAGCTTTCCGGTAGCGCAGGAGATTTTGCACGGAGCGTGAAAACTATGACCGAGTCATCTGTGAAACGGGGAGATATCTTCTACGCGGATCTTTCTCCGGTAGTGGGCAGCGAACAGGGAGGCACCCGCCCGGTTCTGATTGTCCAGAATGATACGGGCAATCGGCATTCTCCTACCGTCATTGCCGCAGCCATCACCAGTCAGACGGGAAAGGCAAGGCTTCCCACCCACATCAACATTGCAGGCGGCAGCGTAGGCCTGAGCAAGGATTCCATCATTCTGCTGGAGCAGATCCGAACCATCGACAAGCGGCGGCTTCGGGAGCATATGGGGCACCTGGACGAGCAGCAGATGGCTCAGGTGGACGACGCCATCGCGGTGAGCTTTGGCCTGCCCGGCGGAAACCGGATGACGTGACAGCGTATCAACAGAAAAAGAAAGCTGCTTTTTCAGAGTATTACTCCGACAGACGCAAAGTCCGAAAACAATGCTGTCATTGCGAACCAGTGCCGCAGCACTGGTGTGGCAATCCGCGTCTGCCTGAAATATCGGAACCACCGGTGTTTTTTCAGGAGAACGGATTGCCACGGCAGTGTGCGCACTGCCTCGCAATGACATCCGATTTGTCACTTGTGCGTTTTGTCGAGTAATGCTCTGTAGGAGCAGCTTTTTACATATTTTAATCCAGAGAATCCATGGCGGCGCGGATGCGGGCTTTGGTGCGGTCGGTGCCCAGAATCTGCATGACGGTGTACAGATCGGGAGAATTGGTCTGACCGGTAACCGCCAGACGGAGGAAGGTGGAAACATCCGTGACCGTGCCGGGGAAGGCCGTGGGGTCTGCCTTGTAGGCCTTCATGTCGGTGGTGAAACCGATGGCCGTGGTGATGGCCTTGACCTTGTCAAACCAGGTGCCGGAATCGTCGGCAGGGTCGTAGCTTTCCAGGAACCGGTTCAGCACGTCCCGGATGACGGCCTTGTCAAATTTTTCGTCGAATTCCGGCTTTGCCAGATATTCGTCGTAGAAGAAGCCCATATAGGGCTTGGC
>CAKTXO010000236.1 GCA_934630985.1 uncultured Oscillospiraceae bacterium | reverse complement strand
ATCATCTGAATGCCGAAGAGCTTGCTGAGGTAGGCGATATTTGCCGGGCTTGCCGCGACGCAGGAAATGCCGCCGCCGGCGAAGGTGATCTTGGAGGTGGAGGCAAACTCAAAAACCATGTCGGGCTTTCCGGCCTTCTCGCACAGAGACAGAATGTCCGGGAAGGGGACATATTCCCCCCGGAACTGGTGGACACCGTAGGCATTATCCCACATGATGGTGAAATCCGGAGCGGCAGGCTTCAGATTGGCAAACCGCCGGATGGTTTCCTCACTGTAGATAATGCCGTCGGGATTGGAATATTTGGGCACCGTCCAGATGAGCTTTACCTGAGGATCCTGGACAAGCGTTTCCACCACGTCCATATCCGGCCCCTCCGGGGTCATGGGCACGGGAATCAGCTCGGCACCGAAGTCCTGGGTGATGGCGAAATGCCGATCATAGCCCGGGGCAGGGCAGAGAACCTTCACTTTTTCCTCCCGGCACCAGGGACGGGGGCTGTCCTTCAGACCGTGGGTATACGCCCGGGAGACAATATCAAACATCAGATTCAGGCTGGCCACGCCGCCGACAAAGATATTTTCGGGCTTGCAGTCCAAAATCTCCGCCCAGTACCGCCGGGCGCAGGGCAGACCGGTCAGTTCACCGTAATTCCGGGCGTCCACGCCGTCGGTGATGCACTGGGCAGGATCGGTTAACGCAGTGAGCAGGTCGGAAACCAAATCCAGCTGCTGCCGGGAGGGCTTGCCCCGAGCCATATTCAGCTTCAGCCCCTGAGCCTTGAGCTGGTCGTAATCGTCCAGAACGGTGGCGTATTCCCGAGCCAAATCGGATGTGCTCATGCAAGAATAAGGGGTCACAACAATCATCCTTTCCGCTAAAATTCCTAATTGCAGGATATATTATATGCGATTTTTTGAAAAAATGCAAGATGAATTTCCTTAAAAATTCATTTTCGGACACGAATATGGGACGATTAGGTGGAATGCACAAACCCCCGGAAAAATGGGAATTGTTTTTACTGCACAATCACGCCTTGCTTTTTTCACAATTCCGGGATAGAATCGAATCATAAGATGGATTGCTATGCAATCTGCCGGAAAGGACGTGCACCTATGGAAGAGATTTTCAATCTGCCGGAGCAGTTCGGCGAGGATGTTTTTAACGAGGCAACCATGAAGCAGCGGCTGCCCCTGCAAACCTATGAGGCCTGGAAGCACTGCGTGGCGCAGGGAGAGCGGCTGTCCCTGGACGTAGCCAATGAAATTGCCGAGGCTATGAAGCAGTGGGCGCTGGAGAAGGGAGCCACTCACTACACCCACTGGTTCCAGCCTATGACGGGCATCACCGCGGAGAAGCACGATTCCTTCATTTCTCCCACGGGAGACGGTCGGGTGATTATGGAATTCTCCGGCAAGGAGCTGGTTCGGGGCGAGCCGGATGCCTCCAGCTTCCCCTCCGGCGGTCTGCGTGCCACCTTTGAGGCACGGGGCTATACCGCCTGGGATCCCACCTCCTTTGCCTTTGTCCGGGACGGAAGCCTGTATATTCCCACCTGCTTCTTCTCCTACACCGGCGAGTCCCTGGACAAGAAGACCCCGCTGCTGCGCTCCATGGACGAGGTGTCCCGGGAGGCTCTGCGGATCCTGCGGCTCTTCGGCGACACCCAGACCCGGCGGGTCATTCCCTGTGTCGGTGCCGAGCAGGAGTATTTTCTCCTGCCCAAGGATCTGTACGCCCAGCGGGAGGATCTGCGGCTGACGGGACGAACCCTCTTCGGCGCTCAGCCCCCCAAGGGTCAGGAATTGGATGACCACTATTTTGGCACCATCCGCACCCGGGTGTCTTCCTTCATGCAGGATCTGGATCATCAGCTCTGGCGGCTGGGAATTTTAAGCAAAACCAAACACAACGAGGCCGCTCCCTGCCAGCATGAGCTGGCTCCCGTCTATGCCGATGCCAACACCGCCTGCGACGACAACCAGAAAATGATGGCCATTATGAAAAAGTGCGCGGCAAAGCACAATCTGGTGTGTCTGCTTCACGAAAAGCCCTTCGCCGGGGTGAACGGCTCCGGCAAGCACGACAACTGGTCCCTGTCTACGGATACGGGCAGCAACCTGTTCAGCCCCGGCAAGACCCCCCGGCAGAACGCCCGGTTCCTGGTGTTCCTGGCGGCCTTCATCGCCGGTGTGGACGAATATCAGGATTTCCTCCGGTGCACCGTGGCTACCGCCGGCAACGACCACCGGCTGGGCGCCAGCGAGGCCCCTCCCGCCATCGTTTCCATTTATCTGGGAGATGAGCTGAACGCGGTGGTGCAGTCCATTATTGACGGCACCAACTATACCGACCCGGAAAAGAGCGTCCTGCGCATCGGCGTGGACGTGCTGCCCATGATTCCCAAGGACACCACCGACCGGAACCGCACCAGCCCGCTGGCCTTCACCGGCAACAAGTTTGAGTTCCGGATGCTGGGCTCCTCCCAGTCCGTGTCCGGCCCCAATATCGCCCTGAACACCATTATGGCCGAGGAGCTGGGTCGGTTTGCGGACGTGCTGGAAAAGGCGGATAACTTCGATGCCGCCCTCCAGACCCTGGTCTGCAAGGCACTGACCGAGCACAGCCGGATTATCTTCAGCGGCAACGGCTACAGCGAGGAATGGAAGCGGGAGGCGGCACAGCGGGGTCTGAGCAATCTGCCCTCCACCGCGGAGGCCATGCCCACCTACGTCAGCGACAAGAATGTGGATCTGGTCACCCGGCACGGTGTCTTCACCGAAACCGAGTTCCG
>CAKTXO010000235.1 GCA_934630985.1 uncultured Oscillospiraceae bacterium | reverse complement strand
CGGCAAGCCCGTCATGTTCATTCCCTGCCAGGCAGGAAGGTTCTGGGACTTTGAGGACTTCCACATGGCAGACTGCTGGGCACCCTGGATTGAGTCGGGGAAGTGCATGGTTTTCTCCGTGGACACCATCGACAACGAGGCCTGGGCTGCCATCGGCGCGGACAACCGCTGGCGCATCGAAAATCACGAAAAGTGGTTCAATTACATTGTCAATGAAATGGTGCCCACTATCCGGCACCTTGCGGGTCTTGCCAACGGCTATGACCAGGGCATCCTGACCTTCGGCGCCTCCATGGGCGCCATGCACGCGGCAAACCTCTATTACCGCCGGCCTGACCTGTTCGACAGCTGCTTTGCTATTTCTGGCCTCTATGACAACCGGGAGTTTTTCGGCGACTACTGCGACGACCTGGTCTATAACAACTGCCCCTGCCTGTATTTGCAGAACATGCCTGCCGACCACTATTACATGGACATGTACAACCACCAGAAGAGCCTGATCGTCTGCGGCCAGGGCGCTTGGGAGGAGCCGCTGCTGGAATCCACCCGGTGGCTGGACACGGTGTGCTGCCAGAAGGGCATTCACACCCGGTTTGAATATTGGGGTCTGGACGTGAACCACGACTGGCCCTGGTGGTTCAAGATGGTGCAGACATACCTGCCGTGGCTTCTAGGTTGAATGATAGCAATAGAAGGAGAATAGATACAAATGAAGAACTTTATTTTTATTTCCCCCAACTTCCCCATGACCTACTGGAAGTTCTGCCGGGAGCTGAAAAACAACGGTATGCGGGTGCTGGGCATCGGCGACTGCCCCTATGACCAGCTTTTGCAGGAGCTAAAGGATTCCCTCCACGAATATTACAAGGTCAGCTCCCTGGAAAACAACGACGAGGTGTTCAAGGCCGTGGCCTTCTTCACCTTCAAGTACGGCAAAATCGACTGGCTGGAAAGCAACAACGAGTACTGGCTCATGCGGGATGCCTGGCTGCGCACGGAGTTCAACATCACCACCGGCCCCAAGCTGGACGAAATGGACAAGATCAAGTACAAGTCTGCCATGAAGGCCTACTATGCCAAGGCCGGTCTGCCCACCGCCCGGTATCATCTGGTGGAGGGCTTGGAGGACGCTCTGGAATTTGCCCACACCGTGGGCTATCCCGTGGTAGTCAAGCCCGACAACGGGGTGGGCGCCAACAACACCTATAAGCTTCAGTCTGACGAGGATGTTCAGTGGTTCATTCACACCAAGGATCCGGCGGTTTACATCATGGAGGAGTTTGTCAACGGCTATGTCCAGACCTTTGACGGCATTGTGGATTCCCAGGGCAACATGCTCTTCGAGTCCGGCAACATCAGCCCCATCTCCATTATGGATATCGTGAATAACAATGATGACTCCGTCTACTATCTGGTAAAGGATCTGCCGGAGAAAATCCGCCAGGCGGGTCTTGCCACGGTGAAGGCCTTCGGGGTCAGAAGCCGGTTCATCCACCTGGAATTCTTCGTCCTGAACGAGGATCAGGAAGGCCTGGGCAAGAAGGGCGACGTGCTGGGGCTGGAAGTCAACATGCGGCCCTGCGGCGGCTTCACTCCGGAAATGTACAACTACTCCCAGGAGACGGACGTGTATAAGATCTGGGCGGATATGGTGGCCTTCGACCGGAATACCAAGCCCATCGGCAAGCATCACTACTGCGCCTTCTACGGCCGCCGGGACGGCAGACACTACAAGCTGGATGACTACGAGGTCATGATGAAGTACGGCTCTCACATGGTCATGTGGGGAAGAATTCCGGACGCTCTGTCCGGCGCTATGGCCAACCAGATGTATGTGGCCAACTTCGACACGGAAGAAGAAATGATGGCCTTCTACGACGATCTGGCCGCTCAGTACGAATAAACAGACAAGCAAGGAGCGCGGTGCACCAGCACCGCGCTCTGTTCGTAATCAGTATGTCATTGCGAACCAGTGACCGATGTCACTGGTGTGGCAATCCGTTCTCAAAGCCTTCCCCTCCGGGGAAGGTGGCACGGCGTAGCCGTGACGGATGAGGGCAACTTGCCTCTTCCTATGGGAGAGGTGCCCCGAATGGGGCGGAGAGGGTTCTATTTGCCCTCTCAGTCACTTTGTGACAGCTCCCCCAGAGTGGGAGCCAAGGGGGAACGAGAGGAACGGATTGTGACCGGAGGGAATCCTTGGAAAGGGCCACGCCAGTGTGAGCACTGGCTCGCAATGACACCGTATCTTTCGGGCCTTTTAATAAATTTACAGCTCATCCTCCTGGGTATCCACCCAGTCGTTGGGATGCTCTTCGGGTGCTTCCTCCGGCTCCTTTCTGGGAGGCATACCGCCGTCCTTATTCCGGCTGAAGAACAGGAAGAAGGGCTCGGTAACCCGGAACAGAATGCTCAGCACCAGGAACAGTACCGCGTTTTCCGGCTCCATGGACTTGTACACATCGTACAGCGCCATGAACCGGAAGACACAGTAGGCGATGGAAATGCCCAGCAGGGGCAGCCCCACCACCAGAAGGCTGGTCGCTTGGCGGAAAATCTGCATCAGAAGCAGATCGGGAATCACGTCCTGGCGCATCATGCCGCCGATGACCTGGAAGCACAGGCTGCCCACAAGACCCAGCAGGGAAAAGGTCAGCACCACCGTCAGAATCCGGAAGAACAGCAAGAACGCCCGGCGATGGGTGTGCTCTCCCTTCACCACATACCGGTACTGGTCGGACAGGGAGCCAAGCAGCCAGCTGTCGGCCACGGGAATCCAGGCCAGCCAGGGATTTTTCAGCCCTCTGCGCCG
>CAKTXO010000234.1 GCA_934630985.1 uncultured Oscillospiraceae bacterium | reverse complement strand
TAGGAAACGCCGCTTTCGGACTCCACCAGCAGCACATCGCCGCTCTGCCACAGAACGGTGATCTTCTTGTTGCCGCTCAGCTGACCCAGGCTCTTGCCCGCCAGCTCAAAATTGTCGTAGCGCTTGCACTGATAGCCCGCGTAGCCCTCCCAGGGCTGGAAAACCTCGTCGCCGGGCTTTTCCACCCAGTCCACCGGAATGTAAGCCAACACGCCGTCCTCCAGAATCAGGGCATAGCCCGGAATTTCCGGGGCCACTTCCGCGTCCAGCACCAGCTGAACCTTGTCCCCCCGGTCAAAATACTTGAGCACCACCCGGCCGCCGTCAGCCCGAACCTGAGCCGCGCCGGTTTTCACGGTGTCCGCCAGGAGCACCGGGCGGATGTCGCCTTCAAAGCCGGTCAGAGAAATGTCTCCCCCGTCCTTGCCGGTACCGGAGCCGCCGGAACCGGAGCCAGAGCTGGAGCTGCTGCTTTTGATCCGCCACTTGCTGGCCTGGGTCTTGGCGATGTAGCCCGTCAGATCCTCGGTCTGCACCAGATAGCATTCTCCCAGATCGTCCAGCACCGTTATCTGTGTGTTGGTTTTCAGGGTTGCCAGAGGCTCCCCCACCAGGGTATAGACTTCAAAAACCCGGGTGTTGTACTTGGCGTAGGCCTGCCAGGCCTCATAGCTTTCCTCGCTGTCGAAGCGCAGGAGCACCTGGGCAAAGCTGCCCTGGGCATCCCCCACCGTCACGGTAGCCGTGGCCTCATCCGGATAGCCCGTCACCTGGACGATGTCCCCCCGCTGGGGGAAGCTGAGGATCGCCGGAATGTGGATGCCCTGAATGGTGCCCTCCACCGTCCGGGGGGCGGCGGGGGCAGTGGTCTCGGCAGGCTCGGTCTGATCATCCGCCGGAGCGGGTTCCGTTGCAGGTGCCGTCGCCACAGCCACCGGGGTGGTGGGCTGCTCCCCTTGATTGGAGCAGCCCGCGCCCAGGGCAAGGGTCAGTGCCAGAAAAATCACAAAGAATTTTTTCATCCGTCTGCCTCCTTAGTTGGGGTACTTACTGGGATCTACGTTGTCGATGATGTTCCAGACGTACTTGTAGCTTGCGGTGCCGGGCTTGTAGGTGTCCCGGTTCTGCCAGGCAACGTAGCCGATGGAACGGGTGACGCTGCCGCCGTAAAGGGTCACGGTTTTGCCGGTGGCGGTGTCCTTCAGCTTGATGTAGGGACGCATGACCAGATCCGGCTGGCACTGGGCATCCGTGAAGCCCACCAGCACATTGGTGTACTGAATCATGCCGTCCGCCTTGGCGAAGATGGGATCGGCCTTGCCCTTCTTGTAGGCGTAATTCTGCTTGTTGCTGCTGTTGAGATTCAGAGTGTTGCCGCCTAGAGCGTCCGCCCACTGAACCACGGTGCCGTATTCCTCCAGGGTGTAGCCCGCAAGACCCGCCTTGCTCACCAGGCTCTTCTTCACGTTCTGGTCAATGCCGGTGATCATCCGGATGCCCTTCTTGCCGGAGACCCGGATGGAGCAGCCGGCGTAGTTCAGAAGATTGGCAAACTCGGTGATCTCCTCGGCCTTCGCGCCGCCTTCCTGCCGGGTGATGCGGAACACCTGCATACCCGTGGGATAGTTGGTGTAGGAACCTTCCGGAGTGCCGTCCTTAAAGGAGTAGATGGTCAGCAGATCGCCGGTTTCCGGCAGGTTGACATAACGCCGGTCGCCCGTTTCCTCAATGGGATATTCCACCCCGTCGACGGTCACGGTGGTCTTGTCGTCAAATTCCGGTTTGTCCGTCACATCCAGATAGTTGGGTGTGGGATGGATTTCCGCCGTCACACCCTCAGGCTGGGCATTGGTGAGCTGATAGTTGCCCGCGTCCGTACCCGTCAGCCGGAAGTCGGTGAACCGGATGGGAATGTCCGCCCGGGCGCAGGGGTAGGCAAAGCTGGGTTCGCCGTTTACCAGCTCCACGTCGTCACCCTCCACGAAATCCGTGTGGGTCACGGTGTCAAGCTCCGCCTTCGTCGTGCCGTCAAAGACCTTATCCTTCACGCTCACGCTGAGGGTGATCTCCTTGGCGGTGATGTCCGCGGTGACGGAGGCAGGCAGAGAAACCAAATTATAGTTGTGCGCCTGGTCGCCGGTCAGGAAGAAGCCCGTGAAGGTGACGGTCTTGCCGGTTCCCACGTTCTTGTTGTCGTAGGCGGCGGTGCCGGGAACGATTTGCAGCCCGTCCCCGTCGTAATTGGCGGAGGGAGTGCCGATGCTGGTGATCTTTGCCACGGTGGTACCGTCGTAGACCTTGGTGCTTTCCACAGCGGTGTTCTCGATGGTCACGTCCTTCTTGGCGATCTCCCATTCATCGTGCCAGGTGCCGGTGAAGTTGCCGGTACCTGCGAGTGTCAAATTGTACCAATCGGCATTGGTTCCGGTGTTACTGTCAGCGACTACTCTGTAAGTCACATCCAGGCCGTCCACGGTGACGGAGGTGATGATCTGGGTCTGCCGCTGGCCGTTGTAGGTCAGGCTGTCGCCCAGGACAACTTCGGCATTGGACATATCCTTGGGGTTAATTTTCCAATTAAACCCATCTTTCCTGCCGGTGAAGTTGCCGGTGCCGATGATCCCCAGCGTGTAACGTCCGACATTGACCTGAGGTGTCACATCGACCTGGAAGGTTATCGCCAAGTACTTCTTTGCCTCGGCATTCAACACCTGCGCCAAGGCAATATTCGGGGTCTGCTCTTCGCCATTGTAGATCAGGCCTCTGCTCACGTCATTACTTTGGATTAGCACTCGCTCATTCGAGATATCCATAGGCGCAAT
>CAKTXO010000233.1 GCA_934630985.1 uncultured Oscillospiraceae bacterium | reverse complement strand
AACGTGGTGCTGGGCGGGGGCATGACCAGCAAGCTCTTCCAGAACGTCCGGGAGAAAAGAAGTCTGTGCTACTCCATCGATTCTACCTACTATGGAGCCAAGGGCATCCTGCTTGCCAACGCCGGTATTGACTTTGACAAGGAGACCGTCACCCGGCAGGAAATTTTGAACCAGCTGACGGCCTGCCAGGAAGGCGAAATTACGGAAGGGGAGCTGACCGCCGCCAAAGAGGCCATCGCCTCCAGCCTGCGGGCGGTGCTGGATTCTCCCGGCGCCGTGGAGAGCTTCCACAGCACCGCCGCCTTAAGCGGCATGATTTTCACCCGGGAGGAATACCTTCAGGCGGTGGAGCGGGTCAGCGTGGCGGACGTGGTGCGCTGCGCAAGGACCCTCAAGCTGCACAGCACCTATTTCCTGAAAGGAGAGAGCCTATGACCCCCTATGAATATCCGGAGCTGGACGAGACGCTGTACCGCCAGGTGCTTTCCAACGGGCTGACGGTGTGCGTGGTGCCCCGGAAGGGCTTTACCCGAAGCCTGGCCTATTTTGTGACGGACTATGGCTCCGTGCATACGGACTACCGGTTTGCCGGGAAGGATTACCGGTCTCCGGCGGGGGTTGCCCACTACCTGGAGCACAAGATGTTCGACCTGCCCGACCGGGACGTTTCCGCGGAATTTGCCCGGCTGGGCGCCAGCACCAACGCCTTCACCAGCTACGACATGACCGCCTATTATTTCTCTTGTACGAAGAATTTCGATGCCTGTCTGCGTCTGCTGCTGGAATTCGTGTCCACCCCCTATTTCACCGCCGAAAGCGTGGAAAAGGAGCGGGGAATCATCGACCAGGAGATCGGCATGAACGAGGATGCCCCGGACAGCGTGATTTTTGAGAACCTGGTGAAGGCCATGTACCGGGAGCACCCCATCCGGGTGCCCATCCTGGGAACCGGCGAGACCATCCGGGAAATCACTCCGGAAATCCTTTATGACTGCCATCGGGCTTTCTACGCCCCGGGGAACATGCTTCTGTGCGTCATCGGCGATGTAGACCCGGAGGAAGTTACCCGGGCGGCGGAGGAGATTCTGGGCACCGAGCCTGCCCCGGTGGGGGAGAAGAAGCCCCTGCCCCGGGAGGAGATGACCTGCCCCCAGAAGGAGACGACAGGCCGGATGGAGGTGGCCATGCCCATGTTCAACCTGGCCTTCAAGTGCGAGCCCCTGGGACGGGGAGACGGGGCCATCCGGGAGGAAATGGTGGCGGATTTAGCGGCGGAGGCGCTCTTCGGCGAATCCTCGGAGCTGTACCTGCGGCTGTATGAGGAGGGGATCATCGATACCTCCTTCGGCGGCGGCTTTGAGACCATCGACGGCTGCGCCATGCTGCTGTGCGCCGGAGACAGCTACGAGCCCCGGAAGATTCGGGAGGCCATCCTGGCGCAGGCGGCGAAAATCGCCCGGGAGGGCGTACCAGAGAAGGACTTCCTGCGGATGAAGCGCAGCGCCCTGGGCAGACGTATCCGGAGCCTGGACAGCTTTGACGCCACCTGCTTCCGGATCTGCGCCTACCATTTTTCCGACTTTGATTACTTCCGCTTCCCGGAAATCTACCGGCAGATCGAGGAGCGGGAAATCGGGGATTTCCTGAGACGGGTAGTCACCGAGGAGCGGTGCTGCCTGTCCGTCATTGAACCTACCACACAAGGAGAGAAAGATCATGAATCCTGCTGATTATTCTTCTATTTCCTTCCCCTTTCTGGGACTGGAAATGAACCCGCCCAGATATTTCCAGCTGGGCCCGCTGACCATCCATCTGTACGGCCTGTGCATCGGCCTGGGGCTGATTCTCGCCGTGCTCTACGCCTGCCGCAGAAGCCGGGAGTTCGGCCTGAAGGAGGACGACATCCTGGACGGGGTGCTGTGGATCACCCCCTTTGCCATTATCTGCGCGAGAATTTACTATGTGGCCTTCTCCTGGAAGGACTACGCCGATAACCTGCTGTCCGTGTTTGCCATCTGGGAGGGAGGCATCGCCATCTACGGCAGCGTCATCGGCGCGGTCATCGGCGTGGCGGTGCTGTGCAAGGTGAAAAAGCTCCGGGTCACCACGGTGCTGGATATCACCCTGCTGGGGTTCTTCATCGGACAGATTCTGGGTCGCTGGGGCAACTTCTTCAACCGGGAGGCCTTCGGCGCGGCCACAGACAGCTTCTTCCGGATGGGGCTATTCAACACCGTGACGAACCAGTGGGAGTATTACCACCCCACCTTCCTGTATGAATCCGTGTGGAATCTTGTCGGCTTCGTGCTGCTGCACTTCCTGTCCAAGCACCGGAAATACGACGGTCAGATCGCCCTGGGCTACGGAGCCTGGTACGGCCTGGGTCGGTGCTTTATCGAGGGGCTGCGGGTGGACAGCCTCTATTGGGGTCCCTTCCGGGTGAGCCAGGTGCTGGCGGGGCTGACCTGCGTCATTGCCGTGGGGGCGCTGCTGTGGCAGCACTTCCTGCCCCACGATCCGGCAGATCTGTTCGTCAACCGGGTGGCGGCGGAGGCGGCGGCCGAAAAAGCCGCCCAGGAAAAGCCGGAGGAAGCGTGACGAATATCTTTTCCGCCTATGTACGGACTGCGATAGCGCGCAAAAAGGCTCCCCTTGCTGATCAAGGGGAGCTGTCACAAAGTGACTGAGGGGATCAGAATGATAACAATTTGACAATCCCTCAGTCAAAAATCAAAGATTTTTGCCAGCTCCCTTTACACAAGGGAGCCTTTTTGCGTGCTGTCGCAAGTTCCCGGAAGCGGCGAAAAAAGCGGGCGGCCAATG
>CAKTXO010000232.1 GCA_934630985.1 uncultured Oscillospiraceae bacterium | reverse complement strand
CCGTAGCAGCGCACATTCCAGCTGTCCACCACCACATCGCCGGGAGCGTCCCAGGTCAGGGTAATCTCGCTGTCGCTGTTGGCGGATATCCGCAGGTTATTCGCCAGAATCAGGCGGGAGCCCATAAGCTGAATGGATTTCTGACCGCCCAGGGTCAGGGCGTTTCCGGCATCCAGGGTAAAGGTGTACATTTTGCCGACGGTAAGATTGGTAATCTCCACAGAGTGCCCCTCGAAGGTGATTTCCTTGGCTTCCTCCCCCTCGGCTTCATAGTGAACCGTCCAGCGGCTGGGCTCATCGCCCTCCACGGTAAAGTTCAGAACCACGGAACCGTCCTTGGTGCCGCCTACGGAGGTGAAGGAGAGAATGTTGGTGGTGGCATCGGTGGTGAACACATCGGAGGTTTTGCCGGTGAGCTTATGGAAGCCGCTGACATCCAGCTGGATGGTATAGACGGTGCTGGGACTCAGGTCGGAGAAGATGGCGGTGCCGCCGCTTAAGGGCTGGCGGCTGCTGTTGCCGTGGCTGTCGGAGCAGGTCACGGTGAGCATGGAGTCCTTGACCTGGGTGTCCACTGTCACGGTGAGCTGATCCCGGGTGCCGCTGATGAGAATCTTCTCGATGGCCTGAAGGTAGATGTTCTGATAGTACCAGAAGCCGGCGAGGCCTGCCATGGAAAGAGCCAGCAGGAAGGTCAGAGTACCGATGAGCTTTTTGGCTCTGCGCTTATATTTGGAATCGGCGTATTTCTTTTCCGCTTTTTTGGCGGGAGCCTTCGGCGTGTTCTCAGGCATCAGAGGATCCCGGGGGATATGTTCATCATCCAGATCGCTGTCGTCCTTGGCAAAGGCGAAGGGGTCGGCAGTTTCCCCGGCTTCCGGCAGAACCACGCCCTTCGGAGCCTCATGGTGAATCAAATCCTCGGCCTTGTCCAGAATGCCTGGGAAATCGTCTTTAGGCGGCTGGACAGGGGCGGAGGGCGCTTCCGCCTCCGGTTCCTCCATCAGTCCTTCCAGAGAATCCACGTCCAGCTTCATGACCGCGTCATAGGTCAAAGGCTGATCAAGGGGCAAAATCGGCTGGGGCTCCGGAGAGGCAGTCTCCGACTCCGGTTCTGACTCCGGTTCCGGCGCTTCGGCAGAGGGGGGTTCTTCCGCAGGTTCCGCTTCCGGCTCCTGGGGTACATCCGCCTCCGATTTATCCGTGGCGGCCTCAGATTCAATCTCCGGTTCCTGGGGGATGTCTGCCTGTGCCGGTTCTGCAACGGGAGAATCCGGCTCGGGCTCGGCCGGGGATGCTTCCGCGGAGGATTGGTCGGCGGGTTCGGTCTCAGGCACGGTGTCTTCCGGCTTGGGGGGCTCCGTGACGGTTTCGCCCAGAGCCGCAATGGCCGCATCCTCCAGAGGCTTGTGGGGGGTGATGGGGGTGTCGTTGACGGCATTGCGCTGCATATAGGCAGCCAGAGCCTTGCCCAGATCGGCAGGACTGCTCCAGCGAGCCTTGGGATCCGGATTCAGGGCTTTCAGAATGATCTCCGCCAGCTCATAGTCCGCGTTAATGGGGGAAGGGAAGCCTTCCTCCGGGGTCTTGTCCCGGTGGGGCAGCTGGCCGTCATTATAGAGCTGGTAGAGAATCATGCCAACGGCGTAGGTGTCCGCGGTGAGATTCAGGGGCTCCATGGGGTCGAAGAGCTCCGGGGGCGTATACCGGCTCTGATATTTTTTCGGCAGGGCGGTATAGCTCAGCTCGTTCAGAGGGATAAAGCCCAGATCTCCGATGCGGTACTGCTTCTTGTCGGAAACGAAGATATTTCCGGGCTTCAGAGCCACATACAAAGAGCCTGCCTGACGGCACACCGTCAGGGCGGCGCACAGATCAAGGCCTAAGTTAATGGCTTCCAGGTGGGTCACCGGGTTCTTGCGCAGATGCTTTTCCAGGGTGCGCTTGTAGCTGCCCACGAGATACACCTGATAGCCCAGCCGCCCCCGGGTAATGGGTGCCAGCTGCCAGCTTTCATAGGACAGGAAGCCGTCCAGCTGGGACAGCTTTTTCAGGAATTCCGCTTCCTTCAGAACGCCCTCACTGACCTGGCGGTAGTATTCCATGGCATCCGCCGGATCCTTATAGGCACCGGCCAGAAGCAGCGCGTCCAGCTGGGTCTGGGATGGGGGAATGGTAATGATCTTGACGATATATTTCTTATCTTCCCGGATGGCGGGACAGCAGCTGACGCCGTCGTGTTCGCCCATGGGCTGCCCCATGGTAAAGCCATCGAGCAAGGGGGAGATGAGAGTGGGTTCGGACATGGTTATCGCCTCCTTCTGGCATCCGGCGGCGGGGAGCAATGGGGTTTCCGGGGCGCAGGCCACCGGCAGACCCATGTCTGCCCGAGAGCGGATGCTTACCCATCTATCATAATGGAATTGTCGAAAAAAAGCAATACTTTTGTTGTTGTAATTCCCAGAAATCCGTGGTATAATGTCTGCCAGTATTGACGAAAGACCATTCACAACCGGAGGCATCAGAATGAGTAAGATAATTTGTGACGTTTGCGGCACCTCCTACCCGGATACCGCCGAGTGCTGTCCCATCTGCGGCTGCACCCCTGACATGGCGGGAAAGCTTATGAGTGAGGATCTGCTGGAGGAAACGTCGGAAAGCCAGGAGACTCCCAAGAAGATCTTTGACTTTGACGAAGTGAACGGGGAAGCGGGCGAAGACGAGGAAGCCTACGACGACGGCGACTATGACGACGAGGAAGAAGCCGAGGAGGAACCCCAGTCCCAGAACACCCTGGTGGTGATCGTGCTGACGGTGCTCATCGCGGTGCTGCTCATGGCGGCGGGCTTTATCTTTGTCAAGTTCTTCCTGCC
>CAKTXO010000231.1 GCA_934630985.1 uncultured Oscillospiraceae bacterium | reverse complement strand
AAATCTCCCATCAAAAAATGTGCCCGCCGGAAGACGGAGCAGTTGACAAAAGACCCAAATCGGGGTATAGTATAGACGAAGAGGGTGCTGCCAGCAGGTCGGCTCCCCCAAGGACTAGGTTAAGAGATAACCGTTACTTTGGTAGAGGGCGGTTATCTCTTCTTGTTATTGTTGGCCTGGAGAACCAGGGCAATGACAGCAGTAATGACCATGCAGAATTGAAAAATTCCTTCCCATGTAACCACGCTATCACCCCCTCTCTTTCGATTGGGGGCAAAAGAAGACTATTACCCCCGAAAAAAGTCGGGGGAACCGCCTGCCGGGGTGCTGGCAGCACCATCCACAGCCTATCACAGAATGCGGCAAATTGCAAGCAGAATACGCATAAATGCGGGAAAAAGCCCCTACAGCAGCGGAAAAGTGTGCTGTAAGGGCTTTTTGAATTATTTCAGCAGCTGGAAGCCCATGATGACGATGCCCAGCACCACCAGCACCACGCCGGTGGCCTGATTCAGGGTCTTGGGCTGAGCCTTGTTGGCAAACACGGCGGCAATCCGAGCCCACAGCAGGGTGAAGAGCACGCACAGAACCCAGACCAGCATATCCGGCATACCACCGATGGCAAAGTGGGATACCGCGCCGGTCAGAGCGGTGAAGGTCATAATAAACACGCTGGTGCCCACGGCGGTTTTCAGCTCATAGCCCATGACGCTGGTGAGGATCAGCAGCATCATCATGCCGCCGCCGGCACCGATGAAGCCGCAGATAAAGCCGATGATCACGCCGCAGATGATAGACTGAATGGCTCGCTTTTTGGCGTCGGTCTGAGCCATGGCCTCCTTGGTAGTCATGACGGGTCGGACGATGAATTTCACGCCCAGCAGGAAGGTCATAAACACGGAGAAGCCGCCCATGGTGGCCGAGGGCACCAGACTTGCGATGTAACTGCCCACCACGGTGAAGAGCAGCACGCTGAGCATCATAATCAGGCCGTTTTTGATGTCCAGATTTTTGTTTTTATGGTAGGTGTAGGCGGAGATGGCGCTGGCCAGCACGTCGGAGGACAGGGCGATGCCCACGGCCATGTAGGGATCCATCTCCAGGAAGGTGATGAGCATGGGGCTGATCACCGCGGCGGCGCTCATGCCCGCGAAGCCAGTGCCCAGGCCCGCACCCATGCCGGCGAAAAAGGTTACGACAATTGTCAGCAGCAGTTTCATTGTTTTTCTTCCTCCAGAATCTGACCGAGATTGGTTTCGATTTGACTCAGCGCATCGGCAAAGGCCTCCCGCTGGGCTTCATTCATGCCGCTCAGCAGCCGCCGGGTAAAGGCGTCCTGAACCTGACGGCCTCGGGCGATGACATCCTGGGCTTTTGGCGTGCACAGAAGCTCGGTTTTTCGCCGATCACCGGCTACGGGATGCCGGGTCAGGTACCCATCCTGTACCAGCCGATCCACATGGACGGAGACCAGATTGGCCTTGATGTGGCGCAGCTCCACGATTTCTCCCGCAGTTTTGTAGGCGGGATTGTTGCCCAGGAACATGAGAATGTCGAAGGCTGTCTGGGGCAGCTCCAGCTCCCGGCACAGAGGCTTGCAGACCGCACTGTAGGCCTGGTTGAATTTCCGGACAATGGTAATATTGAAAACCATGGACTTGCCTCCTTTTCGAATATTCAAAATTGAATCATTCAATTTTGAAGTATTATAGCGCGAGGCATTGCCATTGTCAACAAAAATTTTTCGGGAAATTTGTAAAAAAAGATTGACAAAATCCGAATCATCGGTTATGATATAGCTGTGGTTAGCGTATGCTAACCGAAAGCGATCGGACTTCCTTCCGAAAGCCGGGAATTTCCGATCTATCTGATACGAGTTTTTAATAAAACGCTTAAAAGCGTTTTATTAGGCCGCAGGATTGCGGCCAGCGGCCACTGCCGCTAAAAAACGAAGTCAATACATTTCTTACCGCCGCCCAGGCGGTCTGCCGTGATACGGCAGAATAAAATGATTTCATCATTTTATTAAGAAATAGTATGAAACTGCCTGCTTCTTATCCTTTTCTGATAACCCCCCTAATCCCCCAAGCGACAAACTTCCTGGGAAGAGAACACACAAGCCTCCCTAAATTGTGCGTTCTTCTCCCCAGGGAGTTTGTCATTTTTCGGGAAACCGTTGCAATTTTTGAAATCGTGTGGTATTCTGTTGGCAATTTTCAGAGCGGGAGGGCAAAAAATTGAACTGTGTGTTTCGCAAGGCAATCGAGGAAGACGTCCTCGGGATTTTTGCGTTGTATGAAAAGCGAATCGCCTGGATGGAGGAAAAGGGCCTTCACCAGTGGAATACCACGGATTATCTGACGGTCTATCCCCGGAGTTATTTCCGGCGGCAAGCGGCATCGGGCAGGCTCTGGGCGGCGGAAGACCGGAAAACCGGTGCCATTCTGGGGGCGGTGGTGCTCCTTTCCGAGGATGGCCGCTGGGCGGATCGGGCCGGGGAACCGGCGTACTATGTCCACAACCTGGTGACGGAGGCCGCCGCTCCCGGCCTGGGCGGCTGGATGCTGGGCGAGCTTGAGACGCTGGCCCGGAAGGACGGAAAAGCGGCTCTCCGGCTGGACTGCGCCGTGGACAATGCCGCCCTGAACGATTACTATGCTTCCCATGGCTACCGGGAGGCGGGTCGCTGCGCCGACGGCGCCTACCGGGGTATTCGCAGAGAAAAAAGATTATGAGAAAAGCCCGCCGTCGGCGGGCTTTTCTCCATTCCAGAAGATGAGTGAAACGAACAAACTGGAATTTACCTAATAATCTTTTCAAACCGAAACATTCCGTCCGGAAACTGCTCGTCCTGCTTTTCAGCATTCATTTCCG
>CAKTXO010000230.1 GCA_934630985.1 uncultured Oscillospiraceae bacterium | reverse complement strand
CTGACCAGAGCCACCTGCAAAATCTGGGCATCCACCTTCCGGGTGGAGGTGACATAGCGCAGAACGCCGATGACCTGACCGTTATTGTAGATTACGGGACTGGATACCGCCATGACCCGCTCGCCGGTGTTCTCGTCCTTGCCCAGAAAGGGCTCGGCGGAACGGCTTTCCGCCGCCTTGGCAATTTCCGAGGTGGCCGGACTTTTCCCTGCCCACTGACCGTAGGAGGAAGCGATAAGATTGCCCTCCCGGCTGATGAACTGCAGCTCAATGGTGTCCTTGTCGTCAAAGGTCTGGGTATAGGTAATGCAGGACTGGTAGTATTCGTTGTAGGTCTGGTCAATATAGGCGGCGAAAAAATCCGTGGTGGATTTGGCTCGGTGCTTCAGATCCGATTCCATATTGGAATAGTAATAGGCGGCGAAGGCGGCGGTGATTGCCATGACGCACACCAGTCCCAGAGCCACGACCACACTGGCGGTATTCCGAAGCCATCGCCTGCGCAGGCCGCCGATGTTGCCCATCGATTTGAAGTCTATCACCCTTTATGCGCCCCACTTATAGCCCAGACCCCACACGGTGGTAATGTAGGTGGGGTTGGCGGTATCGTCCTCGATCTTGATGCGCAGACGGCGGATGTTCACGTCCACGATTTTCAGCTCGCCCTCATAGTCCCGTCCCCAGACCGCGGACATGATGTCCTCCCGGGACAGGGCTCTGCCGGGGTTCTGCATAAACAGCTTCAAAATGGCATACTCCACCTGGGTCAGCCGAATCCGGTTGCCGTTTTTCTCCAGGGTGTGGTTCCGGGTGTTCATCACAAAGGGACCCTGGGTCAGAAGCTCCGAGCTGGCGTTGGTATCTCCGCCAATCCGGCGGTAAAGCGCGTCAATCCGGGCGGTCAGCTCCGCCGGAGAGAAGGGCTTGGTCACATAGTCGTCGGCACCGGTCATGAGCCCGGTTACCTTGTCCATCTCCTGGGTTCGGGCGGTGAGCATGATTACGCCCATCTGCTTGTTGGTGGCCCGGATCCGGCGGCAGACCTCAAAACCGTCCATGTCCCCGGGCACCATGATATCCAGGATGGCCACCCCCACATCCGGGTTGGCGGCAATGGCATCCAGGGCCTGCTGACCGTCTCCGGCCTCGATCACATCATAGCCTGCCCGCTTCAGGTTGATGACCACAAAGCTGCGGATATTCAGCTCGTCTTCCATAATCAGAACTTTTTTCATATGCTACCTCTTTTCAAGTTTCGTCTGTCTGCCAGTCCTGACGGATCAGACGGAAGCCCTCAATCAGGCTGTTTTCCGTAATGCCATACTCCGGCGCGGCCGTCTCCAGCTGAGCCGCGTAGGCAACGCCCTCCGCCCGGCTCAGCACGAACCGCCCCTGAGCCACTGCCAGCTCGTCACGGTCGGTGCCGGTAAAGACAAAGACCGTAAAGAGGGGCTGGGTCTTCTTGTAGGATTCGTCCCAGAGAAGGAACCGGTACTGCCCCTGACTCTGCTCCACTGTCACCCGGCTGGCCCAGACGCTGCTCAGCGGCAGATACCAGCCGCCGGGGTAATTGTGGAAGGTATAGAGCTTATCAATCTCCCAGCCGTCGGAATCCATGGAGTACCAGCGAAGCAGAAATTTCTGGTCGCTGCCCCGCCAGCTGGTCGCCGCCTTCATTGAGACAAGGCTGGGCAATTCCAGAACACCGTCGGAGTCAATGTCCTCGGCGTAGACGTAGTAATTCAGCAGCGTTCCCACGCTGGTGTCCGACTCGGCGGAATAGGAGATATTGGTAAATACCCCCTGACGCATGGCGAAAATATCCGTCACAATGGTATTGTCCTCGGAGGAACTGGTGACAAACACCGCGTTGTTTCCGTCCTGAAGCCTGCCGGTGGTGATCCGGCGGATCCGGGAGGTATGCTCGGACAGCTCCGTTTCCACAGAGCGGACGATCTGCCCGTTATCATAGCCGTAGAGCACAGCCATGCCCCGCTGGGTCTCCTCCTCCCCGGGACGCAGAACCATCAGTTCGCTCCTGTCGCCGCTGAGCTGGCAGGGAAGCATTTTGCTGTAGCTGTTCAAAAGCAGCAGCTCCGCGCTGCCGCTGTGGAAGGTATACACCGCCACGTTGCGCAGCACCCGGTCGCTGACCTGGATGCCCACCACCAGCTCAAAGCCCGGCTGGTCGTCAAACTCCATATATTCCACCTGGTCAAAGGCCTGGCCGTTGAAACCGATGGTGTCCAGAGTCCGGCACTTTCCTGTCTCGTCCTGCTGGAAAATCAGCACTTGCAGCGGCTTTTCCGTAGCTCCCTTGGCGAACACCAGATACTCGTCCAGGCCGTCGCCGTTCAGATCCACCATCTGCACCGTCTGCTGGTTCTCGCCGGACTGGGGGGAGGAAAAGGTCATGCCGTACATGGCCGTATCAATGGCTGCCTGAAGCTCCCCGAATTCCTCGGAACGCTTGGGCAGAGCATACATTTCCTCCACAGTGCGCAGGGCGCAGCCAGTCAGGAGCATTGCCGCCAGCACCGCGGCAAGAAATACAAACCGCTTTTTCACGGCATCCACTCCTCTCAATCCTATATTCTATCACAATCCTCCCGAAAAAGGAAGCTATTTCACCACAACATTTCCTTCTCCCAAAAGATTTTTCAGCTCCCGGAGCATGGGCTCGGCAAGCGCCGCCCGGGCACCCCGGCGGGCGCCGGTGTCGGCAAAATACAGCACGACCCCGTTTTCTCCCGGGAACATGTTCACAATGGCGCGAACCTTGGGGTACAGCCGCCCTTCCTCCCCGGGAAGCCGGAGATAAAGGGTGCCCTTTCTGGGGGGCGCTTTGGGGGCAGGCTCCCGGTCGGGATTTTCCGCGTA
>CAKTXO010000229.1 GCA_934630985.1 uncultured Oscillospiraceae bacterium | reverse complement strand
TCCACATTGCTCAAATACATCCGGCACCGGCCGTCCGGCAGGGCGAAGGTGGGGTCGCTGACCCCGAAGGAGACGACGAACTTATTGGAAGAGCAGGCCTCCATGATTTTGGTGGCGGCGGTTTGCAGAGCCGCGATCTTGTCTCCGGAGAAAATGTAGGCATCGGAGTCCGGGAACCGGAAGTCGTCCAGCAGCACCTCGTCAAAGCCCATTTCCTTTAGCTCCAGCACCACCGAGGAAATCCAGGTGATGGTGGAGGCGCTGGTGGGATCCAGCCAGTACATGCCGCCGGTGTCCATCCACAGGCCGGCTCGGCTGAGCATGTAAAGACCGCTGGTAACGTTGGCCTCACCGAAGGTGCGATCCCGCAGGGAGCTGATTCGGGCGATTTTGTAGAAGCCCTTGGTATTCATCCGCGCCACAAGCTTTTCCATGGCGGGAATGTCCGTGCTCTGGGAGATCACCGCGCCGCTGAGCTTGGAATTGTAGAAGAAGGAGCCGAAGGGACCCTTCATCTCCACCATGACGGGGGTCTTGCTGGGCAGACGCTCGATCTGAAGCATCACGTTGTCCATATCTTCCTTGCACATGTCGTTGGTGATGTAATAGCCCGCCAGCTGGGTCATTTCCTTGGCGGTGTCGATGGCGTCGGCGCCCTCGTTGTAGAAAATGGAAATTTTCACGTCGTCTGAGGGGGCTGCCGCCTCCACGCCGGAAATGTCATAGGAGGACTGGGAAAAGTCCAGCTTTACGCCCTCGTTGGTGTAGACCACATACCGCTGGAGCCAGACCACCCAGCATACCCAGGCGATGACAAAAAGCAGCAGCAGAATCAGCCCGAAAATGCCCAGTCGGCGCAGAATCCGCTGATATCGGTAGGGAATGTTCATGAAATGCCTCCTTCCCGCTTTGCCAGCACGCACCGCCATTCTTCTTTAGCCCGGATTTCTGTGACGGTGAGCCCGGCCTTTTCCAGAGCGGCGGTCACATCGCCCAGGCGGCTGTCCAGAATGCCGGAGCAGATGAGAAGGGTGTCTTCCCCCATGAAGTCCGGGAGAATGGGGGACAGGCCGATGATTACGTCGGCTACGATGTTCACAAGCAGCAGATCGTAGCGTTCCTGAGACAGTCTGCCCATCAGAGCCTTGTCCTCGGTGACGTTGCCGGTAAGGGCGGTAAAGGCCGGGGAGCCGAAGCCGTTGTAGGCGGCGTTCTCCCGGGCGATGTCCTCGGCCTTGGGGTCGATGTCCACGCCTACGGCACTCTGCGCCCCCAGGCGCAGG
This sequence comes from uncultured Oscillospiraceae bacterium, assembly GCA_934630985.1. GTDB lineage: Bacteria > Bacillota > Clostridia > Oscillospirales > Oscillospiraceae > Faecousia. Next base: position 1,625 of record CAKTXO010000229.1, on the reverse strand, counting down.
GCGGTGATGGAGAGAATCCCGCTGCCGCTGCCCAGATCCAGGCAGTGCCAGCCGGGCTGCACCCGCTGCTCCATGGCCTCCATGACCATCTGGGTGGAGGGGTGAGCACCGGTGCCGAAGGTCAGACCCGGATCGAGGATGATCTTCTTCCTTTCCGTTTCCTCCTCTGCCAGCCAGTAGGGGAGCACCAGAAGATTTTCGCCCACCTCCTGGGGCGGATAGCTGTCCTTCCAGCTTTCCTCCCAGTTGGTCTCCGGCAGGGGCTTTGCTTCCAGGGTAAGCCCCAGTTCGGCGACCGTGTCCCGAAGCCGGGCAAGGCCTGCTTCGTCGCTGCCTTCCAGGTACAGCTTGATCCGGCTTAAGCCCTCCAGCTTTTTCTGAAATTCGTCATCGATATAGTCCCAATAGGCTCGGTTTTCCTCCAGAAAGGATTCAAATTCCGCCTGGTCTTCAATGACCAGATCCGCGTAGCCCCGGGCGGTGAGCCGGGCGGCCACGTCCTCCACGTCCTTTGACGTGGTATTGACGGTGATTTCCAGCCATGCCATAGGAAATCCTCCTTGTATTTTTTGCACAGTCTCTCTATTCTATCGCAGAAGGGGAAAAAACACAACCGGAAAAGTCTTAAATTTTTGTGTCCTACTTCCTATTTTGAAAAAAATGGTATATAATACCCTGTAATCATCGCCGGGTCTTCGGCGTTTTCAGGAGAATACTATGATGCAAACCACCACCATTGCCCCCGGCGTGACCCTGCGCTGCTGCCGGGATACCCGATTCAAGCAGGGAGGCTTCAGCTTTCAGCTGGTGCGTCCCATGTGCAAGGCGGAGGCGGCGAAGAACGCCCTGCTTCCCGCGGTGCTCCTGCGGGGCACCAACCGCTGTCCCGACCTGCGGGCGGTGACCCAGAGGCTGGACGAACTTTACGGCGGGGCGGTAAGCCCCCTGGTGCGCCGGGTGGGGGATTACCAGACCACCGGCCTTTACTGCGGCTTTATGGACGACCGGTTTGCCCTGCCCGGGGATCGGGTTTTCGAGCCCATGCTGGAATTTCTGCGGGAGCTGCTGCTGGATTCCCCAAAGGAAAAGGGGGCTTTCTTGCCGGATTTCGTGGAAAGCGAAAAGAAAAATCTGATTTCCACCATTGAATCCGACCGGAACGACAAGCGGGTCTACGCCATCACCCGGCTGCTGCGCAGCATGTGCGCCGGGGATTCCTTCGGCGTGCCCCGGCTGGGAGATACCGAGGACGTGGCGGCCATCACCCCGGAGGATTTGACCCGGCATTATGAGGAAATCCTTCGCACCAGTCCCATTGCCCTGTTCTATGTGGGCAGCGCCCTGGAGGAAGAAGTGGCGGAAGCGGCGAAAGCCCTGATTGCCGGTTTGCCCCGGGAGCCGATGGACTTGCCCGCCCAGACCCGCTTTACCCCGGGCGCTGGGGGCGATGATACGGAAATCATGGATGTGGCTCAGGGAAAGCTCTGCATGGGCTTCACTACGCCCATTACCAATCGGGATCCGGAAATGCCAGCCATGCAGGTGTGCAACGTGGTGCTGGGCGGGGGCATGACCAGCAAGCTCTTCCAGAACGTCCGGGAGAAAAGAAGTCTGTGCTACTCCAT
>CAKTXO010000228.1 GCA_934630985.1 uncultured Oscillospiraceae bacterium | reverse complement strand
TTCTGGTGGTGTTCGCAGGCCGTCGGGCAGGAGACCAGCAGCCTCTGGACGTTTAAGAAGATGATCTCGCAATCCTCGTCCGCTACCACGCTGATATTCAGAATGGCTCCGGGGCTGGCCGCATAGGGTTCCCCAAAGAAGTCACCGGCGTGGCACTTGGACAGAATATTCCGATGTCCCCAAAGGTCTTCCTGAATAATGAGAACACCGCCTGACACCACAAGCCCCATGACCTCGGTGGCATCTCCCGCTCTGAAAATATAAGAATCCCGTTCTTTGAAAACAGTTGTTGCGTTTACACAGTGCAGGATGGACAGGATTTCTTGATCCGTAAGGCCTTTGAAAAACGGACTGTTTCTGAGAATGGGCAAATATTTTTTCAAAATCATCCCTCCATGTTGGAAATCAAACATACAAGTTGTATTTATAATACTATAATTCTCACCGAAAAACAAGAAACACTACTGACGGAGGTCAAAAAAATGATAAGAAAAATTATTCGAATCGACCGGGAACGCTGCAACGGCTGCGGTGCCTGTGCCAAGGCCTGCCACGAAGGGGCCATTGAGATCAGAAACGGAAAAGCGGAATTGGTGAGAGAACACTTCTGCGACGGACTGGGCGACTGTCTCCCGGAATGCCCAACAGGTGCCATTTCCTTTGAAGAACGAGAAGCCCCCGCATACGATGAAAAAGCCGTGAAAGAAGCCCAGAAAAACCAGGCAGCACCCAAACACACGGGCTGTCCCGGAGCGAAAAGTATGCAGATTCAGCGTCCGGCAGCACCCGGAGCCGGTACTCCCGCTCCTAACCCAGGGCAGATGTCCGCACTCCGGAACTGGCCGGTACAAATCAAACTGGTACCTGTCAGCGCACCCTATTTTAACGGCGCAAAGCTTTTGATCGCCGCCGATTGCACCGCCTATGCTTACGCAAGCTTTCACCAGGATTTTATCCGGAACAAGCTGACCCTCATCGGCTGCCCCAAATTGGATCAGGTGGATTACAGCGAAAAGCTGACCGCAATCATTCAAGGTAACGATATTCAAAGCGTGACTATTGTAAGAATGGAAGTCCCCTGCTGCGGCGGTCTGGAGATGGCGGCCAAGAAAGCGCTTCAAAACAGCGGGAAATTCATCCCCTGGCAGGTCGTCACCATCAGTATTGACGGTAAAATCATGGAGTAAAAGGAGCATACAACTATGGAGCAGAAGATGTTTTGTTTTCAGTGTGAGCAGACAGTCGGATGTATGGGATGCACAGGAAGTGCCGGTGTCTGTGGAAAAAAGGCAGACACCGCTGCATTGCAGGATGAACTGACAGGTGCGTTGATTGGTCTGGCAAGAGCAGTCGATGGTGCGCAAACCATTTTCAAAAGAACCGGACAGATCATCATTGAAGGGCTGTTTACGACAGTTACAAACGTAAGCTTTGACAATGCGGCCATTGAAAAGATGATACAAAAAGTCAGAGCCGAGAAAGAACGGCTGGTTCCCGATTGCAGCAGCTGTCAGTCCCCCTGCGGTAAGACAGACGAATACGATATGCGGCAGCTGTGGAATGCCGATGAAGATATCCGTTCCTTGAAGTCACTTATTCTGTTCGGGATTCGCGGAATGGCAGCCTATGCTTATCATGCAAGTGTTCTGAATTATGAAGATGCCGAAGTGGATCAGTTTTTCTGCGAGGCCCTATTTAGAATCGGTTATGAAGAAAGTATCGAACGGCTGCTTCCTACCGTGCTGAAAGTCGGAGAAATCAACTTGAAGTGCATGGCACTTCTGGACAAGGCCAATACACAGACCTATGGGACACCGGAACCGACCGCTGTGACCCTTGCCGTAGAAAAAGGGCCGTTTATTGTAGTGACCGGTCATGATCTGAAGGATCTTCAGCTTTTGCTGGAGCAGACCGAGGGAAAAGGGATCAACATCTACACCCACGGTGAAATGCTCCCGGCCCATGCCTACCCCTTCTTAAAAAAGTTCTCTCACCTGAAAGGACATTTCGGAACCGCATGGCAGAATCAGCAAAAGGAATTTGATCATCTTCCCGCTCCGATCCTTTACACCACAAACTGCCTGATGCCGCCCAAAAACAGCTATGCAGACAGAGTATTTACAACAGAAGTAGTTGCTTTTCCGGGTGCTGTTCATATTGACGAACAGAAGGATTTCACGCCGGTTATCGAAAAAGCGCTGGAACTGGGCGGTTACAAAGAAGACCGGCAATTCTCCGGTATCAATGGCGGCACGAAAGTGACAACCGGTTTTGGTCATGCAGCCATCCTATCCCATGCGGGTACAGTCGTAGATGCCGTAAAATCCGGTGCCATCCGCCATTTCTTCCTGGTTGCCGGTTGTGACGGTGCGAAACCGGGCCGAAACTATTACACAGAATTCGTGAAACAGACCCCTTCTGACAGCATCGTCCTCACTCTGGCCTGTGGCAAATTCCGTTTCAACGATCTTGATCTGGGAGAAATCGGCGGTCTGCCCCGGCTGATGGATATGGGCCAGTGTAATGATGCCTACGGCGCAATTCAGGTTGCCGTGGCACTTGCGGAGGCTTTTGGATGTTCTGTAAATGAACTTCCGCTCTCCTTCGTTCTGTCCTGGTATGAGCAGAAAGCGGTCTGTATCCTGCTGACCCTTCTGCATCTCGGTATTAAAAACATCCGCCTTGGTCCCTCTCTCCCGGCGTTTTTGTCTCCCAATATTCTGAACTTCCTGGTGGAAAACTATGGCATTGCGCCTATTACTACACCGGAAGAAGATATGAACGCCCTTCTGAACCAGAAATAAAGCGAGGATTCCGCCACGCAAAGCACTTCCCCACACAAAGACGCAGCCCGGCAAGTATCGAAACCTTGCCGGGCTTGTCCTTTATTCGTTAAGCATCGCATTCCA
>CAKTXO010000227.1 GCA_934630985.1 uncultured Oscillospiraceae bacterium | reverse complement strand
TACTTCCAGTACGACTCCAAGAAGACCGGCGGCGTGACCGTGTCTCACCTGCGTTTCGGTGACAACGCCATCAAGTCTCCCTACTACATCAACAAGGCCGACTTCGTTGCCTGCCACAACCCCTCCTACATCACCAAGGGCTTCAAGATCGTCCAGGACGTTAAGCCCGGCGGCGTGTTCCTGATCAACTGCCAGTGGAACCTGGAGGAGCTGGAGCATCACCTGGATGCCGCTTCCAAGCGTTACATCGCCAACAACAACATCCAGCTGTACACCATCGATGCCATTGACCTGGCCATCAAGGTGGGCATGGGCAAGCGTACCAACACCATCCTTCAGTCCGCTTTCTTCTCCCTGGCTAAGGTTATGCCCGCTGAGGAAGCCATCAAGTACATGAAGGACGCTGCTGAGCACTCCTACGCCAAGAAGGGCATGGACGTTGTTGAGAAGAACTGGAACGCCATCGACACCGGCGCCAACGCCTATGTGAAGATCGATGTTCCCGCTTCCTGGGCTACCGCCGAGGATCACAAGCCCGAGGAGGTTCTGGAGGGTCGTGCCGACACCGTTAAGGTTGTCAAGAACATCCTCAAGCCCATCGGCAAGATGGACGGCTACAGCCTGCCTGTTTCCGCCTTCGAAGATGTAGTTGACGGTCAGTTCCCTCTGGGTGCTGCCGCTTACGAGAAGCGCGGCGTTGCCGTCACCGTTCCTCACTGGGACGAGACCAAGTGCATTCAGTGCAACAACTGTGCTTATGTCTGCCCCCACGCTACCATCCGTCCCTTCGCGCTGACCGAGGCTGAGGCTGCTGCCGCTCCCGCCGGTGCCCGTCTGGTGGACGTGAAGGCCGGCAAGGGCAAGGGCGTCTACAAGTACATGATGGCCGTGTCTCCTCTGGACTGCATGGGCTGCGGCGTCTGCGTCGGCGTGTGCCCCACCAAGGCCATCACCATGGTTCCTCAGGAGCAGGAGCTGCCTGAGCAGGAAGTCTGGAACTACATGGTTGCCAAGGTTTCCGAGAAGAAGGATATGCAGGACAACACCGTCAAGGGCTCTCAGTTCCACAAGCCTCTGCTTGAGTTCTCCGGCTCCTGCGCCGGCTGTGCCGAGACCAGCTACGCTCGCCTCGTGACCCAGCTGTTCGGCGATCGGATGTACATCTCCAACGCCACCGGTTGTTCCTCCATCTGGGGCGGCCCCGCCGCTACCTCTCCCTACGCTGTCAACGCTGAGGGTCACGGTCCCGCTTGGGCAAACTCCCTGTTCGAGGACAACGCCGAGCATGGTCTGGGTATGTACACCGCTCAGGCTGTCATCCGGGAGTCCCTGGCTAACAAGGTGAAGGACGTGATCGCCAACACCGCCAGCGACGAGCGCAAGGCTGTCTGCCAGGCTTGGCTGGACACCTACAACGACGGTGAGGCCAACAAGGCCGCTACCAAGGCTTTGGTTGCCAACCTGGAGGCTAACGTCTGCTGCGACACCGTGAAGGACATCCTGTCCAAGAAGGCTTACCTGTCCAAGAAGTCCGTGTGGATCTTCGGCGGCGACGGCTGGGCCTACGACATCGGCTTCGGCGGCGTTGACCATGTGCTGGCTTCCAACAAGGATGTCAACGTCTTCGTCTTCGATACCGAGGTTTACTCCAACACCGGCGGACAGGCTTCCAAGGCTTCCAACATCGGTCAGGTCGCTCAGTTCGCGGCTGCCGGTAAGGAGACCAAGAAGAAGTCCCTGGCTGAGATCGCTATGAGCTACGGCTATGTCTACGTCGCTCAGGTCGCTATGGGTGCCAACCAGGCTCAGACCCTGAAGGCCATCGCCGAGGCTGAGGCCTACCATGGTCCTTCCCTGATCATCGGCTACGCTCCCTGCGAGATGCACTCCATCAAGGGCGGCATGACCAACTGCCAGGCTGAGATGAAGAAGGCCGTTGAGTGCGGCTACTGGAACCTGTTCCGCTTCGATCCCTCCAAGGAGACCGGCAAGTTCCAGCTGGACAGCAAGGCTCCTAAGGATGGCTATCAGGAGTTCCTGATGAACGAGGCTCGTTACAGCCGTCTGACCCGTGAGTTCCCCGAGCGTGCTACCGATCTGTTCGCAAAGAACGAGGCTGCCGCCAAGGAGCGTTGGGAGCATCTGAACAAGCTGGTTGAGATGTACAAGGACTAATCCCCTTCCCTTAACACTTTGCCCGCCCCCAATGGGGGCGGGCATTTCGTAACACTCTCCGGGCACGGGTGTATGTTTTCCCCCATTCCCGCATAGAATCCTGGGAAAAGTGCTTGCACCCTCCCCGATTCCCTTCCAGACAGGAGTTGCAATTATGAAAGTTTTGCTGATCAACGGAAGCCCCAGGGCAAAGGGCAACACCGCCTACGCCCTTTGCCAGATGGCGGAGGTTTTTGCTAGCCAGGGCATTGAGACTCAGATCATTCAGGTGGGCAATCAGGACATCCGGGGCTGCATCGCCTGCGGCGGCTGCGCCAAGACCGGAAAGTGCGTCTTCGATGACGCTGTGAACCAGGTTGCCGAGGCCTTCCGGGAAGCCGACGGTCTGGTGCTGGCAAGCCCTGTGTACTACGCCTCTGCCAACGCCACCCTGGCAGCTTTTGCCGACCGACTGTTCCATTCTACCCGGTTTGACAAGCGGATGAAGGTGGGTGCTTCGGTTGTGGTTGCCCGCCGGGGCGGCTGCTCTGCCGCTTTCGATGAGCTGAACAAGTACTTCACCATCTCCGGTATGCCTGTAGCCTCCAGCCGGTACTGGAACAGTGTCCACGGCGGTATCCCCGGTGAGGCTGCTCAGGATTTGGAAGGCATTGCCACCGTCCGGGAGCTGGCCAAGAATATGGCTTTTCTCATGAAGTCCATTGCCCTGGGCAAGGAGCAGTTCGGCCTGCCGGAGCCGGAGCCTGCCGC
>CAKTXO010000226.1 GCA_934630985.1 uncultured Oscillospiraceae bacterium | reverse complement strand
GCGCAGAAGGGCTATCTGGGTGCCATTGCCGCGGCGGACGTGTTGAAAGCGGATTCCGCCGAAGCCGTCCATGCCCTCCAAAGCCAGGGACTTCAGGTGGTCATGCTCACCGGAGACAATGCCCTGACCGCGCAGGTCATTGCCGGAAAGGCGGGGATTTCCCGGATTATCGCCGATGTGCTTCCCGGGGACAAGGCCGGTGCGGTACAGAGCCTTCAGAAGGAGGGTCACAACGTGCTGATGGTAGGCGACGGCATCAATGATGCCCCCGCCCTCATGTCCGCGGACGTGGGCATGGCCGTGGGCGCGGGTACGGACATTGCCATCGACGCGGCGGATGTGGTGCTTATGGGAGGAGACCTGACGGCGGTGAGCAGTGCCATTGCTTTGAGCCGGGCTACCATCCGCAATATCCGCCAGAATCTGTTCTGGGCATTTTTCTACAATACCCTGGGCATTCCCGTGGCGGCGGGCGTGCTGTATCTGCCCTTCGGCATACAGCTGAGCCCCATGCTGGGTGCCGCCGCCATGAGCTTCAGCAGCGTGTTCGTGGTGACAAACGCCCTGCGTCTGCGCTATTTCCAGAAAACCAAGTCGGAAAAACCGGCTGTCAAATCTAAGGAGGAAACAAAAATGAAAACCGTAATTTCTGTCAATGGTATGATGTGCACCCACTGCCAGGCTCGTGTGGAGAGCGTCTGCAAGGGCGTTGCCGGGGTGGAGAACGCCGTGGTCGATCTGAAAGCCAAGAACGTCACCGTCACCGGCAACCCTGACATTGCCGCCGTGAAGAAGGCCATCGTGGACGCTGGCTACGAAGTGGTGGGCTGATTTATGAGAGAGGATTTCTGGTACGACTCCAAGGGCACGGGGAAAATCCACGGCTGCCGCTGGACGCCGGAGGAAAGCCCCAGGGCGGTGGTTCAGATCGTCCACGGCATTGCCGAGTTCATCGAACGCTATGACGAATTCGCGGCCTACCTGAATGGCCTGGGCTTTCTGGTGGTTGCCGAGGATCACATGGGTCACGGCCAGTCCGTGGGCGAGAACGGCATCCAGGGCTACTTCCACGGCGGCTGGTTTACCGCCGTGGAGGACACCATGACCCTGCTGCGGGAAACCCAGGCGGCCTATCCGGATATCCTCTATGTTCTCTTCGGTCACTCCATGGGATCTTTCATGGCCAGAACCATTCTCTGCAAATATCCGGACAGCGGCATTTCCGCCGCCGTCATCTGCGGCACCGGCTGGCAGCCGGCGGCTCTGCTGCCGCCGGTGACCCGGTTCATTGAGGCGGTCTGCCGGAAAGACGGAGAGGATAAGCCCAGTGCTTTTTTGGAGAATCTGGTCTTTGGCAGTTACAACAAGCGGGTGGAGCATCCCCGGACGGCCTACGACTGGCTGAGCCGGGATGCCAAAATCGTGGATGCCTACATTGCCCATCCCATGTGCGGCTTTACCCCCACGGCGGGACTTCTCCGGGAGATGATGAAGGGTCTGACCTACATCGAAAAGCCGGCTCACCTGGAGGCTATGAAAAAAGACCTTCCGGTATTTTTCGTGGCAGGGGGAGACGACCCGGTGGGAAGCTACGGCAAGGGTGTGGAGCGCACCGTCAGCCAGTTCAAAAAAGCGGGCATGACCGACGTTTCCTGCCGGATCTACCCCCTGTGCCGTCACGAGATCCTGAATGAAATCAACCGGCAGGAAATTTTCGAGGATATCGGCGACTGGATTCTGCAAAAAGTCGAAAAAGATTAAATCAGTCCGTTTTATTGGACGGATACACTGATATACTATCGCCAGAAACAAAGGGAAGCTCTGATTAAATCGGCAAGAGCCGGGAGCGAGAGATTTTGTTCTCAGACAAGGTTTACAAAGCGGAGGAATACTGTATGTATTTCCCGCTTTGCAAACCGCAGTCTGGGGGCAAAAGATCCGCTCTCCGGCCGCCGACGATTTATTCAGAGTTTCCCCAAAAAGTGAGGGCGATGGCTATGTATCAGCTGCGAAACATTCAGGGACACATTCAGGTTTATGATTGGAAGGGCAATTTCCTGTTCTCTGCGGACAGCGAGCGGGAGGCCAGAGAGGAATTGAAGGACTATGCGGAATCTGCGGCTTGATATCTGCTACGACGGCACCCGTTACCGGGGCTGGCAGAGGCTTCCCGGCGGGGAGGATACCATCCAGGGAAAGCTGGAAACGGCGCTGTCCCGGATTCTGGGAGAGCCCATCGAAATTTCCGGCAGCGGCCGGACGGACGCGGGTGTCCACGCGAGAGGTCAGGTGGCAAGCTTTCACTGTGAAAGCCCCATGCCTCCGGCGGAGATACTGGCAAATCTGCGCCGGTATCTGCCGGAGGACATCGGCATATACTCCTGTCGGGAAGCTTCTGCCCGATTCCACGCCCGGCTGAACGCCCGGGAGAAAACCTACGTCTACCGGATCTGGAACAGCGAAGCTCCCTGCGTTTTTGAACGCCGGTTCGTGACCGTGATGCCGGAACCGCTGGATGTGGAGGCTATGAATCGGGCGGGAGCGCTGCTTGCGGGCAGACACGATTTTTCCGCCTTCTGCGGCAATCCCAAAATGAAGAAATCCACGGTGCGGGAGCTCTATGCCCTTACCGTCACCCGGCAGGGGGAGGAAATCGTTCTTCGCTTCACCGGAAACGGCTTTCTCTACAACATGGTGCGCATTCTCACAGGCACCCTGGTAGAGGTGGGCAGGCAGCAGCGCAGTCCCGAATCCGTAACCGAGCTGTTTGGTGCCAAACGGGCGCAGGCGGGATTTCTGGCACCGGCACAGGGCCTGTGCCTGGAGGAGGTAGTGTATTGAACATTCAGATTTTCGGCAAAGCCAAGTGCTTTGACACCAAGAAAGCCGAGCGGTATTTCAAGGAGCGGCGGATTCCCTTTCAGTCCATCGACCTGAAAAA
>CAKTXO010000225.1 GCA_934630985.1 uncultured Oscillospiraceae bacterium | reverse complement strand
CCTGTAACGGGACATCCCCGGGGGTTCCTACCTATCGAAACCCCGGCTCCAAGACCATGTTCTTCCGCCTTCCCCGTACCCTCTCCCACCAAATGAGGGCTCTCTGACCGCTTCCGACGGAATACTCTTCTTTTCAGCGCCTTTTCCTGTAACCCGGTTATTATAGCCCTTACTTGCGCGATTTGTCAAGCCTTTTCCGATTTTCGGGTCAGAATCCAGGCGGCGGCAATGGCCGTGAGGCCGCCTACCAGCTTGCCCACAATCATGGCACCCATCATTTCCGGGGCGAATCCGGCGGTAAAGCCCAGGTGATCGCCGAAGACGAAGGCTCCGGAAACGGCAAAGGCGATATTCACAACCTTCCCCCGCTCGTTCATGTCCTTCACCATACCGAAGGCGGCAATGGAATTGGCAAGACTGGCTAGGAGCCCCGCTGCCGCGGCATCGTTGATGCCAAGAAGCCCTCCGGCGGCAAGCAGAGGCTTTCGCAGCAGCTTCGTCAGCACGAACACCAGGGGGAATGCCCCGGCCAGGACGATGGCGATGACGCCTACGGTTTCAAAGCCCTCGGAAATGGGCTCCATGCCCCGGATGATGGGGTAGCCCGTCAAGGCCTCGCCGATGGCCGCCGCCAGACCCACGGTGGCCACCGCCACCACCAGCTTGCCGAAGACCTCAAAACCCCGCACCATGGCATTTTCCGCCCGCCAGAGGCCAAGAGCAATGAGTAGGGCAATGAGCACAATGGGTACGAGATTGCGCAGTACCATAGTCAGTGGAAAGCCCGCCGTCAGGCCTCCCGCCAGCACGCCTAACGGAATGGTCACGATGCCGCAGAGAATGCCCTTGGCCATCACGGGACGGTCTTCCTCCCGCAGGATGCCCATGGCCACGGGAATGGTGAACACCACGGTAGCGCCCAGCATGGAGCCGGTGATGACCCCGCCCAGAGCCGCCGCCTGAGGGTCATCGGTCAGCTGCCGAGCCAGGGCTCCGCCGCCCATGTCGCAGGCCAGCAGGCTCCCGGCAAACATAGCAGGATCTGCCCCCAGAAAGGTGTAAACGGGCACCACCACCGGCTTCAAAAGGGCTGCCAGCACCGGGGCAAGACAGACGATTCCCACCATGGCCAAGGCCAGAGAGCCCATGGCCAGGATCCCCTCTTCAAATTCCTTGCCCAGCCCCCAACGGTTGCCGAAAATTCGGTCGATGGCGCCTAAAACGGCAAATCCCGCCATAATCGCAATGAGTATTTCGTGAAATGACATGGCTATCCCTGCTTCTCGTCCACAATCGCGACAACGGCGGCATCCACCGGGGCATCCATGCAGTACCGGGAGGCCACGGTTCCCGTCGCCAGCAGCACCCGGTCGCCGGTTCCGGCTCCCACCTGGTCTGCCGCCACGATTTTCTCCCCCTCTGCCTCCACCACCAGAAAGGTCTGACCCTGCAGGCAGGCCGCTTTCCGGGTAGCCCAGATGGAGCCTACCACTTTTCCAACCTTCATTTTGTTCCCTCCATAATCTCCCGAGCCAGAGGTGTGAGCACTGCACCGGGGGCGGGTTGCCGACCCGCACTCCTAAGAAGCCGGGCTTCCTCAGCAGTAACCAGTTTCTTCCGGCCTCCGTCGGTAAAGAGCACACCCCAGTTTTTCAGCTCCCGCTGGGCGGCTGTCAGGCTGCCGGACAGGGCCCGGTTTTTCGGTGCTTCCGGCAAGCCCGGGGTGTAAAGATACACGGTTTTTCCCTGAGCCAGGGCTTCCAGCACCGGCTCGCTGCGAAATTGCAGCAGCTGGGATAAGGACAATGAGCCGATGACCACCGCGTCAAAGGGCGGCTCCGTTACATATTCATAGCCAAAATTCAAAGGCGGCTCCCGACCTAACAGCAAAGCACGGGTCATGGAATCAACCTCCCCAAATCTCCCTTTCGAAAGCCGCAGGCGTTGGCTTCGTCGTAGTCCAGGTGCACGAAGCTGGCAAAGTCCGGGCTGACCCGGACGGCCAAGTCCTCAAAAATCACCGGCCTAGCGGTGTAGGTCTGAAGCTTTACGTTCTGGCCGTTTTTCACGCCGAACCGGGCGGCGTCCTCCGGGGTCAGGTGCACATGCCGCTGGGCGGCGATGACCCCTTGAGAGAGCACTACCTGCCCCCGCTCCCCTTCCAGGGTTACGCCGGGCGTCCCTGCCACGTCTCCGGACAGGCGCACCGGGGGCGAAATGCCCAGGGTTCTGCCGTCGGTGAGAGATATTTCCACCTGGGCGGCTTTCCGCTCCGGGCCCAGAACGGCCACGTTCCGGAAGCTGCCCTTCGGCCCCGTCACCGTCACCCGCTCTCTTGCCAGGTACTGCCCGGGCAGGGACAAAGGCCGCTCCGGGGTCAGGCTGTGACCGAAAAGAGTCTGTGCCTGAGCGGCGGTGACGTGGACGTGCCGCCCGGAGGCCTCCAGCTCCACAAACAGCCGCCCGGCGATTGCCTGGGCAAGCTGCTCCAATGGTTCGCCCATACCCATCCTCCTAATGCTCCAGCCGTTCCAGAATTTTCTGGGTCAGCAGCTCCACCAGCTCCGGGCTGTGAACCCCCTCCGGCTTCGATTCTTCCCTGCCCCAGGCCACCCGGCGGATGTTGATGAGGTCGAGAGGCGAAATGTTATTGGAGGAAGCGCTTCCCCCTGCCGCCCCGCAGCCCAGGGTCAGCGCCGGAAACAGACCTGTCTCCGCGCCGATGCCTCCCAGCGCCGCCGGGACGTTGACCAGAAGCCGGGAGACTGGAATCTTTTCCGCGAATTTTCGGATGACCCTTTCCTCTTCCGCGTGGATGGCAAAGGTGTGACCCCGACCCTCAAAATCCAGGATCTCCATACATTTGGCCAGGACTTCGTCCTCGCTGTCCAGGACGTAAAAGCCCAGCACCGGGCAGAGCTTTTCCATGGAATAGGGGCAGGCCAT
>CAKTXO010000224.1 GCA_934630985.1 uncultured Oscillospiraceae bacterium | reverse complement strand
TTTTCTTACCTCTCTTTTTCTCTGAGAGAACCCCGGCACGGTCTGGTCAACCGCGCCGGGGTTCTTTCATTGCCGGGCGTTCCATGGCCGGCAGGGGCAACTATTCCGAAAAGCTGTATTATATTCGTTCATCATTGCATATTCATTCAGCTCTGATTTTGCATACGTCCTTTGAATATTCGTATATTCCGGTCTGTTTTGTATATTTTTGTGCATTGATATCAGATGAATCCGAATATTTCCCGCAGAATTGTTTATATCAGTTCTTGACGTTTTTCTTCATCCGCAGTATAATTCATTCATCAATTCTCCAAGCGAAACGCTTGGAAACGAGAAAAGGAGATAATGATTATGAAAAAGATGCTTTCTTTGGCTCTGGTTCTGGTTCTGATGATGAGCCTGGCTGCCTGCGGCGCCAAGACCGAGACCCCCGCCGCCACCACCGCCCCTGCCGCCGCTGCCGAGACCACGGCCGCCGCGGCTGAGACTCAGGCCGCTGCTGCCGAGGTTTCCACCATTGAGGCCGGCAAGCTGATTATGTCCACCAACGCTTCCTTCCCTCCCTATGAGATGATTGCCGATGACGGCTCCTTCGAGGGCATTGATATTGAGGTTGCCGACGCCATCGCCAAGAAGCTGGGTCTGGAGCTGGAAGTGGACGACATGGACTTTGACGCCGCTCTGCTGGCTGTTCAGCAGAACAAGTCCGACATCGTGATGGCCGGTGTCACCGTCACCGATGACCGGAAGCTGGTCATGAACTTCACCGACAGCTACGCCACCGGCGTGCAGGTGGTCATCGTCAAGGAAGGCTCCGACGTGTCCCTGGACAACCTGGGCGAGAAGATGATCGGCACCCAGCGGGGCACCACCGGCTACATCTTCACCTCCGACGATTACGGCGACGACCATGTCACCGCCTACGACAACGGCGCTTCCGCCGTTCAGGCTTTGATGAACGGCCAGGTAGACTGCGTGGTCATCGATGCCGCTCCCGCCGAAGCCTATGTGGAGGCCAACCCCGGTCTGACCATTCTGGACACCGAGTATGTCGTCGAGAACTACGCCATCGGCGTGAACAAGGACAACACCGCTCTTCTGGATGCCATCAACGGCGCCCTGGCTGAGCTGACTGCCGACGGCACCATCGACACCATCATCGGCAAGTACATCACCGCCGAATAATTTCCCCTTTCCATGCACTTTCTTTGTATCAGGGACGGCCTTTGCCGTCCCTGATACGATACGTTAATTGTCTGCGTGAAGAAGCCCCGGAGAGGCTCTTTCCCGGAAACAATTACCCAAAACATATATTTAGGAGTGAGCTTGTGGAACAGTACGAAGCCTGGAAGGCCCTGCTTCGCACCGGTGAGGCCACCGGATGGCAGGAATTTTACGTCAAATTCTATCAGGCTTTCATCGACGGCAGTCGCTGGAAGCAATACTTTAACGGTGTGGGCACCACCCTGATGGTCACCGCCATGGCACTGACCATCGGTATCCTGCTGGGTGTGCTGGTGGCCATGGTTCGTACCGCCCACGACCAGCAGCGCGCCGGTAAGCACAATCCGGTGCTGGGCGTTCTCAACGGCATCTGCCAGGTTTACACCACGGTCATCCGGGGCACGCCTATGATGGTGCAGCTGCTCATTATGGGCTTTGTCATCTTCTCCTCCTCCCGGAACTACACCATGGTCGGCGCGCTGACCCTGGGCATCAACTCCGGTGCCTACGTTTCTGAAATCATCCGGGGCGGTCTGATGGCTCTGGATCCCGGTCAGGCGGAGGCAGGCCGGAGCCTGGGTCTGAACTACATCGACACCATGCGCTTTATCGTCATTCCCCAGGCCTTCAAGGCCATTCTCCCGGCTCTGGGCAACGAGTTCATTATTCTATTGAAGGACACCTCCCTGATCACCGTCATCGGCGGCAAGGAGCTGGTCTACGCCGCTCAGGCCATCTACGGCAGAACCTACGAGCAGATGTTCCCCCTGCTGGGCATCGCGCTCATCTATTTGGTTCTCGTCATGATCTTCAGCTGGCTGCTGAGCATTCTGGAAAGGAGGCTGCGTCAAAGTGATAGACGTTAAAAACCTGAGCAAATCCTTCGGCGATCATCTGGTGCTGGACAATATCTCCGAGCACATTTATCCCGGAGACAAGGTGGTCATCATCGGCCCCTCCGGCTCCGGCAAGTCCACCTTCCTTCGCAGCCTGAACCTGCTGGAAGAGCCGAGTGCCGGCTCCATCACCTTCGACGGGGTGGAGATCACCAGCCCCAAAACGGACATCGACAAGGTGCGCCGGCAGATGGGTATGGTGTTCCAGCACTTTAACCTCTTCCCCAACATGACCATTCTGAAAAACATTACCCTGGCTCCCGTGCGCACAGGCCTCATGACCCAGGCGGAGGCCAACGAGAAAGCCATGCAGCTTCTGAAGCGGGTCGGTCTGGAGGAAAAGGCCGATGCCTATCCCAACCAGCTTTCCGGCGGCCAGAAGCAGCGGATCGCCATTGTCCGGGCTCTGGCCATGAATCCCAAGGTAATGCTCTTCGACGAGCCCACCTCCGCCCTGGATCCGGAGATGGTGGGTGAGGTGCTGAACGTCATGAAGGAGCTGGCCGCCGACGGCATGACCATGGTGGTAGTCACCCATGAGATGGGCTTTGCCCGGGAGGTTGGCAACCGGGTGCTGTTCATGGACGGCGGCAAAATTCTGGAGCAGGGCTCCCCTGCCCAGGTTTTCGGCAATCCCCAGAATGCCAGACTGAAGGACTTCCTGTCCAAGGTGCTTTGAAACAACGCGAATCTAACCATAGAATCTGTAGGGGCGGCCATTGGCCGCCCTCTTTTTTGTGGGGCGGTGTCCTTCCCCTTTCCGTCAAAAGCCAGATTTTGCGACTTTTTCCTTTAACTTTTTCTTAAAACCCTTTGCAAACGGCAAGTTGTGTGTTATAC
>CAKTXO010000223.1 GCA_934630985.1 uncultured Oscillospiraceae bacterium | reverse complement strand
AATTATAGCACATATTTTCGAAAAAAGAAAGGCCTGTCGGAAAATTCTTTCACAAAATCCGGGCAGTCCAGCCTATACTGGCATAAGGAGGAATGCGCGTGAAAGAGCAGTGGGAAAGCCAGGTCTGGCAGCGGGTGCGGCAGCCCATGGCGGCATCCGGGGAAAATCTGCGGGTTCTGCGCCGGGAGAGTATGTGCCTGGCGGGGATTTATCGGAAGCTGGAAAACACCCTGAGGGGAAGCGGCCGGGAGCAGGCGGCTGTCCTGTACCGGCAGGAGCTGGAAAACGGGGTTATACTCCGGGGTCTGGAAAGACTGAGCGGCGGGGACAGCGGGGTCATGCAGCCGGTACCGCCGCCGGAGGAGGGGACGGCGCGGCTTCTGGAGCAGTGCTTTCGGAGCACCTGCCGTGCCCAGATGGAATACTTAGCCCGCTCGGCGGAGCCGGAGACGGGAATCGTCTTCCGGCTGCTTGCGGACAATGCCGCCGCCCGGTGCGCACAGATTGCTCGGCTGTTGGGTAGTTTGGGGTGAAGATAGGAAGACAACAAGGCCGCCCAATCATGGGCGGCCTTGTGCTATTCATCGAACAAATCGCTGTGGGTTCCGGTGCGGGTCAGATAGAGAATCAAATCACGGTCATACTGCTCATAGATCAAAAGCCAGTCCGGCGTAATGTGGCATTCCCGGCAGCCGGAGAAATCCCCACTTAAAGCGTGATCCCGGTTTTTTGGCGGCAGTGGCTCACCGGCGGCAAGACAGTCAATGACGGCGGCCAAAAGCCGCAGGTCATAGCCTCGTTTTTTCACAGCCTTCAGGTCTTTTCTGAATCGGGTGGATGGCTTGATTTGGTAGGTCATTCCAGAATATCCTCCATCATCTCAGCGGCGGAGGAATAGGACTTCCCGGCGGTGGGATCAGCCTTCATTTGCCGAACCTCCGCGATTGCCGCCAGGGTGTCCCCATTGGGCCGCTCGATAGAGACATCAAAAGGAATGCGGTTTTCCCGGGTCATTTTCTTGGCGAAGATAGTGAAGGCGGCGGTCATTGTCAGACCCAGATCGCTGCAAAGCTGCTCCATATTTTGCTTCAGGCCTTCGTCCATGCGAAAAGATACGGTTGTCTGTGCCATGAAAATCAACTCCTTTCCTGCTTATTATACCACTATGTTGATACAACGTCAATACATTGCTGACTTTTCCGCGCATTTGATAGGCGGCTGGAATTCTTCTTTCAAAACGAAAAATCCCTGATGCGTGTGCATCAGGGATTTTACATGGTGACCCGTACGGGAATCGAACCCATGTTACCGCCGTGAAAGGGCGGTGTCTTAACCGCTTGACCAACGGGCCTGGTAGCGGCAATCTGATTCGAACAGATGACATACCGGGTATGAACCGGCTACTCTACCAACTGAGTTATGCCGCCATGTGGTCAACGCAATTTCGGTACCGCCGAAATCAGCTTCCTAAGTATAGCCTAAGATTTTCCGTTTGTCAAGAATTATTTTTGTTTTTTCCTCGATTTTTTTGGAGATACTTTTTTCTGAGGTGAATCACCATGAAATGGGGAAAACAACTGACACTCTTTACCGTGGGCGGCGGCGCCTATGTGGGGCTGGAACTATTGTACCGGGGCAGAAGCCACATCAGCATGTTCGGGGCAGGGGGGCTGTGCTTTCTGCTGATGGGGGCGCTGCGCAAAAAGCGGCTGCCGCTGGCTGCCAGGCTTGCCGGCGGGGCGGCCATCATCACCGGGGTGGAGCTGGCCACGGGGCTTCTGTGCAACCGGGACTTTTCCGTCTGGGACTACCGGGGCCAGCCCGGGAATTTCCTGGGGCAGATCTGCCCGCTGTTTGCCGCGGTGTGGATTCCGGTGGGGGCGGCGGGGATGAGCCTGTACGGCCTGACCGAGAAGCTCTGGGATCGAAAACTGGGAAATGCTTTCCCCATGGGAAGAAGCAGGTAAAATTTTTGTAAAACCGTCGGATTCACAGAATTTCCCGGAATCTGAGCCATTGACGCAGGGACTCTTTTCTGATATCATAGACTTACGCACAAAGACGTGATGAGGTCTTCGGAAGGGGGAATCCAAAATGAAATTCGCTGCGTTTGTCTGGCTGGGACTGGTAATCCTGTTTCTGATCGCGGAGGGGGCGACGGTGAGCCTGGTTTCTCTGTGGTTTGCGGCGGGCGCGGTGGTCGCCATGTTTGCCGCCCTGCTGGGAGCGGGAGCTTGGCTGCAGACCGGATTGTTCCTGGTGGTTTCCGGTGCGCTGCTGCTGATGCTCCGCCCCATTGTCCGGCGGTATCTGGTGCCGAAAATCACGGCCACCAATGTGGACACCCTGGTGGGAGCGACCGGACTGGTCACGGTTGCCATTGACAATGTGACCGCCTCCGGTCAGGTGAAGCTGGGTGCCATGGAATGGACGGCTCGCAGTACCACCGGCGAGAATATCCCCCAGGGCACCCTGATCCGAGTGGACAGAATCGAAGGCGTCAAAGTCTATGTAACCCCTGTAAACGTTCCCGAAAAAATCTGAATTCTCAAAGGGAGGTACTTAATGATGCTGTTTGTTATCATCCTTATCCTGATCGTGCTGATCATTGCGGTGCGCAACATCGTGGTGGTTCAGCAGTCCCGTGCCTACGTTGTGGAGCGGCTGGGCGCATTCCAGACCGTCTGGGGCGTGGGTCTGCACTTCAAGGTTCCCTTCATTGACCGGGTAGCCCGGCGGGTTTCCCTGAAGGAGCAGGTGCTGGACTATCCCCCCCAGCCCGTTATCACCAAGGATAACGTGACCATGCAGATCGATACCGTTGTGTATTTCCAGATCACCGATCCCAAGCTGTACGCCTACGGCGTGGAGCAGCCCATGGCGGCTATGGAGACCCTGACGGCCACGACCCTTCGGAACATCATCGGCGACCTGGAGCTGGATCAGACCCTGACCTCCCGGGACGTGGTGAACACCAAAATGCGCTC
>CAKTXO010000222.1 GCA_934630985.1 uncultured Oscillospiraceae bacterium | reverse complement strand
GTGGTGCTGCTGAAATACAGCAAGAAAATGGGCATTCCGGCGCTGATCATTGCCATTGCCGTGTCCTTCTCCCGGCTATATCTGTATGTGCACTACCCCAGCGACGTGCTGGCTTCCATGGTGCTTGGTACGCTGTTTGCCTTCATGGGCTGCGCCCTGGCAAATCTCATCAAGCTTCCCAGTGCCAAAAAGGGAAAATTCGAGCGGGATTAAAAAGCCGCCCGGCCAGATATCTTTCCCGCAAAAGGGAGCAAGAAACAATAAAGCTGTCATTGCGAACCAGTGCCGCAGCACTGGTGTGGCAATCCGTCCCCCTATGGAGAAGCGGGTTCCCACGCCGGTGTGCGCACCGACTTGCAATGGCAGCTTCTTTTATATTTGTATGGGGTCGATCATCGGCCCCGGTCTATTTTCAGAGGAAGGCAGTAGCTACCGCCAACACGATGGCGGGCAGCAGGTTGGCAACCCGTATCTTTTTGCCCCAGAGCAGGTTGATGCCCACGCAGAAAATCAGCACCGAACCCACCAGGGAAAGATTGTTCAGCGCGGCCTCCGTCATCACAGGCCGCACAAGCCCCGCCAGAGCGGTGACGCTTCCTTGCAGGATTGCGACCGGGATTGCGGAGAACGCCGCCCCAGGGCCCAGGGAGCAGCTCATAACCATAATGATGATGAAATCCAGCACCGCTTTCGTCGCAAGGACGGAATAGTCTCCCGTCAGGCCGTCCTGAATGGAGCCGACGATGGCCATAGCCCCGATGCAGACCGTTAAGGAGGCGGTGACGAAGGCGTTCACAAAGCCCTTGTCCTTGGCGTTGCCCGTCTTCTCCTTCAGCCACCGGCCGAAGCACTCGAAGGCTCCCTCCAGATTCAGAAGCTCTCCGATGACCCCGCCGACGGTCAGGCACAGCACCAGAAGCATACTGCCGCCGCCGGAAATCGCCCCGTTTTCCAGGGTGAGCATTTTCTCCAACGCCCCGGCAATGCCGATCATCAGGGTGCTGATGCCGCAGCACTTGCTCAGGGTGTCCTGGACGTTTTCCTTCAAAAACCTGCCGAACAGGATCCCGGCCAGACCCCCGGCCACAATGGCTCCCGTGTTGATGATCGTTCCGAAACCGTACATATGCGTTCCTTCTCTCTTTTTCGATAGGAAGCATCTTACTCCAATGCGCCTGTTTTGTCAATAGAAAGCCCATTGAATACACGCCTTCCCCTGGGGGGAAGGTGGCTCGCGCGTCTCACGCAAGCGCGAGACGGATGAGGGCTAAGGTTTAGGCAGGGGAAACGGATTGCCACACCAGCGTGCGCGCTGGTTCGCAATGACATGCGTTGTACGATGATCTCCGGACGATCGGGGGATTGCCGCACCAGTGACATCGGTCACTGGTGCGCAATGACACGGTTTTCGGAAGTCTGCAATAGCAGAAAGCCCCCGGCGCAAGCCGGGGGCTTCTGATTTAACTTACTCTTCCGAAGCCGGACAGGAAGCTTCCGTCTCTGGCATCCAGAGCCATTAGCTCGCGAATGCCCAGCTCCTGACCGATGGAGTTGCCATCAGAGAACCTGTAAATGACAAAGCCCTCCACCACCAGCACCGGCTTTTCCTGACGCTGCTCCAGATGAAGCCCGGTCAGATTCACGAAGCATTCCACGTCGGTGTAGCCCATTTCCTTGGTGCCAAGACCGAAGCCATCCATGGTTCCGGCCTGCATCTCCCGCTTCACCGCCGAGATCAGTTCCGCCTGGGTCATAACACCCTCCCCAGTCAGCTGAGCCGGGTCGTAATACACATCCGCCTGGAAGGTGACCGTGCCGTCGTCGCTCAGGAAGCTTTCGCCCCAATACTCGGAGCCTTCCTGAGGGGGCTGGGTAGCAATGGTGGTCTCTTCCGGCTCTCCATTGACCATAAGCGACATAAGATTCCGGTATTCCCCTTCCGAAATCTTCGTCAGGTCGAACCAGACGTCATAGGCCTTCCGTTCGGCGATAAAGAAGGTATGCCACCGCTTCACCGTCTGAGGCTGACCGGGTATCACGTCACTTTCCGCCTGGAGATCCCAGTCGCCGTAGAGGGAACTGCCTGCCATTAAGATCAGGCTGGAATCCGAAACATCCGCAACTCCCGCTTCTGCCAGCCAATCAAAATCCGCGTAGGGATTCTCCACGGAATCCGGAATGTCATAGGTGTCAATTGCGCCGATGGTTTCCCCGTCCTTCACAAAGAGGATTGCGCGGTTCTTGCCGGACTTCAGGCTCACACTCTCCGGAAGCATTGCCAGATCAATGGGCAAGGACGAAGGAACGGCCGCCGTCTCACTGCCAAAGCTGAGGGTATTCAGGATGGCTCTCTCAACTTCCGGACTGACAGTATACTCGTTAAACCACACGTCATAAATCCGATTTTCCCACCAATAGACATTGTGTCGGTTCAAAAGGGTTTTGGGCTGACCCTCGGGCACGTCGCTGAAAAAATCCACCGTGTAGCCGCTATTCAGGGTTCCGCTGGCCATATAGCCCACATTCTCCATGCCCCACTCCGGAAACACCAGCTCCTCCAGCCAGTCCGCGCCGGAGATGTCACTTGGGATTTTGAAGGCCCGGACACCGCCGATGACCGTGTTTCCTTCCCGCAGCTCCTGTTCACTTCGATCCTCGCTGGCTTCTAGTGTCATCTGGACGCAGCCCTCCGGGAGGGTATAATACAGATCCCAGATGCCGATGCTTGCCTCGCCAGTGATGCCTGATATGGCGTTTTCCGAAAGCGTGACAAAATCCATGGCAATCCAGCCCAGGTCGGTGCGTCCCCAGCCGTCCTTCCTCTCCAGGATGGTAATGGCTGTGCCGGGCTCATAGCTGCCCACAACGGCACTGAGGGCACTGGCTTTCGCCCGGATATTCAGGGGCTTTTCGGCTGTTACAACGGCACCCACGGGCGTGCTGTCCGACTTCTGGGGATTCAGGGCGCAGACGGCCAGCACCGCCAGGCACAG
>CAKTXO010000221.1 GCA_934630985.1 uncultured Oscillospiraceae bacterium | reverse complement strand
CTGTCCGCGGCCAGCCCGGACGCGGCGCTTTTGTACTTATACACCCGCAGCGGCAACGACTGGAAAAACGCCGGGGCGGAACTGCATATGAACGAGTCCCGGCTGGGCTGTGCCGAGGCCACCCTGCGGCAGCTGGGTCTGATGCTGGACGACCGGGTGAGCCGGATTGCCCCCGGAGAGCGCCCCAGCTACTCCGAGCGGGATGTGCTTCAGGCTATGGACGGCGACGGGGATTTCCGGGGTCTTTACGGTGAGGTTCAGCGGCTGCTGGGTCGGAGCCTGAACACCGAGGAGCTGAAAATCCTCCTGGGCTTTGTCCGCTATCTGGGCATGACCCCGGAGTTGGTGTCCGTGCTGGTGTGCTACTGCAAGGACAGGGCCCGGCGGAAGGGGAGCCTGCGAAATCCAAGCCTTCGCACCATCGAGAAGGAGGCCTACGCCTGGGCTGAGCAGGGCATCGAGAGCGTGGAGGATGCCGCCGCCTTCATTCAGAAGGAAAACGTCCGCAATTCCCGGATTTCCAGGCTGATGGGAATTCTCCAGATTCGGGGACGGAGCCTGACCGGGGCGGAGGAGCGGTACGCCAAGGCCTGGCTGGACATGGATTTGTCCGAGGAGCTGATTTCCATGGCCTACGAGCGCACCTGCCTGAATACCGGCGGGCTCAACTGGGCGTACATGAACAAGATTTTGCAGCGTTGGCACGACCAGGGCCTTCGGACGGCGGAGGACGTGCGCACCGGCGACCGGAAGGGAAGCCTGCCCAAGGGCGCTTCCGGCCAGCTGGGCGAAGCGGAGCTGGAAGCCATTCAAAGAGTTTTGCGGGAGGGTTAAGCCATGGCATACAGTGCGGAAGTGGTCAAGCGTGCCAGGGCGCGGCTTGCCCAGGCCAAGGAGGATCGGGAATCGGAGAACCGGCAGCACCTGGCGGTGGCCTATGCCCGGGTGCCCCGAATCCAGGAAATCGACATTCAGCTGCGCAGAACCATGGCTCAGGCGGCTCAGGCAGCTTTCTTACAGGGCGGCGACGGCCGGGAGCTGCTGGAAAAGGCAAGGCTTGAGAATCTGGAGCTTCAGCAGGAGCGGGCCATTCTGGCAATGGAAAATTTCGAGGAGGGGTACTTAGACGACAGCCCCATCTGCGATAAGTGCGGCGGCAGCGGCTATATTGGCTCCAATATGTGCGAGTGCCTGACGGAACTGTGCCGCCAGGAGCAGAAAAAGGAGGTTTCCGTTCTCTCCGGCAGTCGGGAGGCTTTCAACCAGTTCCGGCTGGATTACTATCCCGATCGGATCGACCCCAAGTACGGAGCCAGCCCCCGGACGATCATGGAGCGGAATCTGAAAATCTGCCGAACCTATGCTCTGACCTTTGCCCCCAGCGCGGGAAATCTGCTGTTTGTCGGCGGCACGGGCTTGGGAAAGACATTTTTATCTGCCTGTATTGCCCGGGCGGTGGCGGATCGGGGCTACAGCGTGGTCTATGAGTCCGCCGGACACCTGTTCGGCAAGTTGGAGCAGGCCAAGTTCAGTCCCAGCGAGGAAGCCCGCCGGGAGGCGGCTCGTTTTACAGACTGCGACCTGCTGATTCTGGACGATCTGGGCACGGAAATGCCCGGTCAGTTCGTCACCGCGGCCTTCTACACCCTGCTCAACGACCGGATTCTGGCAGGGAAGCCTATGGTGATCTCCACCAATCTGAACATTGACGAGGCTGCCCGTCGGTATTCTCCCCAGATTGCCTCCCGGCTTCAGGGCAGCTTCCAGGGGCTGACCTTCGTGGGCGAGGACATTCGGATACTGAAAAATCGAGGATTATAAGATGAAGACAGGAATTTTATTCGACCTGGACGGAACCCTGCTCAATACCCTGGAGGACTTGCTGGACGCGGCTAACTACGCCCTTGCCCAGTGCGGTTATCCTCCTAGAACCCTGGAGCAGATGCGCAAATCTGTGGGCAACGGCGCGGAAAATCAGCTGCGCACTTCCCTTCCCGAGGGTACGCCCCGGGAGGAGGTTCTGCGGGTGCTGGGGGTCTACAAGCCCTATTACACCGCCCATTGCCAGATCAAGACCCGACCCTATGAGGGCATTCTGGAGGCACTGGCGGAGCTGAGGGAGCATTACCCCATTGCCATCGTGTCCAATAAGCCGGATGCTGCGGTGAAGGCTCTGTGCGCCGACTTGTTTCCTGGGCTGTACGCCCTGGGGGAGACGGCGGACTGCCCCCGAAAGCCCACGCCGGATATGCTTTTCAAGGCCTGCCGGGAAATCGGCGTGGATACCTGCGTGTACGTCGGCGACAGCGAGGTGGACGTGCGCACGGCGAAAAATGCCGGAGTGCCCTGCCTGAGCGTGCTCTGGGGCTTCCGGGATCGGGCGGAAATTGCCCGGGAGGGCGGCTGCCATTTCTGCGAAAATCCCCGGGATTTACCGGAGAAAATCGAGGAAATCGTCCATGGCAAATGAGTTTTATGCCCTTTTGGGTCGGATGCGCTACATCACCCGCTGGGGGCTGATGCGCAACACCTTTTCCGAAAACATCGCCGAGCACAGCTATCAGACGGCAGTGCTGGCTCACGCCCTGGCACTGATTCGCCGGGATGTGCTGAAGCTTCCTACTCCGGATCCTGACCGGTGCGCGGTGGCGACACTGTATCACGACGCTTCGGAAATTCTCACCGGCGATCTGCCCACGCCCATCAAGTACTACAACCCGGAGATCAAGACTGCCTACAAGCAGGTGGAGCGGGTGGCCGGGGAGCGGCTTCTGAACATGCTCCCCCCGGAGCTGCGTGCCAGCTACGAGCACGATGTGCTGGAAGATGACGAGGCTCTGGCGCCCATTGTGAAGGGGGCGGACAAGCTCAGCGCCCACATCAAATGCCTGGAGGAGCAGAAGGCGGGGAACACCGAGTTCGACACCGCCGCCCGGCAGACCTGGGAGGCCATCCAGGCCATGGATCGGCCGGAGCTGAATTGGTTCGTGGAGCACTGCCTGGGAGCCTT
>CAKTXO010000220.1 GCA_934630985.1 uncultured Oscillospiraceae bacterium | reverse complement strand
TCTCCAGCGCGTCCATGGGAACCTCCTTGTGTCAAGGCATTTCCCTTGACCTTGGGCATTATAGCACAGCCGTCTTCGGATGTCAAGTATTTTTCCGGAACACCTGGTCTTTTTTATCCTACCTGATACCAGCGGATAATCTCCCGGGTAGGAAAAAATCCCAGCCGCTTGTACAGGCGCAATGCCTTCTCGTTGGTAGAGGCCACCTCCAGCCGGAGGGTTTCGCCGGAACAGGCCGACAGCAGGGTTCGCATCACCCGCTCCCCTGCCCCAGGCTTCACCGAGGCCATGGCTCGAAGCAGACCTTCCTCCAGCCAGCCGATGCCCAGCAGCTCTCCGCCGTCGTGGACG
The DNA here is from genome assembly GCA_934630985.1 of uncultured Oscillospiraceae bacterium. Taxonomy (GTDB): domain Bacteria; phylum Bacillota; class Clostridia; order Oscillospirales; family Oscillospiraceae; genus Faecousia. The sequence continues at coordinate 2,662 of CAKTXO010000220.1, read as the reverse complement.
AAGTAGGTGCCGCCGGAAAGAATCTCCGGCTCCTGCCGAGCCTCCAGCGTCCCCGCGTTGTCTACGCCTGCCATCCGTTCATTGTAGAGCTCCCGCCACCGGGATACGGTCTGCTCCGTTACCGGGAAGAGATTGGCAAGCTCCCCTTCCTCGAAGCTGGGGCTGCCGGTCATTTCCACCACGGCGGTATACAGGGGATAGTCCGTCAGTGCCTCATGTCCCGCGGCGAAAATCCGCTCCGCTCCCACCGCCCGGCAGAAGCCCACACACTCCCGAAGATGGGCATCCAGTCCCCCTGGCTCCACATCCCGGATATGAATGTAGGCCGTTTTCCGATAGGGTACCTCCTTCAGAATCAGGCTGGATACCCCGGTTTCCGTGTCAAATACTGGAAAATCCCGCATTTTCATTCCCTCCTTTTTGTTATCATACCATCTTTTTGTCCAAAGCACAACGTCCAAAGGGATAAAACCGTCTTATTTCTTTGTGCATCTTGCACACTCTTTCCCGGCTTAGTCAGGGTTTCCAATTGAGACATCAACCAATTTTTGGGAAAAGGTTCTGATTTTTCTTTTTTCGCTATTGATTTCCGGACAAATTAGTGTATAATTACAGGTATCCCGATGATTACTCATGAAAGGAGGTTCATTCCATGAAGAAGATCATCTGCAAGAAGGAGTACGACACCGAGACTGCTACCCTGGTTCATAAGTTCACCAGCGGCAACCTGGGCGATCCCGCCGGCTATGAGGAGGATCTGTTCCAGACTCCCGAAGGTCTGTACTTTGTGTACGGCATCGGCGGCGAGACCTCCAAGTATCCTACCGAGGATATCCAGAGACTTGCCAAGACCAAGGTCAAGGAATGGGTGGAGAACCACTGAGTTTCCATACATAGCGAGAAGGAAGTCTGCTGAGCAGGCTTCCTTTTTTCTTGACAGCTATGGTAGAATAAAAATGATATACGCCTATCCGGAAAGGATTTTTGCCCCATGAAGTTTTGGAAAATCATACTGACAGCGGCGCTGGCGGCGGCGCTGCTTTGCGGCTGCGTCCCGAAAACGGACTACGCCCCCATTGCCGCCACCACCCTGCCCGTCTGGGATTTTACCGCCCGGCTGTGCCAGGACACGCCGCTCGCCGTAACCCGGCTGGTGACGGAGCAGGTCAGCTGCCTGCACGACTATTCCCTGAACGTCCGTCAGGTCAAGGCGGCAGAGGCTGCCCAGGTGGTAGTCATCTCCGGAGCGGGGCTTGAGGACTTCCTGGACGATTTGCTTCTGGACGTGCCCACCATTGACGCATCCCAGGGAATCTCCCTTCTGCACAGTGACGAATCGCACGAGGAAGAGGCGCACGAGGAAGAGGAGCACCACCATGAGGAGGACGGCCACCATCACGAGGAGGATCCTCACATCTGGCTGTCCCCGGAAAATGCCCAGGTTATGGCGCAAAACATCTGTGAGGGGCTTTCCCGGCAGTATCCGGACTATGAAGATACCTTCCGAGCCAATCTGGAAGACCTGCTTTCTCAGCTGGAAGCCCTGCAAAGCTATGGCGAGGAACAACTGTCCGGCCTGCAATGCCGGGAGCTGATTCCCTTCCACGACGGCTTTTCCTATTTCGCCCAGGCCTTTCATCTGACCATTCTGGAATCCGTCGAAGAGGAATCCGGCAGCGAGGCCTCGGCGAAAGACCTGATTCATCTGACAGAGCTTGTGCGGGATCATAACCTTCCCGCCATCTTCACCGAGGTCAGCGGCAGCGATTCGGCGGCGCGGGTAATCGCCCGGGAAACGGGCTGTAAGGTTTACGCTCTGGACATGGCCATGTCCGGAGATAGCTATTTTGAGGCCATGTATCACAACATTGACACAATCCGGGAGGCATTGGGATGAATCTGGACATTCACGGCGGCTCCTGCGGGCACTCCTGCTGCCTGCGGGTGGAAAATTTAACGGTAAAAATCGGAAACGAGCCGATTCTGTCGGACGTAAATCTTCACGTCCACTGCGGGGAGCTTCTGGCTCTGATCGGCCCCAACGGCGCGGGCAAATCCACCTTCCTGAAGGCCATTCTGGGTCAGCGGGAATATGAAGGTGTCATTGCCTTCTCCCAGCCGGGTCAGCGGAGCAAAAAGCCCCGAATCGGCTATGTGCCCCAGAGCCCGGCCTTCGACCCCAGCGACCCGGTGAGCGTGTCCGATCTCTTCGCCTGCTGTCTGGGCAAACGCCCCGCTTTCTTAGGCCTGGGCAAGTCCATGCGCGCCCTGGTGAAGGAATGCCTGGAGCGGGTTCACGGGGAAGATTTAATCGACAAACGAATCGGCACCCTGTCCGGCGGCGAATTGCAGCGGGTACTGCTGGCGCTGGCTCTGGAGCCTATGCCGAACATTCTAATTCTGGACGAGCCGCTCTCCGGCGTGGATGTGGAGGGCATGGAGACCCTGATGGACATGCTGGACGAAATCCGCAGAACCTATGACCTGTCCATTCTTATGACCACTCACGACTTTTCCATGCTCCCAAGGTACGCCAATCAGGTGGTGCTCATTGACCGGGGCGTGAAAATTCAGGGCACCGCCCAGGAGGTTCTGAGCTCCCCGGAATTCGCCCAGGCCTTCCACATGAAAGGAGGAAGCTTATGAGCCTTTGGTACAGCCT
>CAKTXO010000219.1 GCA_934630985.1 uncultured Oscillospiraceae bacterium | reverse complement strand
GCCATGCTCCGGTCCATGCACCGCCGTGGGCCGGATGCGGAAGGAATTTACGAAACCGCAGAGGCAATTGTGCTCCATTCCCGGCTGATTATCCGGGATCCGGAGGGCGGAAAGCAGCCCATGCACCTGACTTGGGCAGGGGAAAAATACACCATCGTCTACAACGGCGAGCTCTACAACACGGAGGAGATCCGAAAGGAGCTGGAAGAAGCCGGACATACCTTCCTGGGCTATTCCGACACGGAGGTGGTGCTGCACGCCTACGCCCAGTTCGGGGAAGGGTGTCTTTCCCGGTTCAATGGCATTTTCGCCTTCGGCATCTGGGAGGAAAAACGGAAACGGCTGTTTTTGGCAAGAGATCGGATTGGCGTCAAACCTCTATTTTATATGCGCCATGCAGGCGGTCTGCTCTTCGCCTCGGAGATGAAAACCATTCTGGCATACCCAACCGTTCAGGCAAGGCTGGACGAACAGGGGGCGGCCCAGCTGATTCTCCTGGGCCCCGGACGTCTGCCGGGCAGCGGGGTATTCCGGGATATGGCGGAAATTGAGCCCGGCTGCTGCGCATTTTACGAAGACGGCAGACTGAATGGAAAGCGGTACTGGAAACTGACCGACGGAGAGCATCGGGAGAGCTTCGGCGAAACCCTGGAGCATGTCCGATTTCTGGTGACGGATGCCATTCGGCGGCAGATGGTTTCCGACGAGCCCGTGGGCACCTTTCTGTCCGGCGGTCTGGATTCCAGCATCATTACGGCTGTCTGCGCCGGGGAGGAGGCCAAGGGGGGAAGGACTCTGAAAACCTTCTCTGTAGACTATTCAAACAACGAACGGTATTTCCAGGCCAATCCGTTCCAGCCGGAGGCAGACAGCGCCTACATTGACGTCATGGTCAGCGCCTTCGGCACGGAGCAGCATCTGACCGTACTGACCCCGGAAGATCTGTGTCAGGCGTTGGAGGACGCTACCATTGCCCGGGATCTGCCGGGGATGGCGGATGTGGACTTTTCTTTGCTTGCCTTCTGCGGCCAGATTCGACAGCACACCAAGGTAGCCCTGTCCGGAGAGTGCGCCGATGAGATTTTCGGAGGCTATCCCTGGTATCGGGATCCGGAGGTTCGCTCCCGAACGGGATTCCCCTGGGCTCAGAACACCGCCCAGCGAGCCTCTGTGCTTCTGGGATGGGATACGAATCGAAGTGAAGAATTCGTGATGGATGCCTACCGTCAGACCTGCCGGGAAAGTGATATTCTTCCGGGAAACTCCCCTTTGGAAACCCGGATGAAGGAAATGGTCAATCTGAATTTCCGCTGGTTCATGCAGACCCTTCTTGACCGGAAGGACAGAATGAGCATGTACCACGGTCTGGAGGTGCGGGTGCCCTTCTGCGACTGGCGGATTGCCGAATATCTGTACAGGGTGCCCTGGGCTTTCAAGGAGTACCGGGGAAAGGAAAAGGGGCTTCTTCGGGCGGCCATGGAGGGTCTTCTGCCGGAGAAAGTCCTTTGGCGGAAAAAGAGCCCGTACCCAAAGACCTTCGACCCCCATTATACGGATTTGATCGCCGCCCGGTTCCGGCAGTTGATGGAATCTGACAGCCCGGTCTGGGCTGTGGCAAACCGGGAGCGCCTGACGGAAATCCTCTGTGGGGATTCTCCCTGGCCCTGGTACGGGCAGCTGATGAGAAGACCTCAGATTATGGCCTATTTCTTGCAGCTGGATGTGTGGCTGCGGCATTACCGGGTAGAAATTTAACACCGATTTGATTGACGGGCAGAGTAAAATGTGGTAAAATTGCGCCGTATACGGAAATCAAAAAAACGCAAGAGATTCGGGAGGTTATTATGAGAAAAACGAAAATTATCTGCACCATCGGCCCCTCCAGTGAAAACGAAGAAACCCTGACCCAGATGTGCCTGGCCGGCATGAATGTGGCCCGGCTGAATTTCTCCCATGGCAGCCATGAGGAGCATGAAAAGAAGATCGAGCTTATCAAGAAAGTTCGCCGGAAGCTGGGTCTGCCCATTGCCATTATGCTGGATACCAAGGGCCCGGAGTACCGGATCCGCACCTTCGCAAACGGCAAGGTGACCATTGCCGACGGCAGCGATTTTACATTCACCACCGATGAGATTGTCGGCGACGAGACCAAGGTCGCCGTGAACTATAAGGCTCTGCATAAGGAGCTGAAGCCCGGCGACACCGTCACTGTCAACAACGGCATGGTCAAATTCCAGGTTCAGTCCATCCAGGGGCACGACATCCACTGCAAGTGCCTGGTAGGCGGCGTTCTCAGCGACCGGAAGAGCATGTCCTTCCCCAATAAGGTCATGTCCGGCCCCTACCTCAGCGAGCAGGATAAGTCAGATATCCTCTTCGGCATCAAGCACGGCGTGGACTTTATTGCCGCCTCCTTTGTCTCCACAAAGCAGGATGTGCTGGATATCCAGGCTCTGCTGGATGATAACGGCGGCAGCGACATTGAGATCATCGCCAAAATCGAGAACCAGTCCGGCGTGGACAACGTGACGGAGATCTGCTCTGCCTGCGGCGGCATTATGATCGCCCGGGGCGACCTGGGTGTGGAGATTCCCTATGTGGAGGTGCCTGCGGTTCAGAAGAAGCTGACCCGGATGTGCCGGATGCTGGGCAAGCGGGTCATCACCGCCACGGAAATGCTGGAATCCATGATTCAGAACCCCCGTCCCACCCGGGCGGAGATTTCCGACGTGGCCAATGCGGTCTATGACGGCACCTCCTGTGTCATGCTCTCCGGCGAGTCCGCCGCAGGCAAGTACCCGGTGGAGGCGGTGAAGGCCATGGCCGAGATCGCCGAGTACACCGAGCAGCACACGGACTACAAGTGCCGCTTCCGCACCACGGAATTCGTGGGCGAGAGCAATCTGGACTGCATTTCCCATGCGGTTTGCTCCATGGCCATTGATGTGAACGCCAAGGCCATTGTGGTCTGCTCTGTCAGCGGCAAGACCGCCATGCTGGTCAGCCGGTTCCGCAC
>CAKTXO010000218.1 GCA_934630985.1 uncultured Oscillospiraceae bacterium | reverse complement strand
GAGGAGCCCCGCCGTCAGAAGCCCTCTGACGAGACGCCCCGGGAGCGAAAGCCCCAGACCCAGGAGCGCCAGAGCCGACAAGCGTCCCGGCAGCCCCGTCAGGAGCGGCCTCAGACTCCGGAGACCGCCCGTCCGGAAAACCCGGAGCGAACGACCCGGGAAGCCCGGCAGCGTGCTCCAAGGACGGAAGAACGCCGGGAAACCCGCCCGGCAGCCCGCCGGGAAGCCCCGGCAGATGAGACCCGGCCATCCCGCCCGGCAGCCCGGACGGAAGAAGCCCGGGAGCCTCGCAGAGCCCCCGCCAAGGAGCGGGAGCGCCGGGAGCCGGACACAAGACGGCGGCGCGCCCCGGAAAAAGCCAAAGCCCCTCGGAAGGCTCCCAGAAAGCGGCCTGAGGATTTAGACCCCATTCCCAACAAGCGGCGCACCTACGGCAGCAGCAAGCCCAAGAAGGAACCAGCTATTTCCCGGCTGGCCAAGAACGTCAGCAGCGCACTCAAGAAGCTGACGGAGAAGCGGAAGCGGAAATCCGGCCATCAGGGACAGCCTACCCCCGCGGTGATTTACACCGAGCCCGCGGCCTTTAGCCGGAACCGGCTGGTGGTGCAGCTGGTGACGGTGATTGCGGTGGTGCTGGCATTGACCGTGGGACTATCCGTATTCTTTAAGGTTCAGCACATCTACGTTTCCGGTGCCAAGGTCTACAGCGAAAGCGCCATCACCGAGGTTTGCGGCATCAGCAAGGGGGATAACCTTCTGACCTTCAGCCACGCCCGGGCGGCGGCGCTGATTCAGGCCAACCGACCCTATGTCCGGGAGGTTCGGTTCGGTATAAAGCTGCCGGATACTGTCAATATTATCATTGAGGAAGACGAAGTCGTCTATGCCGTCAAGGACGACACCGGCCAGTGGTGGCTGATGAACTCCAGCGGCCGGGTGGTGACCCAGGGCACCAGCTCGACGGTTGCCAACAAGACCCAGATTCTGGGCGTCAACCTGGACAACCCCACGCCCAATGAACATGCGGTGGCCATGGAAAGCGCCCCGGCGGTGACGGACACCACCGACCCCACCGGGGAGACGGTGACCCAGATCACGCCGGTGACCACCACCGGCGCCCAGCGTCTGGACGCGGCGCTGGAGATTCTCAAGGCGTTGGAAGCCAACGATATCGTGGGCAGCGCGGCCAGCGTGGACGTGAGCCGGATCGACGACATCGTGCTGTGGTACGGCACCCGCTATCAGGTGAATCTGGGGGACAGCACACGTCTGGAATACAAGATCGCCTGCATGAACTCCGTGATCGCTCAGATGAGTGAGTATCAGTCCGGCGTTCTGGACTGCAGCTTCACCATTTGGGAAAAGCAGGTGGGCTATACCCCCTTCTCCTAAAGGAAATGCCCGGAAAGTACCCGCTTTACCACCCTGATGAAGCCGCCAGGCCATCCCGAACTGTCATTTTTTTGTAAATTATTTGCCAATCCAAAGGATTTTCTATTGACCAAATCCGTAATTCAGGATAGAATAGAGGGAGCATGAGTAAAAATAGTCGTAAGCGGGTTAGCCGCGACAGCGAACAGATACATAGGAGGAAGAGTAATATGTCCGAGAATATAACCGATCGCGTAGTCAAAATTAAGGTTATCGGCGTAGGCGGCGCCGGCAATAATGTTATTAACCGCATGATCGAGGCCGGTGTGGGCGGCGTGGATTTTGTGGTTGTCAATACCGATAAGCAGGATCTGAACAAGTCCGTCTGCGAAAACAAGCTCCAGATCGGCGAGAAGCTCACCGGCGGCATGGGCGCGGGCTCCAAGCCGGAGATCGGCAAGAAGTCTGCCGAGGAATCCCGGGCGGCCATTTCCAAGGCTCTGGAGGGCACGGATATGGTCTTCATCACCGCCGGTATGGGCGGCGGCACCGGCACCGGCGCGGCTCCCATTGTTGCCGACCTTGCCCACGAGGCGGGCATTCTCACCGTGGGCGTTGTGACCAAGCCCTTCAAGTTTGAGGGCGCCAACCGGATGCGTCAGGCCGAGCAGGGCATTGCCGACCTGAACGGCAAGGTGGATTCTCTGATTATCATCCCCAACGACCGGCTGAAGTACGTCACCGATCAGAAGATCACCTTTGCCAACGCCTTCGGCATTGCCGACGACGTGCTCAAGCAGGCCGTCACCTCCATTTCCGAGCTGGTTGGCTTCTGCAAGAACGTCATCATCAACCTGGACTTTGCCGACGTTTCCGCGGTCATGAAGAACGCAGGCCGGGCCCATATGGGTGTGGGCACCGCTTCCGGCAGGGAGAAGGCCGAGCAGGCCGCTACCGCCGCCGTGTCCAGCCCGCTGCTCGAGACCTCCATCAACGGTGCCACCGGCGTGCTGGTGAACGTCACCGGCTCTTCCGAGATGACCCTGGACGACGTGGAGACTGCTGCCGGCATTGTGCAGGAGGCCGCCAACCCCGAGGCCAACATCATCTTCGGCGCCACCATCGCCGAGGACTTCCAGGATGAGATGCGGGTCACCGTCATTGCCACGGGCTTTGAGATGAAGCCCGAGACCAATGCCTTCGCCCCCAAGGCCGCGGCCGGTGCCCGACCCAGCACCCCCAGCTTCGTGCCCGAGGACATCGACACTCCCGTGGCCGCCTCCCGTCAGCCTACCAAGCCTGCGGATATGGGCGACATCGACGAGATTTTCAGCATTTTCAAGCGGTAAGAACGTTGTTTCGCATCCCGACCCTCCGGGGTCGGGATGCTTTTTTGGGAGAAATCATGGCAGCTTATGAAAACCTGGCGGCAAGCTACGACCGCCTGACAAATGACGTAGACTACCGGGCTACGGTGGATTTCTACCGGGAGATTCTGACCCGGGAGGGTCTGCACCCCAGAACGGTGGTGGACTTGGCCTGCGGAACGGGCTCTGTGAGCGTGCTCCTGGCACAGGCAGGGCTGGACGTCACCGGGGTGGACATGTCCGAAGAAATGCTCACCATGGCCCAGCAGAAGGCTCAGGACATGAAAAA
>CAKTXO010000217.1 GCA_934630985.1 uncultured Oscillospiraceae bacterium | reverse complement strand
TGATAGACGGTGCCGTCGGCGCAGAGCAGGGCGGCTCCCACCTTGTAGCCGGAGTAGGGCGCGTAGGCGTGGGTCATAGCCTCCTTGGCAAGGTTACATAATTCGGAAGGTTCCATCGGTTTCCTCCTGTTGAAAGTTGGCAATTTGCCGTTGATTTTCGAGCATTCCGCGGGCAATCGTATTTTGCGTGTCATTGCGAACCAGTGTCGCAACACTGGTGTGGCAATCCGTTTCCCTAGCCTTCCCCTGGGAGGGGAAGGTGGCTCGAAGAGCCGGATGAGGTCGCTTGCAAATGAAATAGCGTCTCATCGGCAATATGCATGATACGAGAGTTCCCGGAAGAACCGGGGGATTGCCACACCAGTCTGCGGACTGGTTCGCAATGACATTCTTCTTACGGCAGTCCACGCAGGGACAATAGCAAGCGCCCGCCTAGCTTAGCGCAGAATTTCCCCCGCAAAGCTCTTGCCCGGGGTTTCGAAGGGCACGCCCAGCAGCTCGGTGACGGTGGCGGCAATGTCCGCAAAGCTGCCGCGAGTGCCCAGATTCACGGGCTTCACGGCCTTGCCCAGCACCAGAAGAGGCACATACTCCCGGGTGTGGTCGGTGGTGGCGGTGTAGGAGGGGTCACAGCCGTGGTCGGCGGTGATCATCAGAATATCCTCCTTGCCCAGCTTGGGCAGGAAAGCACCCAACCACCGGTCAAACTCCGTCAGAGCCTTGGCATAGCCGTCAATGTCTCTGCGGTGACCGTAGAGCATATCAAAGTCCACCAGATTCACAAAGCACAGACCGTGGAAATCTCTCGCGGCATAGTCGTCGGTGTGAGCCATGCCGTCGGCATTGCTCTTATTGAAGACGTGCTCCGTGTCTCCCTGACCGGCGAAAATGTCGTGAATCTTGCCCACGGCCAGGCAGTCCAGTCCCGCCCCGGAGATGGCGTCCAGCATGGTTTTCGCCGGAGGCTCCAGGGAGAAGTCGTGGCGGTTGGGGGTACGGGTGAAGCCGGCTTCCGGAGTGCCCACAAAGGGACGGGCAATGACCCGGCCTACGCCGTGATCTCCCCGGAGAATTTTCCGGGCCTTCCGGCAGGCATCGTACAGCTCCTCAAGGGGAACCACATCCTCATGAGCCGCCACCTGGAACACGGAGTCGGCGGAGGTGTAGACGATCCACTTGCCCGTTTCCATGTGCTCCCTGCCGTAATCCCGGATCACGTCGGTGCCGGAATAGGGAAGGTTACATAACACGCCCCGGCCGGTGGCCTGCTCGAAGGCATCCAGCACCTCTTTTGGGAAGCCCTGGGGATAGGTGGGCAGGGGCTTGGGAGAGACGATACCGGAAATCTCCCAGTGGCCGATGGTGGTGTCCTTGCCCATGGAGGCTTCCGTCAGCCGGGCGCAGGCACCTGTCTGGGGCGCGGCCTTGGGCAGACAGGTAACGCCGTCGATATTGCCAAGCCCTGCGGCGGTCATGTTGGGAATGTCCAGAAGCCGGGAGGTGGCGCAGGCTCCCAGGGTGTTTACGCCAATGTCCCCGAATTTCTCGCAGTCCGGCATCTGACCGATGCCGAAGGAATCCAGAACGATGAGAAATACCCGTTTCATATTACCTACTCTCCATGGCGGCGGCCACGTCCAGGGCAACCTTCATCATTTCGGTGAAGGCGGTCTGACGCTCTTCGGAGGTGGTTTCCACGCCGCTGAGCACATGGTCGGAAATGGTGCAGATGCACAGGGCCCGCTTGCCGTACCGGGCGGCGTTCATGTAGAGAGCCGCGGCCTCCATTTCCAGAGCCATGACGCCCATCTTCTTCAGACCGTACACGCTGTCTAAGCCCTCGGGCACCCCAACGTGGTCACCGTAGAACACATCGGAGGAATTCACGTTGCCCACATGATAGGTGGCACCCCGGGCCTCGGCGGCCTTCACGGCTTCGCTGAGCAGTTCCCAGCTGGCGATGGGGGCGAAGGTACCGGGCAGATGGAACTGGGCGGCGTAGTTGGAATCGGTGCAGGCACCCTGGGCAATGACCAGGTCATAGAGATGGATATCCTCCTGAATGGAACCGGCGGAGCCAACCCGGATGATGTTCTCCACGCCGTAGCCGTTGAACAGCTCATGGGAGTAAATGCCGATGGCGGGCATACCCATGCCGGAGGCCATGACGGAAACCTTCACGCCTTTGTAGGTGCCGGTGTAGCCCTGAACGCCCCGGACGTTGTTGACCAGCACCGGATTTTCCAGGAAAGTTTCCGCGATGAACTTGGAGCGCAGAGGATCGCCGGGCATGAGCACGGTTTTGCCGAAGTCCCCGGGCTTGGCGGAAATATGAGGGGTGGGAGTGGTAAGCATAGGTGATTCTCCTTTCCTTAGTAGCTGCCATCGTCGGGCAGGCTCTTGGCGATCTTCACGATCCGGGAGGTTCCCAGCCGGGAGGCTCCCAGCTCGATGAACTTCTGAGCGTCGGCCAGAGAGGAAATGCCTCCGGCAGCCTTGATTTTCACATGGGGGGCAACGTGGGCGGCGAAGAGCGCCACATCCTGGAAGGTAGCGCCGGCCTTAGAAAAGCCTGTGGAGGTCTTGATATAGTCCGCGCCGGAGTCGGAGACGCACTTGCACAGGGCAATCTTCTCCTCGTCGGTGAGCAGGCAGGTTTCAATGATGACCTTCAGAAGCTTTCCCTTGCAGGCGCGCTTCACCGCGGCGATTTCGGCGGTGATGTCGTCCCATTTGGCTTCCTTGGCCCAGCCGATGTTGATGACCATGTCCACCTCATCGGCTCCGTTGTCCACGGCGTCGGAGGCCATGAAGCACTTGGCGGCGGTGGTGTCGTAGCCGTTGGGGAAGCCGATGACGGTGCAGATGGGCAGCTTGTCTCCCACATAGGCCTTTGCCTGCCTGACGAAGGAGGCGGGAATGCAGACGGAGGCGGTGTGGTATTTCATGCCGTCGTCGCAGATGCCCCGGATGTCCGCCCAGGTGGCGGTCTGGGTCAGCAGAGTGTGGTCGCACTTGGCGAGAATTTCACGCA
>CAKTXO010000216.1 GCA_934630985.1 uncultured Oscillospiraceae bacterium | reverse complement strand
TACCCCGCTCCCAAACGGGAAGATGAGAAAATAAGGAGGAAACGAAAAAATGAAAATGAAGAAGATGCTTTCCATCGCAATGGCAGCTGTTATGGCAGCTTCTCTTCTGGCAGGCTGCGGCGGCTCCGGCTCCGCAACCAAGATGACCATGGGCACCGGCGGCACCGCCGGAACCTACTACGCCTTTGGCGGCGTGCTGGGTCAGTACATTAAAAATAAGGCCGGTATCGATGTGAACGTGGTTTCCACCGATGGCTCCAAGGCCAATATAGAATCCATCGCCTCCGGCGATTACCAGCTGGGCACCGTCCAGTCCGACGTGATGGCCTACGCCTGGCAGGGCATCCGCTCCTTTGACGGCGCGGCCATCCAGGACTTCCGGGTGGTAGGCGGTCTGTACGCCGAGCAGGTGCAGCTGATTACCATGGATCCCACCATTAAGTCCGCCGCGGATCTGAAGGGCAAGAGCGTTTCCATCGGCGCGCCCAGCTCCGGCGTGTACTTCAACGCCATGGACGTGCTGAGTGCCGCCGGTCTGACTGAGGATGACATCAATCCCCAGTACCTGAGCTTCGCCGACAGCGCCGACGGCCTGAAGGACGGCAAGATCGACGCGGCCTTCATCGTGGCCGGCGCCCCCACTGCCGCCATCACCGAGCTGTGCACCACCAATGACGCTTACATCGTGCCCATCGACGGCGAGATTGCCGACAAGCTGATGGCAAACAACCCCTTCTATACCGCTTACACCGTCCCCGCCGGTACCTACAAGGGTCAGGATTCTGATGTGTCCACCGTCACCGTCAAGGCTACCCTGATCGTGTCCAAGGATGCCAAGGAGGAGGATGTTTACAACCTGACCAAGGCCATCTTTGAAAACGTGGACGCCATCGCCGCGGAAAACGGCAAGGGCAAGGAGCTGAGCATTGAGAACGCCACCACCGGCATGACCGCTCCCTTCCACGCCGGTGCCGCCAAGTATTACACCGAAAAGGGCGTTACCGTCGAGGCGCAGTAAATCCAAGTGACATATTGGCTGCGGCGAGGCATTCGCCGCAGCCAGTTCTACCATTCTAAGAGAATGCAGGATTCAGGAAATACCCGATTGGCAGGAGTATTTCCTGGATTCTGCAAAAGTAAACTTACCGCCGTGTGGCGCGGCCTGGCAGCGCGGGTCATACGGTCAAGGAGGAAGAGAAATGGGATTCTTTAAGAAAAAAACAATGCCGGAGGAGCCGATGGATCTGGAAACGGTCATGAAAAAATATGACCAGGAATCCAACGTCCGCCTCTGGGAGGGAAAGCCCAGGTTCGCGGTGAACTGCGTGCTGGCGCTGTTTTCCCTGTTCTGTCTGTATGTGACGCTCTTTGCCAGCTGGCTGGAGGAGCTGCGGCTGACCACCTTTGTTGCCTGGATCGTGTTCATCGGCATCCTGGTGTTCCCGGCCAGGAAGAGCCACCAGCGGGTGAACCACATTCCCTGGTATGACTGGATGATTATGATTGTGGGCACCGGCGCGTTTTTGTACTTTGCCTTCAATGCCAAGACCATTATCCAGCAGGGCACCAAGTTCTCCGATGTCCAGATCGTCATCGGCATTCTGGGCGTGCTGGCTCTGGCGGAGGTCTGCCGCAGAAGCGTGGGTCTGCCCATCCTGATTGTGGCGGCCTGCTTCCTGATTTACGCCTTTATCGCCGGTCTTGCCAACCCCACCATCTGGGGAAAGGTCAAGTACATCATCCGCTACCTGTTCTACAGCAAGGAGGGCATTCTCTCCACCCCCATCAACGTCTGCTCCAAGTTCATCGTGGTGTTCATCATCTTCGGCGCGTTCCTGGAGCGCACGGGTATTGCGGATTTCTTCATCAATGTGGCAAATTCTCTGCTGGGCAGTCTGCCCGGCGGCCCGGCGAAGGTGGCGGTGGTGGCCAGTGCGCTGGAGGGCATGGTATCCGGTTCCTCCGTGGCCAATACCGTTGGCTCCGGCTCCGTGACCATTCCTCTGATGAAGCGGACGGGCTATGACCCGGAATTTGCCGCTGCCGCGGAAGCCTCCGCTTCCACCGGCGGTCAGATTATGCCTCCCATCATGGGCGCCGCCGCCTTCCTGATGGCGGACTATGTGCAGATTCCCTACAGTCAGATCGCCCTGAAGGCCATTCTGCCCGCGGTGCTGTACTTCGCGGGTATCTTCGTGGCGGTGCATCTGGAGGCCAAGAAGCTGGGGCTGCGGGGCCTGAGCCGGGAGGAACTGCCCAAGCTGCGTCCTCTGCTAAAGAAGGTTTACCTGCTGCTGCCTCTGGTTCTGCTGGTATACCTGGTAAGCACCAGCACCCGGAGTATTCAGTACGCCGCTGCCATCGCCATTGTGGCTGCCATCGCCGTGTCCATGTTCGATAAGGACAACCGGATCACCCCCAAGCGTCTGTTGGAGGCACTGGCTGCCGGCGGTCAGGGAACCATCACCGTGGCTGCCGCCTGCGGCATCGCGGGCATCATCGCGGGCACCATCACCATGACCGGTCTTGCGAATATGCTCATTAACGGCATTGTGGTGCTGGCGGGAGATCAGGTGTTCATTGCCCTGGTTTTGACCATGATCTGCTGTATCGTTCTGGGCATGGGTGTGCCCACCACGGCCACCTACTGCATCATGGCGGCTACCTGCGCCCCCATCCTCATCCGGATGGGCGTTCCCACCATTGCCGCCCACTTCTTCGTGTTCTACTTCGGCATTGTGGCAGACCTGACGCCTCCGGTGGCGCTGGCGGCCTATGCCGGCGCGGCCATTGCCCAGGCCAGCCCCATGAAGACCGCCATCACGGCTACCAAGCTGGCGGTTGCCGCCTTCATCGTGCCCTATGTATTTGCCCTGAATCCGGCGCTGCTGTTTGTGGATACCAACGTCTGGGGCGTCATCAGCATCAGCATCACCGCCTTCATCGGTATTACCGCGGTATCCGCTTCTTTGGAGGGGTATCTGCATACCCATATGTCCTGGTATCAGCGGCTGATTTGCTGCGCGGGCGGCCTGATGCTGATTTTCCCCGGCACGGTCAC
>CAKTXO010000215.1 GCA_934630985.1 uncultured Oscillospiraceae bacterium | reverse complement strand
AGCCACCTGCACCGCATCCCTGGCCTGCTTTTCGTAGGCCAAGGCCTGCTGGTGATTGTACAGCTGCTTGAGCCAGGTCTTCACGTCCTCAATCCGCTCCCGGAGCTTCTTCGACTGAATATCCAGAGATTCCAGCTCGGTGAGCTTCTGCTCCAGCTGTTCCATCTGAGCCTCCGCCTGGGGAAGCAAACCGGATTTATTGTAGCGGCATTTGTTCCGCAAGTCTTTCAGCTGAGCCGCCAGCCGGTCTGCCGCGCCGCTTTCGTCGCCGGTGGTGACGAGAGCGTTGAGCCGGCGGCGCAGAGCCTCGTCCTGGGTCACGGGCAGGTCGGAAAAGCGGATGAAGCCCGCCCGGCGGTACACCGTCTGCTCCACGCCCAAAAGCATGGCTCCGCAGTTGGCGGCATTCAGCTCCTCCACAGGAAGGCCGGAAGCGGTTTCGTAAGCCCGGAATTCTCCCAGGGGCACCCGCCGCTTGGTGCTGCGCTCGATGGTAATGTCCCGTCCGTTCCAGTTCAGGTCAATCCGGCCGGACATGGGGCTGCCCGACCAGGGCTGATACCGCTCCTTGTCCGCCAGAGCCGTCTTTGTGCTCTTGACCCGGGTGTCCAGACCGTAGAGCATGGCCAGCAGGAAGGCACACCAGGTGCTTTTGCCCCACTCGTTGGGGGCGGTAATGATGTTTAAGCCCGGCTCCAAAGTCAGAGTCTCGTGCTCCAGCTTGCCGAAGGTAGCCGTCATTTTGTAAATTCTCACAGGACGACCTCCCTTCCGTCCAGGATTTTCCGGGAAATCTCCGCGGCCAGGGTGATCTGCCGGGTCTTTTCCGGATTCTCCGTAAGTGCCTGATGAAGCAGCTGAAAGTAGACCCCTTCCAGGGTGTCCGCGTCGGTATTCTCCCACAGGTCAACAGGCGGCTGGGTTTTGTCCACCAGGAACAGATTGGGAAAGTCCAGAAATTCCCGGGCAATTGCCTTTTCGTCCACCTCACCGCTGCCGGTCAGGGTGATTCGGTAGAAATTCCGGTTGCCCTTAGGCGGCAGCACCCCTTCCAGAGAGGTCACCGGGTCGGCTCCGGCCTCCACTTCCAGGTCAAAAAAGCGCACCGTATCCAGGCTCACCGGCTGCACCTGAGCCTCCGGTTCCAGGGTCACGACACACACGCCCTTGTCCCCGGTTTCGTCCCAGCCTCTGCCCATGGGGCAGCCGGGCCAGACACACAGCCCACCCCCTGCCCGGAAGGCTCCGGCCTTGTGGATATGTCCCAGTGCCAGATAGTTGAGGCCCGACTCCCGAACCTGGGAGACCGTCACCGGGCAGCAGGGGGATTCCCGCTGGGTAGGGTCGCCGTGGAGCAGGGCAACGCAGTATTTTTCCGTCCCCTCGGCATGAAAGCCCTCCAACAAGGGCGGGCAGTCCATGCTGCGGTAGCCCCCGCCGTAGACCCGGCAGTCCAGACCTTCCAGCGTCACCGATTCCAGAGCACCGGTGAAGATATGCACATTTTCCGGCCAGCTTTCCTCCACCCAGGGGCTGCCGGGGGTGATAAAATCGTGGTTGCCAGGGGCGATGAACACCGGCACCGGACAGCGGCTCAAGGCCTGCTTCACATCCTCCACCGCCTCCCGGCGAGGCTTCGGGGTGTCAAAGATATCTCCCGCCAGAAGCATCAGGCCGCAGTTCTCCCGGATGCACAGATCAACGATCTTGCCGGGCAGCTTCCTTTGCTCATCTTTCAGAAGTGCCCGCTGCTCCTCAGAAAAACCGCCGAAGGGGGAGTCCAGATGCCAGTCGGCGGTATGCAGAATTTTCAGTCCCATTCGTCTACCCTTTCCGCTTTCAAACAGCTTCCGGTGGTGCTGTCAATGGTGAACAGCACCGCCTCCATTTTGGTGGGGCCCTCCGCCCAGCGATACCGCTCTGGCAGGTCTCCCCGGAATTTGGCAATGGACAGCTCCGGCCGGATGCCCAGCACCGAGTCCCGGGGGCCGGTCATACCCAGATCCGTCACATAGCCCGTGCCCTTTGGCAGCACCCGGGCATCTGCCGTGGGCACATGGGTGTGGGTGCCCCAGACCGCGCTGACCCGGCCGTCCAGAAAATAGCCCATGGCCAGCTTCTCCGAGGTGGCCTCGGCGTGAAGCTCCACCAGAATCAATTTCGTATCGATTTCCTTCAGAATTTTCTCCACGAGCAGGAAGGGGTTATCCGGGCCGTAGTCCATGTTGCACCGACCGATCAGGTCGATGACCGCCACCTCCCCCGCCGGGGAGTCGAAGACCCGCCAGCCCCGGCCGGGAACCTGGGGCGCGTAGTTGGCAGGCCGGAGCACCTGGGGGCAGTCCTCCATGTAGTCCACGATCTCCCGCTTGCTCCAGGTGTGATTGCCCATGGTGATCACGTCTGCCCCGGCATCCAGGATTTCCTCCGCCTGATGGGGCAGCATTCCCACCACCGCCGCGTTCTCTCCGTTGACCACGGCAAAGTGGGCGCCGGTTTTTCGTTTCAGCTGCCGCAGGTGTCGGCGCACCCGGTCAAGTCCCGGATTGCCCACCACATCGCCAACTGCCAATACCTTAAATTCCATGTGTTTCCTCCCAGTGATTGTGCTGGTATTATATACCGTTTTTCCGATTTTCGCAACCGGAAAAGCTCCCTGTCCCCGTCCTAGGGAAGCTCTGATTAAATCGGCAAGAGCTGGCGGCGAGAGATTTTGGCACGAATGAAAGTTTGAAAAGCGCAGGAATACTGTATGTATTTCAAGCTTTTCAAACTGCACAGACGGGTCAAAAGATCCGTTGCCCAGCCGCAGACGATTTATTCAGAGTTTCCCTAGTTTCCGAGCACCATAATATAGAACCTGTAGGGGCCAATGCCCACATTGGCCCTTGAACGGCAAATCTGTACTTTTGCACCAAGTCTTATAGAGGCTTTCGGTGCCGGTCCCTCCGGGGGCAAGGTTCTTGTCTCGGCAAGAACCTTGCCAAGAAGCTGACTCAAGGGGCGCTGCCGAAAAGCCGCCCCCTTGAGAATCCCCCGGCCGCACCGCCGGAACTGCGTCAGAATCTTT
>CAKTXO010000214.1 GCA_934630985.1 uncultured Oscillospiraceae bacterium | reverse complement strand
GGTCACCCCATCCAGATAGCCGTTGTCCCGGAGCCACCGGACAGTATTGGCGCTGTCCGGGTAAACGGTAATGCTCCAGCCGTAGTTTTCACCGGAAATGGACAGGTAAACGCTTTCGTCCTCGCTGGGGGTTCCCTCATAGTTGAGGTACTTGAAGACGCCGTCGTGATACTGAGAGCGCTGAGCCATGGTTTCCGCCTGGCAGTCGGCCTGAATGGCCTGAATCAGAGATTCCGCCTGCTCCCGGGTGAAGTCCCGGTTTCTGTTGGAACCCAGGGAGCAGTAAAAATCATCCACTTCGTTCAGCAGCAGGGGCAGCGTCTCCTTTTTTTCGCCGTCCACATAGGTATAGCGGGCGCCGACGGCTTCCCAGCGGCTCAGCAGGCTCTTGGCAATCTGCCCCTGCTGGGAATCCACCCAGATGGAGTACTTCCGGCGGATGACCCTGCCGTCCTTCAGGGTATAGCCCAGAAGGATATCGTCCCGCAGACGCACCTGAGGGATGGGATCCCCCTCCTGCCAGTAGGCCGCCTGGGAATCCTGCATGGATACATAGTCGCCGTTTTCCAGCACAAAGGCGTTGCCCTGGTCATAGGGAAGCCGGTCTTCCAGAACCAGCTTGTTCAGCTGCAAAACCTTGGCAATGTCGGACGAATCCGTAAAGATGCTGCCGTCGTAGCTCAGGCCGACGCTTTCAATATCCTCCTGGGCGGGAAGCCGCTCATCCAGGTGCAGGACGTCCAGCTTGGTCAGCCCCATGGAGGCTGCCAGCACCGCCGCCAGAATGCCCAGACCCACAAAGCTTCTCAGCTGGAACACCCGGGCAGACCGCTCCACCAGCATCTTACCGGCAAACCAGCCTACCAGCAGGCCGATGAACAGAAGCACATACTTGAGGATTTCCTGGTTATCGCCCAGTCCTACCAGCTCCGTCAGGAAGAACTCCGCTGCCACGGCTACGAACAGGGCGCTGAGCACCTGGAACACCGGAATCAGCTTCCGGCTGCACACCGCGTCCCCGGCGCACTCCAGGCTCCGGTGCTTATAGAGAACCAGCGCGGCCAGGGTGAAGACGATCCCGGCCAGAGCCAGCCACCAAAGGCTGCGCCAGCCCTCGGTCAGGGAATAGGTAGCCTGGACACCCGTCAGGATTCTGCCGAAGCTGTCGAAGATGCCGCTAGCATCCGTATCCACAAAGCTCCGGCTCATGTACTGCAAGGGGAACAGCTTTTCCGCCAGACCGTTGGGGGTAATTACGCCATAGAGCAGGGGGGTGTAAACGCTGTCCACCAGCCAGTAGCAGATGGGCGCGCCGAAATTCAGCAGACCGTAGCCAGCCACCATGGTAATCCGGGAGCCGACCATCATCACACTGAACACCGCCAGGCCGAACAGGCAGAGAAATTCCAGATTGGCTGCCAGGAAGAACAGAAAGGCCAGCTTCCAGGCGCCTGCGAAAATGGTCTTGGTCAGCAGAGGCAGCAGAACCAGGGCAGCCACTGCCGTGGGAATCAGGGAATAGACCAGGCCGGAAGCCACATTGGTCACGAACCAGCACTCCCGGCGCAGGGGCATGGCGTGCAGCGCGTTGCACATCCGGCTGCTGAACAGGTCGCCGAAAATCAGCTGCGCCACCACCGCCCCGTAGACCAGATTCACATAGCCCATCAGGGAAATCAGATGGCTTACCTGATCGATAAAGTAGTAGCCGCGGTTTTCACCGGGGCGGCTCCAGGCCAGCATAATCATAATGACCAGAAGCAGGGTGTCCAGAGCCATCACCGGGGCAAACCGGGTCAGATTCTTCCGGAATACCGCTCTGTTAAAGAAGGATGTCCTTGACTGCATAATCCGCACCTCCCAATTCGTAAATGAAAATCTCTTCCAGCGACAGGGGCAGCACATCGAAGTAGGCGGGCTTGGCGGCCGCCGCCTTGGTGCTGATCTCCCAGGCCTGACCCCGGCAGATCAGGGTCTTGAGCCGACCGGAGCTGCTCTCGTGAAGCACCTCCAGCCCCTCGGGCACGCCGCCCACGATTTGCAGCTTGTGGGTGGTGCCCTGCATATCCGCCAGGCTCTTTTCCAGCAGCATCTTTCCGTGATCCATGATGCCCACATGGTCGCACACGTCCTCCAGCTCCCGGAGGTTGTGGGAGGAAATGAGCACCGTGGTGCCGTACTCGGCAACGTCCGAGAGAATCAGGCTCATGACCTGACGGCGCATCACCGGATCCAGCCCGTCCACAGGCTCGTCAAGAATCAGCACCTTGGGACGCATGGCCAGAGCCAGGTGGAAGGCCGCCTGCTTCTGCATACCCTTGCTGAACCGGCGAATCTGCCCGTTCCTGGGAAGCCGGAAGATGTCGTACAGCCGGCGGTACAGGTCTTCGTCAAATCGGGGGTAAAGCCCCTTGTAGAATCTGCGCATGTCCTCCATGGTTGCCGAGGGGAAGAAGAAAATCTCATCGGGAATATAGCCGATGTCGGATTTTACGGCGGGGTTTTCGTAAACCGGCTGGCCGTCCACCTGGACGGTGCCGCTGTCCGGGCGGTAAACGCCGGTCAGGTGCCGGATGGCGGTGGATTTGCCCGCGCCGTTGGGGCCAACCAGGCCGTAGACCGCGCCCTGGGGCACTGTCAGGGTCAGGTCATCCAGGGCCTTGAACGTGCCGAAGGTTTTGGTTACGCTGTTCATTTCAAGCATTCACGTTTCCTCCTCTTTCTATCCTGTGAACCAGGTTTTCTCTGGTCACGCCCAGAGCCATCAGGGCGGTGGTGGAGTCGTCAAAGGCCCGATACCAGTGCTGCCGCTCCCGCTCCTGGCAGTCGCTGCTGCACACGAAGCAGCCCTTCCCGGGGACGGTGGCGATCCAGCCGTCCACTTCCAGAATCCGGTAGGAACGCTGGATGGTATTGGGGTTGATGGCCAGCTCCGCCGCCAGCTCCCGGACGCTGGGCAGCTTATCCCCGGACTGCAACACGCCGGTGGAAATCTGCTCCTTGAAGCCGTCGATGATTTGGGTGTAAATAGGTCGGGCGTCCCGATAATCCAGGTGAACCATATCATCCCTCCTTAGGGT
>CAKTXO010000213.1 GCA_934630985.1 uncultured Oscillospiraceae bacterium | reverse complement strand
GGCTCGCTTTTATGCGTGGGCTGGCTGTATCTCACCGGCGAGGTAGGCCGCAGAAGAAGCCTGTGGATGGTAACGGCATTCGTGTGCATCGCAATCTGTGTGGCAGTGTCCCTGCTGGTGGGCTATCCCTGCCCCAAGCCAACGGCGTGATATTGGAATCCTTTTCAGGCGGCAATTCTTGCCGCCTGCTTTTTTGTATTGAAAAAGCAGAACAATCATGGGGCTGCTGCAAATCATTTTGCAGCAGCCCCATTGTACATTCATTCCTTCTTTTCCAGTTCTTCCTGCTGTGCCAGGCACTCCTTCAGGAGCTTCCTCTGCTTTCCCAGCTCCCGTGCCAGCGGCACCGCGCCGGATACCGCAATCAAAAGCACAAAAGCGCACAGCCCAAGCACCGCAGGGTTTACCCCGGCTCGGATCACCGCCGCAAGCAGCAGTACCCCCACCAGCACCCGCATGACCATTGCCCGAGCTACCACCCGGATGGTTTTCCGGCACTGTTCCTCCCGGTCGTAGGGATCCAGCTCCCGCTGCTCAAAGATATCGGGCTTTTCCATCAGCGCGCCACGAAGCCGACCTTCTTATAAACCTTGCGCAGGGTCTTCTCCGCCACAAAGCCCGCCTTCTCGGCACCCTCCTTGTAGACCTTTTCGAGGTATGCCTTATCCTTCATGATCCGGCTGGCCTCTTCCCGGATGGGACGAAGCGTTTCCACTACTGCCTCGCCTACGGCGGGCTTAAAGGCACCGTAACCGCGTCCGGCAAACTCCGTCTCGATCTCAGCGAAGGTCTTGCCGGTGACGGCAGAGTAAATGGTCATCAGGTTCGAAACGCCGGGCTTGTTCTCCTTGTCGTAGCGGACGCAGTTTTCGGTGTCGGAATCGGTGATAGCCCGCTTGAACTGCCGCATAATGGTCTCCGGCGTGTCCATCAGCAGAACCCGGCCGGTGTCCTCGTTTTCGGACTTGCTCATCTTGGCGGTGGGGTTGGTCAGGCTCATGATCCGGGCACCCACCTTGGGAACAAAGGGCTCCGGCATCTTGAACACGTCGCCGTAAACGCCGTTGAACCGGCGGGCAATGGTATGGCACAGCTCCACATGCTGCTTCTGATCCTCTCCTACAGGCACCAGATCCGGCTGATACAGCAGGATATCCGCAGCCATCAGGCTGGGGTAGGAAAACAGGCCGCCGTTGATGTTATCCGCATTCTTGGCAGACTTATCCTTGAACTGGGTCATCCGGCTCAGCTCACCGAACATGGAGTAGCACTGCAAAACCCAGCCCAGCTCCGCGTGCTGGTGCACATGGCTCTGGATGAACAGGGTGTTCTTCTCCGGATCCAGGCCGCAGGCGATGTACTGAGCCAGCTGCTCCAAAGTCCGCCGCCGCAGATCCGCAGGATTCTGCCGGACGGTGATGGCGTGCAGGTCTGCCATAAAGTAGAAGCAGTCGTATTCCTCCGCCCGCTCAGCCCAGTTTTTCACGGCACCCAGATAGCTGCCCAGAGTCAGATCGCCGGAGGGCTTGATGCCGGAGAGCATCCGCTTTTTCGGTGCGGTTTGGTCGG
This sequence comes from uncultured Oscillospiraceae bacterium, assembly GCA_934630985.1. GTDB lineage: Bacteria > Bacillota > Clostridia > Oscillospirales > Oscillospiraceae > Faecousia. The sequence continues at coordinate 1,517 of CAKTXO010000213.1, read as the reverse complement.
TAAGCACTTCACTCATAATGTTCACATTCCTTCTTCAGAGTTTTTCCTCATTCTAGCACAGTGCATCGGATTTCGCAAGTGAAAAAGCGTCTGCCGGAATTGATTTTCCCGTCCCCATATGCTATAATGCAGAAAATCATAAGAAAAAGAGGTACTGTTAGTATGGATTATCAGGCACTTGCCGAGCTTCTGTTTCCGGAGGTCACGGAAACACCGGAGGCTCTGGAAGAAAAATATCCCCTTCGGAATCTGCCGGAGGGGGCGGTAGTCACCCGAATGGCGCCGTCCCCCACGGGCTTTGTCCACCTGGGCAACTTGGTGCAGGGACTGACCTCCGAGCGGATGGCTCATCAGAGCGGCGGCGTGCTGTTCCTGCGGGTGGAGGACACCGATGCCAAGCGGGAGGTTCCCGGTGCGGTGGAGGTGCTCATCGAGGCACTCAAGCACTACGGCATCCACTTTGACGAGGGCGCTACCATGGACGGCGACAACGGCATCTATGGTCCCTACCGTCAGCGCCAGCGGGCGGCCATCTATCATGTCTATGCCAAAAAGCTGGTTTCCCAGGGCATGGCCTATCCCTGCTTCTGCACAGAAGAAGAGCTGAATGCCATGCGGGAAAAGCAGGAGGCCGCCAAGGAAACCACCGGCTACTATGGCAGCTACGCCCTCTGGCGTGACCGGCCGATGGAGGACATCCGGGCTCAGCTGGATGCCGGAAAGCCCTGGGTGCTTCGGTTCCGCTCCACCGGCTCCATCGAAAATCAGTTCAAGTTTGACGATCTGGTCAAGGGCAAACTCACCGTCACCGAGAATAACATCGACCATGTTCTTCTCAAATCCGACGGCATTCCCACCTATCACTTTGCCCATGCGGTGGACGATCACCTGATGCGCACCACCCACGTTGTCCGGGGCGACGAGTGGCTGGCCACCCTGCCCTTCCACATTCAGCTGTTCCAGGCTCTGGGCTTTAAGCTGCCGAAATATGTCCACATCGGGCCTCTGATGAAGATGGACGGCACCTCCAAGCGCAAGCTCAGCAAGCGGAAGGATCCGGAGCTGGCTCTGACCTACTACCAGGCCGAGGGCTTCCCGGTGGAGTCCGTGTATGAGTATATCATGACCCTGCTGAACTCCAACTTTGAGGACTGGCGCAGAGCCAACCCGGACTCCCCTGCCACGGACTTCAAGTTCAGTGCCAAGAAGCTGAACCCGGCCGGCTCCCTGTTCGACTACGCCAAGCTGATGGACGTTTCCAAGAATGTGATTTCCCGGATGGACGCCGGGAAGGTCTATGAGGAGCTGACCCAGTGGGCTCAGGAATTCGATCCGGATTTTGCCGAAAAGCTCACTGCCCGCCCGGACTATACCCAGAGAATTCTCGCCATTGGCCGGGGCGGCAAAAAGCCCCGGAAGGATCTGGCGGTCTGGAAGGATGCCAAGCCCTATATGGGCTTCTTCTACGACGAATATCTGGCAAAGCCGGAATTCGACGAAAAATTTGACAAGGCCGT
>CAKTXO010000212.1 GCA_934630985.1 uncultured Oscillospiraceae bacterium | reverse complement strand
TTCATCTGCCACATGACGATGGCGGAAGCAATGGCCGCGTTCAGGGACTCGCAGTGGGGATTCATGGGAATCACCAGTTCCGCGTCCGCGCTGTCCAGAATCTCCTGCCGAACTCCCTGACCCTCGCTGCCGATGACCACCGTCATCCGGGAAAGGGGCGCCTGACGCAGATCCTTTGCCCGTTGGCTCAAAGCCGTCACGGCAATGGGGATGCCCGTCTGGGCGCAGGCGGTTTTCGCTTCCTCCCAGGTGGTAAGCACCGGCTGGGTGCGCAGAACCGCCCCCATGCTGGCTCGGACAACCTTGTGGCTGTAGGGGTCGGCGCAGCCTTCCAGAAGCGCCACCGGAATGTCCAGGGCGTCCGCCGTCCGCAAAATGGTACCTAAGTTTCCCGGATCCTGAATGCCGTCCAGCAGCAGGCTTCCCGGAGCCGGAGTATAGGGCTTTCGCTCCGGCAATGCGCACAGGAACAGCGCCCCCTGGGGGGTCTGCATGGGCGACAGGGAGGCCATCACATCCCGGGGCACCCGAATCAGGCGCACATTTTCCGGAATCTCCGCTTCCACGCCCTCGGCAAGAATCACCGTGTGAAGCCCTGGACAGTAGCGGACAGCCTCAGCCAGGAGCTTGGTACCGTCGGCGGCAAAAAGCCCCGCTTCCTCCCGGGCTTTCCGGGAGTTCAGCAGCTCTCGCACCTGCCGCAAAAGAGGATTTTTCCGGGAGGTAATCTTCTGCTCCGTCACAGCTTCTGCACCGCCTCTAAGGAGTAGTTGTCTCCCAGCACCACCATCACGTCTCCCGGCTGAATCTGGTAATCCGCGGAAGGGGCTACGTTGGTTTTCTTACCGCTTTCCACGGCGATGATATTCACGCCCAGCTTTGCCCGGATGTTCAGCTCCCGAAGGGTCTTGCCAATCCAGGCGGCGGGGGCGGGGATATCCAGAATGCCGTAGTCCGGGCTCAGTTCAATGTATTCCAGCACGTTGTGGGAATTCAGGCTCCGAGCCAGCCGCTGGGCATTCTCCTGCTCCGGAATGGTCACCCGATCCACCCCCAGCTTCTCCAGCACCCGCCGGTGGGTCTCGTCGTGAGCCTTGCAGATGATATAAGGAACGCCCAGCTCCTTCAGGTTCATGGCGGTGAGCACGGAAGCCGCCAGATTGCTGCCGACGGCAATGATGGCGCAGTCGAAGTTCCGGGCCCCCAAGGCACGGAGCACCTCCTTGTCCTGGGCGTCTCCCACCACCGCGTGGGTGACGTCGTCCGCCACCTGCTGCACCAGGTCGCTGCGCTTATCTACCGCCAGCACCTCCGCCCCCAGGGCGCACAGCTGCCGGGCCAGGGTCTGGCCGAATCGTCCCAATCCAATGATCATGTAAGATTTCATGTTACTTCTCCTATCCGATGAGCAGATTGGTTTCCGCGTAACGGAACCGCTCTTCTGCCTTATTTCCCGCCAGGAAGCCCATGCTGATGGTCAGCAGACCTACCCGGCCAAAATACATAAAGATGATAATGAGAATCTGAGAGGCCTGGGACAGCCGTCCTGTAGCTCCCGCGGTCAGCCCCACAGTGCCCAGAGCGGAGGCTGTCTCATACAGGGCATCCGTATAGGATACCGGGCTGGTGATGCTTAAGAACACGCCGCCCAGCAGTGCCAGGGCGATCATCAGGAAGCCCAAGGTCATGGCGTCCAGCACCTGCCCCTGGGGAATGGTTCTCTGGAAGACGCACACCCGGCTTTTCCCCCGGGCCCGAGCCGCCAGGAACAGCACCAGCACCACAAAGGTCACGGTTTTCAGGCCGCCGGCGGTGGAGCCGGAGGAGCCGCCGATGAGCATGAAGAACATGGCGATGGCCTTCCCGCCCTCGGTAAGCATAGCCTGGTCAAAGGAGGCAAAACCGGCGGTTCTCAGGGTCACGGCCTGGAAAAAGCCGTTGAGAAGCTTGTCCGCGACAGACAAATTGCCCAAAGTGCCCGGATTGTCCCATTCAATCAGGCAGGTCAGAGCCCAGGCGGCCAGAATCAGGCCCAGGCTGGTCACCAGCACCAGCTTGGTGTAGACGCTGAACTTCCGGAACCGCTTCTTTTTCAGTACCTCCTCCCAGACGAGAAAGCCCAGACCGCCAATGATAATCAGCGCGCTTAAGGTCAGCAGCACCACCGGATCGGACTGAAATTCCATCACGCTGACACCGGGAGTCAGACAGCCGAAAATATCGAAGCCCGCGTTGCAGAAGGCGGAAACCGCATGAAAGATTCCCCATTTCAATGCCCGGGCAAAACCGTACTCCGGCAAAAAACGGATAAACAGGATCATGGCGCCGATGCCCTCCACGCTGAAGCTGCCGAAAAGCACCATCCGTTGCAGCCTGACAATGCCGTTGATATCTCCCACGCTGAGAGCCTGAGCCATGACAAGCCGCTGCTTTAAGCCAATACGGCGGCGCAGAAAGAACACCACCATGGTAGCCGCGGACATAAAGCCCAGGCCGCCGATCTGAATCAGACACAGCAATACGATCTGACCGAAGCCGCTCCACTGACTCCAGGTGTCAAAGAGGGACAACCCCGTGACGCAGGTAGCGGAGGTGGCGGTAAAGAGAGCCGGAAGGAATCCGGCGGAAATTCCGTTTCTGGAGGCGGCGGGCAGATTCAGAAGCAAGGCTCCCGTCAGGATAATCAGCCCGAAGGCCACAGCAATGATCTTGGTGGTACTCAGGCTCTTGGGTCTTCGCTTCATCCAGAGCCGGTATAGTCTGGCACGCAGAGGCATAGGCACAGTCCTTTCTTGGATAGACACACTTTTCCACGCTATCGTTAATGATTATACCAGTCTTTCCCACTTTTGCAAGTGTCTTTTCTCCCAGAATGCTGATTGATACTATTTCCTGATTAAAATCTTTGATTTTAATCAGGAAAGCATCGCCTAATGGCGCTGCCAGTTTTGTGATTTATAAGGAAAGAAATCACAAAACAAGTCTCATATGAACTCCTTGCCCTTCGGGCAATTAAAATCTTTTCTAAAGATTTTAATTGGAGTTCAGTATGAAAGAAAAATGCCATTGTGAAACGGCGAACCGATTCACAATGACATTT
>CAKTXO010000211.1 GCA_934630985.1 uncultured Oscillospiraceae bacterium | reverse complement strand
AAAAACCTGGGGAGCCGAAGCTCCCCAGGCACCCCGCTTTAGCCGTAGCACATCCAATTATGACCTGCACGAAAAGGCAGGTGGGTTGCCGCTCCTGAACCTTACTGCTCCCAGCGTCCACCCCACGTCGCGGCGGGGGCGGGAGGTCTGCAAACAGAACAGGAAGTCTAACTTCCCTAGTAAAAAATGTGGGTCCAAAAGGACATGCCAACGAACCAAGCAGGAAGATAACAAATTTTATTCTTCCTCTTCGGAATCTTCCTCGTAAAGGGAGTCCATAATGAGGTCATAGACCGCTTCCAGCTCCTGCTCATCGTCAATGGTGCAAAGAATCGGCTCGCCGTCTTCCTCAATGGACTTGAGGATGCTGACCTCCAGCTGCAAGGTATCCTGGCTGTCTTCCGCGGGAATGACCGCCATGTAGGTGCAGCCGTTATACTCCAGCGTACTGAGTACTTCCAGCTCGTATTCCTTTCCCTCGTCGTCGGTGATGGTGATAAAATCGGAACCGTACTGATCCATACCCCTGCTCCTCTTTCTCGGATGGCTCTATTCTACCGCCCCGGCTCCATAAAATCAAGAGGGAAAATTGTACGAAAACCGACTGTGAAATTTTCAGGTCGGAAAACCGCTCATTTTGTCAGGACAGGTAGTCTTCCAGCAAGCTCTCCAAATCCCTTTGATTTCGGACGGGAATTCCGGCTTCCAGAGCCTTCTGGTCGGCTTCGGGCAAGGTAACGATCTGTCGGGGAAAAATCTGCTTCGGCTCCTCCTTTCCCGGGTCAAACAGAGCAAGATACCCCTTCCAGGAGCCAACGATCACCAGAAATGCCCCAATCACCGGGGTCAGCCTGCGCAAGTGCATAGGAAATGCCTCCTTCCGAAGCTAGTGTAACCCGGATTTTTCCGGTTATGAGGAAGACTGCCGCGAAAGTTCATAAGGAATTCAAAAATTAGGACTTTCGTTTTGCAATTGGGTATGCTATAATCTAATCCGTATTGCTATGCGCACTACGGCAGAATTTCCACGCTTTTCGCAGGGTCATACCCTGTTTACGGAGGTATTCCTATGGCAAAAGACCATTTTTTTAACAGGAGAGGGAAAAAGCCCAGACAGGATTGGAATCCCCACTGGCTGCTCAAGCTCCTGTACACCGCCGGCTCCGGGGCTGTGTCCCTGCTGAAGGTGGCCATTGGCGCAGGGGCGACGGTGCTGCTGATTCTGCTCATCTGCGGCGCCGTATTTGCGGGTACGCTGGGCGACTATCTCCAGAACGACATTCTGGGGGAGGCCGGCAACTGGTCCATGGACGACTATGACCTGGCTCGCACCTCCTTTATTTATTATGTGGATAACAGCGGCGATATTCAGCAGCTCCAGCAGATTTATACCACCACCGACCGGCAGTGGGCCAGCCTGGACGAGATTCCCGAGGCCATGGTTCACGCGGCGGTGGCCATTGAGGATAAGCGGTTCTATGAGCATCAGGGCGTGGACTGGATTACCACGGTGAAGGCCTGCCTGAATATGTTCTTCGGCGGCGACCAGCAGTTCGGCGGCTCCACCATCACCCAGCAGCTGGTGAAAAACCTGACCCAGGAGAAGAGCATCACCGTCCAGCGGAAGGTGATGGAAATTTTCCGGGCCCAGCTCTTTGAAAAGCAGTATGACAAAGACCTCATTATGGAGTATTACCTCAATGAGATCTACCTGGGTCGGGGCTGCTACGGCGTCAAGAGCGCGGCGGCGGAGTATTTCGGCAAGGAGCTGCAAAGCCTGACCCCCGCCGAGTGCGCCAGCCTCGTCAGCATCACCAACAACCCGTCCCTGTTTAACCCCTATTCCCAGAGCGTTTACAAGTACAAAGGCCAGGAGCGCAACGGCGCGGAGCGGAACCGCTACCGTCAGCTGAACGTGCTCAGCGAGATGCGTGACCAGGGCTACCTGACGGACGAAGAATATGAGAAAGCGGTCAATCAGGAAATGGTCTTCAAGGAGGGCATTGCCGCCGAGGATCGGTGGACGGAGTGCAGCAACGATGAGTGCGGCTACCAGAACACCCGCAGTCACTTCACCGGCGAGGGGGACGTGTGCTACTGTCCCATCTGCGGCAGTGCCACCTCCGTGAAAACCGATGCTTCCCAGCATGTGTATTCCTGGTTTGTGGACGCGGTGCTTGTGGATTTTGCCTCCTACCTTGCCGAACAGGACGGAAAGGTCTGGGAGAACATGGACGAAAATGCCCGGAACATCTACCTGGACAAAATTCAGAAGGGCGGCTACCATATTTACACCACCATGGACATGGACGTCCAGAAGCAGGTGGATGAAATCTACAACAACCTGGACAACATTCCCTCTACCCGGAGCAACCAGCAGCTTCAGTCCGCCATTGTGGTCATCGACAATACCACCGGCGACGTGGTAGCCCTGGCCGGCGGCGTAGGGGAGAAGACCACCTTCATGGGCTACAACCGAGCCACGCAGGCAAAGCTTCAGACCGGTTCCTCCCAGAAGCCCATTTCCGTCTACGCCCCTGCCTTCGAGTCCGGCAAAGTGACCCCGGCTACGGTGTTCAAGGATTTGCCGATTACCTATACCGACGGCAACTGGCCCAAAAACGACAACCGGCAGTACAAGTACGCCCGGACGGTGTACCAGGGCATCGTGTCCTCGGTGAACACCATTTCCGCCCGCACCTTGGACGCTATCGGCATCGAATACGGCTATAGCTTCGCCAAGTATAACTTCGGGCAGAATAGCCTGGTGGAGAGCTACCCCACGGAGTATGAGGTCAAGTCCGATGTAGGCCTTGCCCCTCTGGCTCTGGGCGCGCTGACCCTGGGTTCTACGGTGCAGGAAATGGCTACGGCTTACGCCACCTTTGCCAACGACGGCGTTTTCCGTCAGTCCCGGCTGTACACCAAGGTCTATAACAGCGACGGTGAGCTGGTGCTGGACAATACCCAGGACAGCCGGAAGATACTAAGCGAAAAGTCCGTCAATTATATGAACTACTGCCTGTACAGCGCCGCCAACAACGGCACCGGCGGCGCGGCTCTGTTCGGCGGTCAGTCCATTGCCGGCAAGACCGGCACCACCTCCTCCAACCGGGATCGGTGGTTCTGCGGCTA
>CAKTXO010000210.1 GCA_934630985.1 uncultured Oscillospiraceae bacterium | reverse complement strand
GCCCCGATTTCCGAGATTTTCTGCGGAAATCGGGGCGATCTGTCATTTTAATCCTGCTTTTTGGACTTTTCCACAATGCCGCAGATGATATCCACGCACTGCTCGATGCCCAGGGTGCCGGAATCCAGGCAGACGTCATAGTTCTGAGCCTGACCCCAGGTGCGGCCGGTATAGTGCTGATAGTTCACTTTGCGCCGCTTGTCCTTCTCGTTCAGTCGAGCCTCGGGGCTCTTGTCGGACTCGCCGTACCGATGGACGATCCGGTCTGCCCGGAAGGCCATGTCCGCGCAGATGAAGGTGTGCAGCGCGTCAGGCCGATCCTTCAAAATGTAGTCCGCGTTCCGGCCTACGATGACACAGGGACCCTTCTCCGCCAGCTGCAAAATCACGCTGCACTGAATGTTCCACAGGAAATCCGCGGTGGACAGGCCGTTCATAACGCCCGGAATTCCCTGAGGGGCAAAGGCATAGGAGAACAGACTGCTGCCGGGGGAGTGCTCGCCGTTTTCCTCCACGAACTTCGGCGCAAAGCCGGACTCCATGGCAATCTGGTCAACTAGCTCCTTGTCGTAGAAGGGGATGCCCAGCCGCTCTGCCACCATGTGACCTACGGAGCGTCCGCCGGAACCGAACTCACGGCTGATGGTGATGATCTTTTTTTCCATAATGCTTACCTCCTGGTACAGTTCTCGTACCTATATTATAGTCAAGCTGACGGCATCTGTCAATCTTTCTTTGTGACCCTTCGTGCAATTTGCCTCACAGAGGCGGACGGCCTTCGTATTCTCTGCGAATTTGAGCCAGCACGTTCATGTCTGCCGGGCAGAATTCGTAGTTCGGAATTTCCTCCGGCCGGATCCAGCGAAGAGCCTTGTGCTCCAGCAGCTGGGGCACTCCGGAGGCAATGGTGCAGTGAAACAGGGTCAGCCGGATCAGCATATCCGGGTAGTCGTGGAATTCCTGAAAGAACCGACTGCCCACGTCCACCTGGATGGCCAGTTCCTCGGCGCACTCCCGGGTCAGAGCCTGGGCAGGGGTTTCTCCCGGCTCTACCTTGCCGCCTACAAATTCCCAGAGCAGCCCCCGGGTTTTGTGGGCAGGCCGCTGGCAGATCAGAAATCTGTCCTTCTCCCAGATCAGGGCGGCCACCACATCCACCGGCTTTTTTTGGGTGAGAACCGTGGCGGAGCAGGGGAGGGCGGTGACCTGTCCCTGGGCGGTGAACAGAGGGGCGGTTCCGGCGGCACTGTCGTGGATGTTCACATCCCAGGTTCCGTCCGGCAAGGTCATGGTCAAAGGATTGTCATCGGCGTTGAAAATGGCAAGAATGCTGTGATACCGATCCTCCACCCGGTAGCACACCGCTTTGGGATTGCCGGTTTCCTCCGGGAAAACGCTGGCCTGAACCGCCTCCCGTCCGGTCTGGCGCAGACCCTCGTGAGCCTTCCGGAAGGCAATGAGACCCTTATAATAGGCCAGGGTCTCCTGATATTCCGGGCTTTCCAGGGTATCCCAGCGGATGGCGTTCACCCGATCCGGGGAACGGTAGCTGTTGCCGTCGAATTTTCCCCGGCCTTTTGGCTTGGTGCGGAGGATTTCTTCCCCGGCCTGGAGGAAGGGCACGCCCTGGGACAAAAACACGAAGGCCGCCGCCAGCCGGTTCTGACGAATCAGCGTCTGCCGAGGGGCGTCGGGATTTACCAGGGCAAGCCGGTCGAAAAGGGTGTAGTCGTCGTGGCAGGAGACGTAGTTTACGCTCTGCTCCGGCTGGCAGGCCCAGTGGGGAAGCCCCAGGAAGCAGGCGTTCAGCGTATTTTTGTCGCAGATCGCCCCGGAGACGAAACCGGGAGCCCGGCTGTCAAAGATGGAGCCCCGAAGCAGATCCCGGCAGGTGTCGGAGAAGAAGGAAACTCCCGGGGTCAGGGAGGAATGATACTGGGTAGCCAGCTCCGTGCCCGGACGGACGGGACTGGTGTTCATCTGCCAGCCCTCGCCGTAGAAGATCACATGGGGATGGCGGCTTTTCACCGTCTGAAGGATCTGATTGACGGTGGCGATGTCCAGCAATCCCATCAGGTCAAACCGGAAGCCGTCAATGTGATATTCGTCCGCCCAGAAGTTTACGGAATCCACAATGTATTTTCGCACCATGTTTCGCTCGGAGGCGGTGTCGTTGCCGCAGCAGGAGCCGTTGCTGGTGCCACGGCTGAAATATCCCGGGACGATTTGGTTGAAGCAGAAGCCGTCCCGGTCGTAGACGTGATTGTATACCACGTCCATGACTACGCTCAGCCCGGCATCGTGGATGGCCTTCACCGTCTGCTTCAGTTCCCGAACCCGACAGGCTCCGTCGAAGGGGTCTGTGGCGTAGGAGCCTTCGGGGACGTTGAAATTCACCGGGTCGTAGCCCCAGTTGTACTGGGGCTGAGGGCTGCTTTCATCCGTAAAGCCGAAGTCAAACACAGGCAGCAGATGGATGTGGGTCACGCCCAGCTGCCGGATGTGATCCAGACCCGTGGCATGGCCGCCTCGGGTGTGGGTGCCGGTTTCTGCCAGTCCCAGGTACTTCCCCTTATTTTGGATGTGAGAGGAGCGGTGCGTGGAGGCATCCCGGATGTGCAGCTCATAGAGCACCGCGTCCGTGATGCCTTTGCCCTGGAATGGACACCGGTCTTCCGCCCAGCCCGCCGGATTGGTTTCCCGCAAGTCGATGACCATAGCCCGCAGACCGTTGACCCCGACAGCCCTGGCGTAGGGATCGCAGGCCTCTTTGGTTTGGCCGTCCACATTCACCAGGTAGGTGTAGTACAGCCCCTTGAGATTGCCCATCCGCCGGGCAATCCAGGTGCCGTTCTTCTCCGGGTGGAGCTGCTGACTGGCCAGGGGTTCGCCTCCCAGACCATCCCGGTAAAGAAGCAGAGTCACCTCCCGGGCGGTGGGCGCCCAGAGACGGAAGACGGTCTGGCTTTCCGTCCAGAAAGCGCCCAGATCGTGCCCCAAATAGGTGTATGTATTTTCAAATTCTTCGGTATCGTAATGATTGCGCATGGGCGGTACTCTCCTTTTCGTTTGAGAAAATTATAACACGGCACCGGACAGAATGTAAAGGAAATTCCTTCCGGGGATTGACGGCACTGGAGAAAAATGGTAAACTGTCAGCAATTAGGGTCTATCTGAAAACCGTCAACACGCCCAAACAG
>CAKTXO010000209.1 GCA_934630985.1 uncultured Oscillospiraceae bacterium | reverse complement strand
TTGGGATTCATGCACAGAGCCCGGGCAATGCAGACCTTCTGCTGGTTGCCGCCGGACAGAGTGCCCGCCGCCTGGGTGGGGCCGAAGCAGCGGATATCCAGCTCCTGGATCATCTCCTCCGCAGTGGCACGAATCTTACCGCTGTTTTTCAGGGTAAAGGGGCCGATTTTGTTCAGATAGTCGCCCTTGACCTGCATAGCGTTGAATACAATATTATCTTCAATGGCCTGATCCAGCAGCAAGCCGACCGCCTTCCGATCCTCGGAAACCATGGCGATACCGGCATTCAGTGCCTCTCTGGTATCGCCGGGCTTCAGCTCCTTGCCGAACAGCTCCACAGTGCCTTCCATGTCATAAAGGCCGAGCACGCCGTTGGGAATGCCCAGCTTACCCTGGCCGGCCAGGCCGCCGATGCCAAGGATCTCGCCCTCGTAGATGTCCATGGTAATGCCCCGGACTCGCTCGCCGGGCATATCTACCCGGAGATTCTCCAGGTGCATGGCTACGGTGTCGGAATGGGTGCTGCGGGTCTCGGCATGGACGACAGCCTCGCCCTTCCGGCCGATCATCAGCTCCGCCAGCTCCACAATAGAGGTATCCTCCACGGCCCTGGTGGCAACCAGCTTGCCGTCCCGAAGGATGGTGATGTGATTGGAAGCGGCCATAACCTCATCCAGACGATGGGTGATGAAAATGATTGCGATGCCGCTGGCGGCAATCTGCTTCATAACGGAAATCAGCTGGTCTGCCTCAGACTCCGTCAGAACGGCGGTGGGCTCATCGAATACCAGCAGCTTCACGCCGGTTTTGTCAATTTCCCGGGCGATTTCCACGAACTGCATATAGCCTACAGGCAGTCCCCGCACCAGCGTATTCTCGTCCAGGCTCATGCCCACGCTGTCCAGCGCCTTCCGGGCATCCTTGCGCATAGCAGGAAAATCCAGGGTCTCCAAATCCTTGCCCAGGATTCGGCTGACGGGATTGGGCTTGGCAATTTCCCGGTTGAGCTTAATGTTCTCTGTAATCGTAAAGCCGGGCAGGAGCATGAATTCCTGATGCACCATGCCAATACCCATGGTCATGGCGTCCTGAGGAGAAAGAATATTGACCTTCTCCCCATTCAGAAAGATTTCTCCCTCAAATCCACCGGTGCTGTGAATCACAGGCATACCGAACAGGGTATTCATCAGGGTGGATTTGCCTGCACCGTTCTCGCCGAGAAGCGCGTGGATCTCGCCGGGCTTTACGGAAAGAGACACATCGCTCAGAACCGCGTTATTGCCGTACTGCTTGCTGATGTGCTTCATTTCCAGTACGTATTCGTTCTGCATTCTTTGTGTTCCTCCTTGTATACGGTTAGACGGGTCCGCCCGAATAAATCGGGTGGACCCGTTATTTGGACTTGCATTTTGTTGTTACTGAGGCGTTTGCGCCCATGGGGCGCATTCCCTCAGTGAACTTGAGGGAGCGCCTGAACCCGATTACAGGTAATCGTTGAAGTCAACAGGAGCCAGCAGGATGGTGTAGTAGTTGTCGAAGGTGGTGCCTTCGTCGTTGGTGTAGAAGTCGATCTTCGCGCCATCGACCTTCTCGTTCAGCAGAGCCTTCAGCGCGTCGGAATCGTTCTTGCTGGTGATGGTGCCCTCAGCGTACTGCTTGGCATACTCAACGCCCACGGCGATGATGGTCATGGCAACGGGAGAAGCCCAGGTGGAGAAACGGTCAAGCGCGTTGTGCTCCTTCAGCTTCAGAGCGATCTGATGCAGAGCCTCCTGGTCGTCACCGCCGATGGCCAGCTCCAGACCCAGGGTAGCGGGGAAGGCGTGGTAGGGGCTGGGGCAGCAGGGAGAGGGATAGTAAGCATTGGGCTCATCCAGGCAGGCAGCCTGCAGAGAGGGCTGCATACCGCAGTTGGTGGTGAAGAAGGCAACCTTCTTGCCCTCGTACTTGGCCAGCTGCTGGGGAACATCCTCCAGGATGAACTGCTGGGAGGCGGACAGGCCGGCCTCAGCAGTGGGGTCGGGAGCGGTGACGTCGACCAGCTCGATGCCCAGAGCGTCAGCGTTCTGCTTGAGCAGGTTGTGACGGCCGACGATCAGCTCCATAGCCATGTGACGGGGGAAGGAGTAGTGGATGAACACATCGATGCCCCACTTCTCGCAGGTCTCCATGATGGTGTCGCCCTGAGCGACTTCGTTGGAGTACATAACGATATCAGCGGCAGCGGAGATAACGGCGGGATCCTCCTGGGGAGTGCCGGCGATCAGCAGGATGTCGTCACGACCCATTTCCCGAACCTTGTCGAAGCCAGCCTTAGCGCCGGGGACAGCCTGGCACATGACAATGGCCTTCACGTCGGGATCGGAAGCGAAGGAGACGATCTGGGAAACGGTGGTCTCCATCTCGGACATAAAGTTGTCGGGATAAGTAGCGGTAACAATGTGCTCGGGGCCATAGGTGGCCAGAGCCTTCTCGGCGGCGCGGAACTCTTCCTCGCCCTGGGAAACGGTGCCGGTCAGAATGGCAACCTTCCAGTTCTCATTGCCGGAAGCAGCAGCGGCAGTGGTGCTGGGGGTCTCGGTCTTGGCGCCGCAGGCTGCCAAGCCCAGCACCATGACAACGACCAGCAGCAGGCTAATCATCTTTTTCATGCAATTTCCTCCTTATAATGTCTTTACATCAGCTACGCAAGTCCCTGATGTAAGGATTTCCCGATTATTGTAGCACAGAAATTTAACAAATGCAAATAAAAACAGGGAACCCCCCTGGATTTCGGTAATTTGTTAAAAAACACACGGCTACGTTACGCACTTTCCTACTACATTGCACAAAAGTGGTCAATTGTTAACGAAATTATCAGCCGATATTCTTGCACAGCGCACCGTTATCCGGGTTTTTCCGCCAATGGTGCAGGTGAAGAGGGTCAGATCCCAGTCCCCTTCTTCCATAGGCTCCACGTCCTCCGGATTCAGGATTTCCAGGGAAACCACTTCGTATTCAAAATCGTTGTCCTCCACGTCCCGGAAGGTGACGGGATCGCCGATCTGAAGCTTTTTCAGTCGGCCGAAGTGGGAATCGTAATTGTGCGCCATCACAATCAGATTGTCGTTATAGGCAGAGCCCAGGTACCGGCAGGGGGCGATTTTCAGCAGCTCCCCGCTCCAGCTGTTCAGCACCGGCAGGGTTCTTTCGATGGTGGGAAGATA
>CAKTXO010000208.1 GCA_934630985.1 uncultured Oscillospiraceae bacterium | reverse complement strand
TAAATTCCGGGCTTTGGGGCAACGCCGTTTTCCAGAACGTAGGCGTCCATCAGCGCAATTCGCTTTTTGCGGATGGTCTCATAGTCCGCGTTCTCCCCGAAAAGCTCGTGAAGCTTGGCTTGCCCCAGGCTGTGGTTCAGACTGCGCATTTGCAGGGACTGCCCTTTCGTCATGGGAAAGCCGTAGAACCGGCAGGCTTCCATCCAGAACCGGGAGTACATCCATTCCGTGTCCACTACCAGTCCGTCCATGTCAAACAGCACTCCCAAAACGGGAGCTTTTTCTTTATATAATGTCAACATCGGCACCTCTCCTTTGCTTTTGCCTATCATACCATAGCTTTTCAAAAGGAACAAGGAAAATAAAACTAGGAATTTTGAAACAAATGTGCTATGATATGCCCAAGAGGTGAGTACCCATGGAAGAAAAGAAAGAATTGGAGCGGCAGCCCTATGAGCCCCGACCCGCTTGGCAGGTCTGGGGAGCCAGAATCGGCCTGGCGCTGTTTATCCTGTTTGTGATCTGGCAGCTTTGGGTCGTTGCCAGAGGTGGCCTGTAATGCGGATCCTGGGAATCGATCCGGGCTACGGCATTACGGGCTTCGGCCTGATCGAAGCGGATCGGGGGCAGTACAAAATGCTCAACTGCGGGGCCATCACAACGCCTGCCAATACGGATTTTCCCTGGCGGCTGGAAGTGATCTACAACGACATGACGGAGCTTCTGCGGGTGTCTCAGCCGGAGGCGGTGGCCATTGAAGAACTGTTCTTCGGCCACAATGTGACTACGGGCATCAACGTGGCGCAGAGCCGGGGCGTGATTTTGCTGGCCGTCCGGCAGGCGGGGGTGCCGATTTTTGAGTACAAGCCCATGCAGGTCAAGCAGGCGGTGGTGGGCTACGGCAACGCCACCAAGCATCAGGTTCAGGATATGACCAAGCGGCTTTTGAAGCTGCCCGCCATTCCCAAGCCCGACGACGCGGCGGACGCGGTGGGCATTGCCCTGTGCCACGCCCGTTCCAGCACGTCTTTGCTTGCCCAGGCCTATGGCCGTTAATACGGAGGAATTGATATGCTATACTATGTATCCGGCAAGGTGGCGCTTCTGGAGCCGGGCCTTGCGGTGATTGACTGCGGCGGCGTGGGCTACGGCTGCCGGGTGACGGCCTACACGGCTTCGCAGCTGAAGCTGAACCAGAACGCGAAGCTGTTCGTCACCGAGTCCATCCGGGAGGACGCCTTTGATCTTTACGGCTTTTCCAGCCGGGAGGAGCAGCGGTGCTTTTCTCTGCTGACCGCCGTCAACGGGGTGGGGCCTAAGGCGGCCATGTCCATCCTGTCCTCCGGCGGCCCGCAGAATTTTACGCTGGCTGTGATGACCGGGGATGAGAAAATGCTCACCGCCGCTCAGGGTGTGGGCAAGAAAATTGCCCAGCGGATCATTCTGGAGCTGAAGGATAAGATTGGCGGCGGCAGCCTGGAGCTGGATTTCTCGGCCGGAAGCGGAGCGTCTATGCCTGCCCAGCAGGGAAACAATGCCGCCCTTGCGGGTGCGGCACTTCAGGAGCTGGGCTATTCCCCGGCGGAAATCAGCCAGGCTCTGAAGGGCGTAGACCCCAACGCCTCTACCGAAGAGATGGTGCGCCATGCCCTCCGGGCCATGGTCATGAAGGGATAAAGGATTATGAGCTTGGAATTTTCACAGGAACTGGACGAACCCATTGTTTCCCCTGTCTATGAACCCCAGGATGCCGGGGAAATCGGCCTGCGGCCGAAGCTGCTGGCAGATTACACCGGCCAGGAGAAGGCAAAGGGAAATTTGTCCATTTATATTGAAGCCGCCCGGCGGCGGAACGAGCCTCTGGATCATGTGCTGCTCTATGGCCCTCCGGGTCTGGGCAAAACCACCCTGGCGGGCGTGATTGCCAATGAGATGGGGGCGGGCATCCGGGTCACCTCCGGCCCCGCCATCGAAAAGCCCGGCGATCTGGCGGCGCTGCTCACCAACCTGAATCCGGGGGATATCCTCTTCATCGACGAAATCCACCGGCTGAATCGGGTGGTGGAGGAGATTCTCTATCCCGCCATGGAGGATTTTGCCATCGATATTATCGTGGGCAAGGGTCCCAGCGCCAACTCCATCCGGCTGGATCTGCCCAAATTCACCCTGGTAGGAGCCACCACCCGGGCAGGTCAGCTGTCCGCGCCCCTGCGGGATCGGTTCGGCGTGAACCTGCGGCTGGAACTGTACACCCCGGAGGAGCTGGCGAAGATCGTCACCCGGTCGGCTACCATCCTGGGTATGCCTATTGAACCGGAGGGAGCCATGGAGATCGCCTCCCGGAGCCGGGGCACTCCCCGGATTGCCAACCGGTTTCTGCGCCGGGTTCGGGATTTCGCCGAGGTCATGGGCAACGGCACCATTACGAAGGAGGCGGCTGAGCTGGCACTGAAGCGGCTGGAGGTGGACAAGCTGGGGCTTGACAACATCGACCGGCGGATGCTTACCGCCATTATTCAGAACTACGGCGGCGGCCCGGTGGGGTTGGAGACTCTGGCTGCCACCATCGGCGAGGAGGCGGTGACCCTGGAAGACGTGTACGAGCCCTACCTCATGCAGCTGGGGTTCCTCACCAGAACCCCCCGGGGTCGGTGCGTCACGGCGCTTGCCTATGACCACCTGCACATTCCCTACGAGGGACAAACCCAATTCGGCATTTGAAAAGTGCATAAAGAGGAAAAATTTCCGGTAAAATTTTTTATTTAGGATTGACAAATCCGGCCTGGGTGTGTATAATCCGAATTATGGCAATGTTTGCCACGAATCTATTACGACCCTGCGTTATATCATTTTCAGGTGGGATTTCACGGGGCAACAACAAACCGAAGAGAGGTATTTTTCATGTACGAAGACAAGACTTTAGTTTGCAAGGAGTGCGGCAACGAGTTCGTGTTCACCGCCGGTGAGCAGGAGTTCTACGCAGAGCGCGGCTTCCAGAACGAGCCCCAGCGCTGCAAGGCTTGCCGTGACGCTCGCAAGAACGCCACCCGTGCCCCCCGTGAGTTCTTCACCGCAACCTGCGCCCGCTGCGGCGGCGAGGCCAAGGTGCCCTTCCAGCCCAAGACTGACCGTCCCGTGTACTGCAGCGAGTGCTTCGCTCAGATGCGCGCCAACGGCTAAGCCTGAAAAGATCTCATAATGAATAACGGAGCCGAA
>CAKTXO010000207.1 GCA_934630985.1 uncultured Oscillospiraceae bacterium | reverse complement strand
CCAGGGCGTGCACATCATGAGCCTGGGCTGGGAGTCCAAGATTCCCGCTCTGCTGGAGCAGGCCGGTCTCAAGTAAGTCCATATAAGATAAGTCCCGGTTCGTTAGAACCGGGACTTATTTTGTGTAGATCAAAAAGCTGCCAACAAACTGTGGCATTCCAGAAATCAGAAAGAACTTGTTTGGACGATGCCCTCATCATCCCAAATCAAAAATTTTGTGTATATCCCTGCACTGAGTGAATGTTTTGGCGCGGATCCCTCCGGGGGCAATGTTCTTGTCCCGGCAAGAACATTGAGAAGAAGCCGGCTTAAGGGGCGCTGCCGAAAAGCCGCCCCCTTAAGAATCCCCTGGCCGCACCGACGGAGCTGCCTCGGAATGTTTCGGATTGCAATGGATTGCTTTTCTGGAAACGCTCAGATGAAAACGGGTTCTTTGGCGCAAAACCCTCCCGGTTCCTTTGAACCGGGAGGGTTTTGCACTTTTTAGTGGAAGGGATTGAAGTACCGACCGCCGTTCAGGAAGGTCAGCGTAAAGGACAGAACCAGAAGAAGCGCCGCGCAGACCATGCAAAGAATATCCATTTTGGAGAAGGGGCGGCTGGAATACCAGCTGCGCTTGGCTTTCTTCCCGAAGCCACGAAGCTCCATGGCGTTGGAGATGGTTTCGATTCGCTCCATGGAGGACAGAATCAGGGGGATAAGAATGGTGCTGGCAGCCTTCAGCCGGTTAATGAAGCTGGTTTTCCGGCTCATTTCCGTGCCCCGTGCCTGCTGAGCTTGGGAAATATCCCGATACTCCCGCTGGATATCCGGGATATAGCGCAGAGCCAGAGCCACCGCATAGCTGATTCGATAGCTGACACCGATCCGATTCAGGGATGCCGCAAATTCCGAAGGGTTTGTGGTGCACACGAACAGCAGCACAATGGGAATAGTGCAGGCATTTTTCAGAATCACATTGAAGTGATAGAATAGCTGCTCGGCAGTCAGACAGTAGGGGCCGGCGATGGGAAAGAGCACCGTTTTACTTCCGTACAGGTTCGTGCCGTGGAGAGGGCTGAATAGAAAAATCAGCACATTGTTCAGCAGGATATAAGCGCCCATGATTCCCAGCATGAAAGACACATCCTTGAGCTTCAGCCGAGCCGTTCGGAAAAGAACCACCGAGATTACGGTCATTGCGATGAGCAGGGGGGTATAGAAGCTGGTCATGGCAGCCAGTGTCCACAGCACCAGAAACAGCAGCTTGCTGGCACCGGTAAGCCGGTGGATAGGGGAGGGGCGGTCGATGTAGTTGAACAAATTCGTCATTTGCGCACCTCCCGATCCTGGGCGATAAAGCGGCGGGTGAATTCCTCGGAATCTTCGATGCCGCAGGCGGCGGCCAGATGGTACAGGGAGGTCTCCTTCAGATTGGCTTGAGCCACAATGTCCGGGGAGTTCAGAACCTCCGCACCGGAACGGTCGGCAATCACCTGGCCGTCGTGGAATACCACCGCCCGGGGGGTGTATTCCAGCATCAGATGCATGTCGTGGGTGATGAGAATGACGGTAATGCCCTGCCGGTTCAGCTCACACAGAAAATCCATAATCTCCGTGTAATGCCGCAGATCCTGCCCGGCGGTGGGCTCGTCCAGCAGAAGAATTTCCGGTTTCAGCACCAGAATGGAGGCAATGGTCACCCGCTTTTTCTGGCCGTAGCTGAGAGCGGAGATGGGCCAGTTCCGGAAGGGGTACAGCCCGCAGATTTTCAGGGTTTCCTCTACCTGGGGGCGAATTTCTTCCTCGGATACCCCCCGGTTCCGAAGACCCAGCGCCACCTCATCGAAAATCTGATTTTTGGAGATCATCTGATTGGGATTCTGCATAACGTAGCCGATGTGATCCGCCCGTTCCTTGATGGAAAGTAAGTTCAAATCCAGGTCGTTCAGGGTAATTTTACCGCTCTGGGCGTTTTCAAAGCCGCAGATGACCTTGGAGAAGGTGGATTTTCCCGCGCCGTTGGTGCCGACAATGCTGAGCATTTCGCCCCGGTGCACCTCCAGAGAAATACCTCTGAGGGCGTGATGGCCGCCGGAATAGGTAAAGTCCAGGTTTTTCACCTGAAGCTGTACCGGCTTTTCCGGTTGAGCCGGAGCCGGAGGCTGGGAGGCGAACCAATGGCGTACCTGCGCCTTCTGGCTGTCACTGAGCACAAGCTCAGGAAGATAGGAAGGGCGCATGTCTGCCGTAAGGGTTACGCCGGCATACTTCAGCGCCGTGACGTAAAGAGGCTCCCGGATACCGCCCTGAGGCAAAAGATCGGTGCTCAGAAGCGCATCCGGACTGCCGTCAAAGCGGATATGCCCATCCTCCATGAGAACGATTCTGTCCACCGGCCGGTAGAGCACATCCTCCACCCGATGCTCGATGATGATCACCGCGCAGCCCGTGTGCTTCTGAATCTCATCGATCAGGGAAATGGCCTGTTTGCCGGTAGCCGGATCCAGGTTGGCAAGAGGCTCGTCAAAGAGCAGCACGTCCACGTCTCCCACCATCACGCCGCCTAAGGCTACCCGCTGCTTCTGACCGCCGGAAATTTCGTGGGGGGCATGACCCAGAACCTGCTCCACCTTCACAAGGCGGGCAATTTTCCGGACGGTTTCGTGCATTTCCAGGGTGGGAACGCAGTCGTTTTCCAGGGCGAAGGCGATGTCCTCCGCTACGGTCAGGCCGATGAACTGGCCGTCGGAATCCTGCAAAACCGTGCCTACGGTTTTCGACAGCGCAAATAAGCCCTGAGAAAAGGCATCCTTGCCGCCGATGGTCAGATTGCCCGTGGCCTTGCCCGGATAGGAATTGGGGATCAGGCCGTTGATGCAGTGAGCCAGGGTGGATTTTCCGCAGCCGGAAGGGCCGGCAATCAGAATCTTCTCGCCCTTATGTACCGCCAGGTCAATGTGGTACAGGGTGGGTTCGGCCTGGGCGGTGTACTGAAAGCCGAAATCCCGGAATGCGATAATGGGCGTGTTGTCCATTGGATACCTCCTAGGGAACGAAAACAGATACGCGAGATCTGTCCCTTCGCGTGTCAAAAAAGCCTCGCAGAGTTTGCCGCCCGCAGGCGGCAAACTTGCTGTCAGGAAAGGGTCTTGTCCTTTCCTGACAGTTTGAAAGGCAGGCAATTCTGCCTGCCTTTGACGCGAATTGTGATTATTCCTTGGTCAGGCTGCCGGCCTTGGTCTTGGTA
>CAKTXO010000206.1 GCA_934630985.1 uncultured Oscillospiraceae bacterium | reverse complement strand
GGCCGGTGCAATCTGACGAACCTTTCCGCCGGGGAGGGAGGCTATCACGGAAACGCCTCGGAATTTGCCCGGTACGCAATTGACGCGTTCCCGCCGGAGAAGACTCTGGAATGGTTCCGCTCCCTGGGACTTCTGACCGTGGCGGAGGATTCCGGGCGGGTGTACCCCTATTCCGATCAGGCCAATTCCGTGGTGGATGTGCTGCGCTTTGCCATGGAAAAGCCGAATATTGGGGTAAAACTGGGATTTGAAGTGGAAAAAGTGAAAAAAACCGCCGATGGCTTCCGGGTGGAAAGCCGGGAAGAGACGGTGGAATGCGACCGGCTGATCGTTGCCTGCGGAGGTCTGGCGGGAACCAAGCTGGGCGGCTCCATGTCCGGCTACAAGCTGCTGCGATCCCTGGGTCACAGCTGCACCCGGCTGCGGCCTACCCTGGTGCAGCTGAAATCCGATTGGAAGGGTGCGGCGGCACTGAAGGGCGTCCGCGCCAACTGCCGGGCGGCCATCGTCCACAACGGAAAAGTCACCGCCGAAAGCGAAGGCCAGCTTCAGTTTACGGAGTACGGTCTGTCCGGCCCGGTGATTTTCGAGATTTCCCGGGACGTGTGTCAGGGCGGTGGAGATTGGCTGTGCCGGTTGGATTTTCTGCCGGAAATGGACGAAGAAGCCCTGATTTCCGAGCTGAAAAAACGAAGAAATACCGCCCTTCCGGTATCCGAGCTGCTGACGGGCATTCTCCATAACCGGCTGGGTCGGGTGCTGACGCAGACTGCGGGTCTGACTGCCAACGCTCCCGTGAACAGCCTTTCCGACCGGGAGTTTTCCCAGGCGGCTCAGACGGTGAAGCGTTTGGAGGTAAGCCTGACGGAGCCTATGGGCATGGACAGTGCCCAGGTCACCGCCGGGGGCATCTTAACCTCGGAATTTGAGGGCAAAACCATGGAAAGCCGGCTGGTTCCCGGCCTGTACGCCTGCGGCGAGGTGCTGGACATCGACGGCGACTGCGGCGGCTATAATCTGCAATGGGCGTGGAGCTCCGGCCGGCTTGCCGGGCTTTGCGCGGGAGGAAGCTTATGATTCGACTGCGGGACATTCCCATGCCCCCGGAGCACAATGCCCACCAGCTGCAATTTGAGGCGGCTCGGCTGCTCCGGGTATCCAATTCCAAAATCCGGAAGCTCACCATCGTCCGCCGGAGCGTGGATGCCCGGAAGAAGCCGGATGTGAAAATTATCTACACCGTGGACGTGGCGGTGGAGGGCAATGAGAATAAAATTCTCCGGATGAGCGGCTGCAAGAAGGCCGCCATTGCCCCGACTTCCCATTATCGGCCGCCGAAGGCAGTTCCCGCCCCGGAATTCCGGCCGGTGGTCATCGGCTTCGGCCCGGCGGGGATGTTCGCCGCCCTGATTCTGGCTCAAGCGGGCTGGAAGCCCCTGATTTTGGAACGGGGAGAGGATGCCCAGAGCCGCCATGCCAAGGTGGAGGCCTTCTTTGCGGGAGGAAGCCTGGATACGCGCAGCAATGTCCAGTTCGGCGAGGGGGGCGCGGGCACCTTCTCCGACGGCAAGCTGAACACCGGGGTCAACAACCCCAGAATCGGTTGGGTGCTGGAGCAGATGGTGAAGGCCGGAGCCCGGGAGGACATTCTCTATGACGCCAAGCCCCATGTGGGCACGGACGTGCTGCTGACCGTGGTGCAAAATCTGCGAAAACGGATTGTGGAGCTGGGGGGCGAGGTACGCTTTTCCACCCAGGTCACAGGCCTGGAAACCGAAAACGGCCAGCTCACCGGCGTACAGACCGATTCCGGGGAAGTGATCCCCTGCCGGGCGGCGGTGCTGGCCATCGGCCACAGTGCCCGGGATACCTTCGAGATGCTGGAAAAGACGGGAATTCCCATGGAGCCAAAGCCCTTTGCCATGGGAGCCCGGATTGAGCAGAAGCAGGCCGTCATCAACCGGGCGCAATACGGCATGGAGAATCCGGCTTTGCCCCCGGCGGATTACAAGCTGGTGGAGCACCTGGAGAACGCCACGGTGTACACCTTCTGCATGTGCCCCGGAGGCCATGTGGTGGCGGCGGCCAGCGAGGAAGGGCGGATTGTCACCAACGGCATGAGCAACGCCGACCGGGAGGGAGAGAACGCCAACGCGGCGCTGCTCGTGACGGTGAACCCGGCGGATTTTCCCTATGCGGGTGCCTTGGGGGGGATGCGCTGGCAGCGGGAAATCGAGGAAAGAGCCTACCGGGTCAGCGGAAGCTACCGGGCCCCTGCTCAGCAGGTGGGAGATTTTCTGGCTCACCGGGAAAGCCAGGGGTCGGGAAGCGTGGAGCCTACCTATCGGCCGGGGGTTACCTGGTGTGATCTCCACGAGGTGCTTCCGGAGAAGCTGACCGATGCCATGGAGCAGGCACTGCCCAGGCTCGACCGGAAGCTTACCGGCTTTGCCGCCCCGGACGCGGTGCTCACCGCCCCGGAGACCAGAAGCTCTTCTCCCGTGCGGATTGTCCGGGATGACAGCCGCCAGTCCGCTTTGCGGGGGCTGTACCCCACCGGCGAGGGCGCGGGCTACGCCGGGGGCATCATGTCCGCCGCCATCGACGGAATTCTCACCGCCGAGGCCATTTTAGGCCTTTGATAAGCGAAAATCGATCGTAAAAGTAAGTAGGGGCGGCCATTGGCCGCCCGCTTTTTTATGCACTTTTTCAAATGATTCTGGCAGCCACCGTGTTACGCATGTCATTGCGAACCAGTGGTGCTCCGCGCAGCGAATTAAAATAGTGATGATTGCCAGTGGCAATCATACCGTAATATATCGCAGACTGGTGTGGCAATCCCCATCAAGTGTCCGAGAATTATTAAAAACGCACTGGTGCGGGAGCACCCAAAGGCTCCCCTTGATCAGCAAGGGGAGCCTTTGCGCTCCAATGGTAATTCTCGGAGTACCGGGGGATTGCCACACCAGTGTGCGCACTGGTTCGCAATGACATGCGTTATTTTGAGATTTTTATTTTCCACCGTAGGCCAGCAGGAGCACGGCCAGAAGGCACTGGGCGACCAGAATCAGCGGGATACCCAGGGTGAATTTCAGATGCTTCGTCTTATGTCGGACAGTGTACATGCCGAGAAGGCTTCCCACGCTGCCGCCCAGGGCGGCCACCAGCATCAGGGTGGATTCCCGGATGCGCCAGCGATTTTTCTTCGCCTTCCACTTGTCCAGGAGCATAAGCCCGAAG
>CAKTXO010000205.1 GCA_934630985.1 uncultured Oscillospiraceae bacterium | reverse complement strand
GCCAGACGGGTGGCGGTGTCCAGAGAGGTCAGGCAGAAGGCGGAGTAGGTCAGAACCAGCAGGGTGTAGAGGATGTTGAACAGGCTCTGGTTGCCGCCGGCGATCTGAGAAGCCATGCCCGCCACACCACCGGCAAAGATGTCGGTAGCACCGGCGGTGTGGCCGGTCTGACGGGCGTAAGCGATGGCGACCAGGGTGATGACAGCCAGCACGCACTCCAGCAGCATACCGCCGTAGGCAATGGGCTTGGCGTCGGTCTCCTTATCCAGCTGCTTGGAGGTGGTGCCGGAGGAAACCAGGGAATGGAAGCCGGAAATGGCGCCGCAGGCAATGGTGGTGAACAGCACCGGGAAGATGGGCTGCTTGATGCCGGCGGCGTTCATGCCGTCGCCGATGGCGACCAGGCCGGCGCCGGTGGAATCCACCATGTTGGGGTGCGCGATCACAACGCCGATGGCGGCAATGGCCAGCATGGCGTACAGCAGGAAGGAGGACAGGTAGTCACGGGGCTGGAGCAGAATCCAGACGGGAGTGACGGAAGCAATGGCGATGTACAGGCCAACGATCCACATCCAGGCGGTGTTGGACAGGTAGATGGGATGCCAGTTCATGCCGATGGCCATGCACAGGCAGATGGCGATGACACCGGCGATGGTGGAAACACCCATGGGGGCATTCCGGCGGTAGACCATGAAGCCGAAGGCAATGGCGATGACGATGAAGAGCAGGGAAACCATGGCCACGGAAGCGGGGGTAGCGGAGGCGGCCAGATCCACCTGACCGTCCACATACTTGGCGGCGAAGGTGCCGGCCACGATGGAAGCGAAGGCGGCCACCACCAGGATCAGGGTCAGGTAGGAGAAGATGATGAACAGACGCTTTGCCCGCAGGCTCATGTTGGCGGAGATGATCTCGCCGATGGACTTGCCCTTGTGACGGACGGAAGCGAACAGGGCACCGAAGTCATGAACGCCGCCGAAGAAGATGCCGCCCACCAGGATCCACAGTATACAGGGCAGCCAGCCGAACATGGCGGCGGAGATGGGGCCGGTAATGGGGCCGGCACCGGCGATGGAGGAGAAGTGGTGTCCCATCAGCACAGGGGCCTTGGCGGGAACGTAGTCGATGCCATCCTCCATGGTGTGCGCGGGGGTAGGCTCGTTGGTTTCACCGACGCCCCACTTCTTGCACAGGTAGCGGCCGTAGAAGATGTAGCCGCACAGGAGAACGGCGATTCCGATCAGAAGAAGTACGAGACCGTTCATAGAATTGATAACTCCCTTTCTTTCACTTTTTCCGGGGACGGAAATTCCGCTCCAGATTCTTTCTGGCTCCCACACCCGCTGGATTGGAGTAGAAGCTTTTCGTGGATGTTTCCATAGCTGCCAGCTGATACTCCGTCCAGCCCTGGAGTCCCAGCATATAGTACTTGCGGAAGCGGGTGCGCTTCAGCAGTTTTTTCGCCTCCGGCGAAATAGAACCCGCCAGCACCACCAGGCCAACGTTGGAAAACATGTGCTCCTTATGGGGGCGAACCAGGGAAAGCCCTGCCGCCTTGGTGCGGTCGATGTGCTTTTGCAGATCCTCCGCGCTCAGGTGCTCGGTCTGGAGGAAGTACACATATTCGTACTGCTCCAGAGCCGAAAGAACGTGCTTTTTGGAAATCAGATAATTCTCATCGCGCAGAAAGTAGGTAGCCATGGCGGGATAGACAGTGTCCTCCACGGTTACGTCACGCTCCACATCATAGGCATGAGAATAGGCATCCAGCAGCCGGTTCAGCTGCTGCTCGGGGGTGAGATCCATAGGCGTTCCTTTCGTTTTCCAGTGCCTTCCGGGTGGGATGGCGAGATAACGGGCTCATTATACACCCGACTTGTCCGTTTGTGAAGCACAATTGTCTATGACCGAGAAGATTCGTTTACAATTACCAAAAATTTAATTCATGAAATATTCATATTGTGCGTTCTGCGCAGGAATTCCTGCATTGTGACAAAATGGCCTCTAAGCCTATACTTGTAAGGGCGGATGTGGTCGAATTATATTTTTCGTAAGCTATCGTATAACGCATGTCATTGCGAACCAGTCCGCAGACTGGTGTGGTAATCCCCCTGTTCTTTCGGATGCCACCGAAGAACGCACTGGTGCGGGAGCACCACCCTTGGTCAGCAAGGGGAGCCTTTGCGCTTCGCCGGTAGTCCCGGAACGACCGGGGGATTGCCACGCCAGTGTGAGCACTGGCTCGCAATGACGTGCGATTTTTGTTTGACTCAGCGGAAAAGAAAACAAGCTCCCCTTGGATTTCCAAGGGGAGCCGACGGATATTCTATTGCTTACCGGACGAAAACCATATCCGGGGTGATGTCCTTCAGGCTCTTCGCGCCGCACATGGTCATGGCGTCGGACAGCTCTCCGCCGATCTTGTCGATGTAGAGCTTCACGCCTTCCTCGCCGCCGCCGTAAACCGCGGAAACGAAGGGACGGGCGATGATCACCGCGTCCGCGCCCATGGCCAGAGCCTTGAACACGTCCACGCCGCTGCGCAGACCGCCGTCCACCAGAATCTTCACGCCGCTGCCCTTCAGAGCCTCCACAATGGCCGGAAGCACCTCGGCGGTGGCGGGGCACTGGTCGAGAACCCGGCCGCCGTGGTTGCTGACCACGATGGCGGCGGCACCAGCCTGCTTGGCCTTCAGAGCACCCTTGACGGTCATGATGCCCTTGACGATGAAGGGCTTGCCCGCCATCTTGGCGATCTCCGCCAGCTGCTCCACGGTTTTGCTGCCGGCAGGGGGATTCATACCCTTCAGGAAGGGCAGACCCGCGCCGTCCACGTCCATGGCCACGGCGAAGCAGTGGGAGGCGTGTACCAGCTCCATCTTGGCGCTTACGGTCTCCTGGTTCCAGGGCTTCACCGTGGGCACGCCCATGCCCTGACAGGCGGCGATGGCGCTGCATGCGGACTTCATCACGTCGGCGTTCAGACCGTCGCCGGTGAAGGCGGCGATGCCGTTTTCCGCGCAGGCCTTGACCAGCACGTTGTTGTAGGCAAGATCGTCGTACTTATCGGAGTAGTGCATGGTCACTGCCCCCACAGGGCCGGCGAAGAAGGGGTAGCGGAAGTGCTTTCCGAACAGCTCCAGGGAGGTGTCCGGATCGCCGCCCTCATGGATGGTGTCCATGTTCACCCGGATGCGCTGCCAGGCGTCGAAATTCCGGATGGCGTTGTCGCCTACGCCCTTGGC
>CAKTXO010000204.1 GCA_934630985.1 uncultured Oscillospiraceae bacterium | reverse complement strand
ATCTTGCCCATGGCGTTTTCTCCCTTGGGCAGACCGAAGGCCTCGCCCAGCGCCACCCGGACAGCGGGAGCGATCTGGGCAACCACCCGGGTGTCCTTGTCGCCCAAGGCCTGCCAGACCTCGGTCATATTGTGGTGGATGGTCAGTGCGCCGGTGGGGCACACCACCCGGCACTGGCCGCAGCCGACGCAGTTGGTAGCGGCCATCCGCCGGTCGAAGGCGGGGGTCACCACCGCGTCGGTGCCCCGGTGGGCGAAGCCCAGCACGCCGATGCCCTGAAGCTCGGTGCAGGCTCGGACGCAGTTGCCGCACAGGATGCACTTGTTGGGATCCCGGACGATGGCGGGGGAGGAAAAGTCCACAGGCATGACTTCCCGGTGGTTCTCGAAGCGAACCTGGTTGATGCCCAGCTGATAGGCCAGCTTCTGAAGCTTGCACTTGCCGTGCTTGTCGCAGGTGGTGCAGTCCCGGCAGTGCGCCGCCAGCAGCAGCTCCACAATCAGCTTCCGGTGCTTGCGCAGGCGCTCGGTGTGGGTGAAAATGACCATGCCGTCCCGAGGCTCCTCGGAGCAGGAGGCAAAGCACCGACCCCGGTCGTCCTCCACCGTGCACAGACGGCAGGCGCCGAAAATGGAAAGCTCCGGCTGATAGCACAGGGTGGGGACCTCAATGCCCGCGTTGCGGATGATGGTCAGGACATTTTTTTCATTGGTAAACTCGTATTTTTTACCGTTAATCGTAATCGTTCCCATGATTTCCCCTCCTTATGCTTCCACATAAATGGCATCGAAGGCGCAGTTGTCCTTACAGGCGCCGCACTTGATGCACTTATTGGGATCGATGGTGTAGGGCTTCTTGACAACGCCGGAGATGGCGTTGACGGGGCAGTTCCGGGCGCACTTGGAGCAGCCCTTGCAGAAGGCGGGATTGATGACATAGCGCCGCAGGGCCGTACACTGCTTGGCTCGGCACCGCTTGTCCACAATGTGCTCGATGTACTCGTCCCGGAAGGTAGCCAGGGTGGACAGCACCGGCAGAGGGGCAGACTTGCCCAGGCCGCACAGCGCCATGGTCTGAATCATTTTCGCCAGCTCCTCCAGGGTGTCCAGGTCTTCCAGCTGACCCTGGCCGTTTACGATCCGCTCCAGAATCTCCAGCATCCGCTTGGTACCCTCCCGGCAGGGGGTGCACTTGCCGCAGGATTCCCGCTGGGTAAAGCTCATGAAGAACCGGGCTACCTCCACCATACAGGTGTCCTGACCCATGACCACCATGCCGCCGGAGCCGATGATGGCGTTGTATTTCTTCACGGAATCGAAGTCCAGCGGCACATCCAGGTGCGCCTCCGTCAGACAGCCGCCGGAGGGGCCGCCGATCTGCACGGCTTTGAATTCCGCGCCGTTTTTCAGGCCGCCGCCGATGTCGAAGATGATTTCCCGCAGGGTAGAGCCCATGGGTACCTCGATAAGGCCTGTGTTCTCAATAGCGCCGGTGAGGGAGAAGGTCTTGCAGCCGGGGCTTCCGGGGGTACCGATGGACTTAAACCAATCCGCGCCCTGCAAGATGATCTTGGGCACGTTTGCGTAGGTTTCCACGTTGTTGAGCACCGTAGGCTTTTCCCACAGACCCTTTTCTACGGTTCTGGGGGGCTTGGTTCTGGGCATACCCCGATTGCCCTCAATGGAGGCGGTCAGGGCAGAGCCCTCGCCGCAGACGAACGCGCCGGCGCCCCGGTTGATGTGCATATGGAAATTAAAGTCGGTGCCCAGGATGTTGTCGCCCAGAAGACCCCGCTCTTCCAGCTGGGCAATGGCGTTTTTCAGCCGGGCAACGGACATGGGATACTCGGCCCGGACATAGATGTAGCCGTTCTCCGCCCGGACGGCGTAGCCCGCGATCATCATGCCCTCGATGAGCTTGAAGGGATCGCCCTCCATGACGGAGCCGTCCATAAAGGCGCCGGGGTCGCCCTCGTCGCCGTTGCAGACCACATACCGCTCGGCTTCCTTCTGACGGGCTACCTGCTTCCACTTCCGACCGGTGGGAAAGCCGCCGCCGCCCCGACCCCGAAGGCCGGACTTATCTACCTCGTCCACCACGCCCTCCCGGGTCATCTCGAACATGGCCTTCTTCAGGGCGGAGAAGCCGCCGGCGGCCAGATACTCGTCCAGGGACTCGGCATCGAACTTGCCGCAGTTTTCCAGAACAATCCGGGTCTGCTTGGCAATAAAGGGAATTTCCTCGGGCTGGACGTAGGTCACCTCGTCCTTCTTGTAGAGCAGCCGCTCAATGACCTCGTCGCCGATGACGCTCTTTTCCAGAATCTCCTTGCAGTCGTCAGGCTGAACCTTGACATACTGAATGACTCTGCCGTTTTTCTGAATCCGCACCAGGGGGCCCAGCTCGCAGAAGCCCTGGCAGCCGGTTTTCTTTACGCCTACCGCCTCACCCTCATGCTGACCGCCGCAGGGGGAGAATACCAGCTCCACGCCCTCGGTCTGATCCACCAGCTCGCAGAAAAGCTCGTGAATTCTATGGGAGCCGGTGGCAATACAGCCGGTGCCGGAGCAGACCAGAATCCGGCAGTCATAGTGCTTGATATCCTCGCAGGCCACGCTCTGAGCCTGAGTCAGTTCCTCAACCGTCTTAATCATTAGCCTTTCCCCCTCAATTCCTCGATGAGTGCCAATGCCTTTTCCGGTGTCATGGAGGGGTGCACCTGGTCGTTGACCATCATGGTCGGCGCCAGACCGCAGGCACCCAGGCAGGACACCGTCTCAACCGTAAACATCATATCATCGGTGGTATGTTTCTTCTTGCTCAGCCCCAGCTCCTTCCACAGAGCCTCCAGCACGGGGGTAGAATGACGGACATGGCAGGCGGTGCCGTCGCAGACCTTAATGACATACTTGCCCTTTGCCTCAAAAGAGAAGTTTTCATAGAAGGTGGCCACGGAGTAGGCCTTGGCTTCGGTGATTCCGATTTCCTTGGCCACATAGCTCAGTAGCTCCGGGGGCAGATAGCGGTACTCCGCCTGGATGTCCTGCATAATGGGAATCAGGGATCTGGCATCCCGCACATAACGGGAAATAATCTCGTCCGTTTTGCGGTAATAGGATGCGTCCAGCATAGTGTGTTTTACCTCCTTATCCTTATCCTGACGATAAGTTCCTTTTCGGATAACCAGGTTTATTATAACAGAGACATTCGTCACTTTCCATGAATGGATTTGCCAGATTTCCGTCG
>CAKTXO010000203.1 GCA_934630985.1 uncultured Oscillospiraceae bacterium | reverse complement strand
GCCCAGCACGCCCAGCTGCTGGAAATCCTCATGGAAAAGCACGGCTTTGTGGGCTACAAGCGGGAATGGTGGCACTTTGCCGACAAGGATGAGTACCCCATCGAGGAGAATTTCACGCCGTCCGGGAAAAGTTAACACCAATTTCAAACATTTTCCCGGAAAACGCGCTATAATATTATGTTGAAAATAAGGGCAGTGCCGCCTTGCGCGGCGTCGCCTGAGCATTTGGAAAGGTGAGATTATTATGACGAAAATTGACATTTACTCCGGCTTCCTGGGAGCCGGCAAGACTACCCTGATCAAGAAGCTGATTTCCGAGGCCTACAAGGGTCAGAAAATCGTGCTGATCGAGAACGAATTCGGCGAAATCGGCATTGACGGCGGCTTTTTGCAGGATGCGGGCATTCAGATCACCGAGATGAACTCCGGCTGCATCTGCTGCTCCCTGGTGGGCGACTTCGGCAAGGCGCTGACGAATGTTATCGAGCAGTACCACCCCGACCGGATCCTCATTGAGCCCTCCGGCGTGGGCAAGCTGTCCGATGTCATCGGCGCGGTGAAGAAGGTCATGAACGACGAGGTGACCCTGGGCTACACCGTGGCCGTGGTGGACGCGGGCAAGGTCAAGGTCTATATGAAGAACTTCGGCGAGTTCTACAACAACCAGGTGGAAACCGCCTCCACCATTGTCCTGTCCCGGACGGATTCCATTCCCCAGGCCAAGCTGGACGCCGCCGTTGCCATGCTTCGGGAGCACAATGACAAGGCCGTCATCGTCACCACCCCCTGGGCGGAGCTCACCGGCGAGCAGCTCACCGCCGCCATGGAGGGTCAGTCCACCCTGGCCAATGAGCTTGCCCAGCTGGTGCACGAGCACGAGCATCATCACCATCACGACCATGACGAGGATGAGGACGGCTGCTGCGGCCACCATCATCACCACGATGACGACGATGAGGACAACTGCTGCTGCGGCCACCATCATCACCACGATGATGAGGATGAAGACGAGCACGAACATCACCATCATCACGACCACGACCATGACGAGGAGGAAGCGCACGAGCACCATCATCACGAGCATGACGAAAACTGCACCTGCGGCTGCCACGATCATGACCATGAGCATCATCACCACCACCATGACCACGACGCCGACGAGGTATTCACCTCCTGGGGCGTGGAGACTGCCCGGAAATTTGACAAGGAGACTGTGGAGAAGGCGCTCCACGCCCTGGATTCCGGCAAGTACGGCATGATCCTCCGGGCCAAGGGCATTCTGCCCGCCGCCGACGGCAGCTGGATCTACTTTGACTATGTGCCCGAAGAGACCAACGTCCGTCTGGGCAGTGCGGATATCACCGGCAAGCTGTGCGTCATCGGCTCCAAGCTGGATGAGCAGGCCATTGCCCAGCTGTTCGGGGTGTAAGTATGCAGCAGATTCCTGTTTACGCCTTTACCGGCTTCCTGGATTCCGGAAAGACAAAATTTATCCAGGAAACGCTGGAAGATCCCCGGTTCAACGCCGGAGAGAAAACTCTTCTGCTGCTGTTTGAAGAGGGCGAGGAGGAATACGATCTTTCCACCTACCCCTCCCAGAACGTCTATATTGAGGTTCTGGATCAGCAGACCGTCACCACCAAGGAACTTCTGGCCTTGCAGAAGAAGTACAAGGCCGAGCGGGTGGTGGCGGAGCTGAACGGAATGCAGCAGGTGGGAGACCTCTACATGCGCTTCCCGGAGAACTGGGCCATTGCCCAGGAGATCATGTTCGCCGACTCCACCACCATCATGGCCTTCAACGCCAACATGCGCAATCTGGTCATGGACAAGCTGGTAGGCGCTCAGATGGTGGTCTTCAACCGGCTGGAAAAGGGTCAGGATGTGATGCCCTTCCACAAGCTGGCTCGGGCCGCCTCCCGGAAAATCGACATTCTCTACGACTACACCGACGGCACCACGGAATTCGACCAGATTCAGGATCCCCTGCCCTTTGACATCAACGCCCCCATTGTGGAGATCAAGGACGAGGACTTCGCCCTGTGGTATCGGGATGTCACCGAAGAGCCTCAGAAATACGACGGCAAAACCGTCCGGTTCAAGGGTCAGGTAGCCATGCTCCGCCGGGACAAGAACGGTATGTTCGCCCCGGGTCGGTTCGTCATGACCTGCTGCGTGGAGGACATCCAGTTCTGCGGCATTCCCTGCCGGTATGACGGAGCCGCCCAGCTGAAAAGCCGGGACTGGGTCATGGTCACCGCCAAGGTTAATGCGGAAAAGCATCCCCTGTACAAAGGTGACGTAGGCCCTGTGCTCACCGCCGTTGAGGTCACTGCCGGCGCTCAGCCCGCCGACCCCGATGTCGCCACCTTCTAAAATAACCTCTTTCTGAATACAGATAGAACAAGGAGGAACTGTTATGACTGAGTCTGATATGCGAAAAGCCGCCCGGGAAAATCTAAGGGGCAATTGGGGAATTTCCGTCGGTGTCACACTGGTCGCCGCTCTGCTGGGCGGCATGGCCGTGGACATTACCGGCGGTGACACTTTCCGCTACATCTTTAATTACGCCTCAAACGGTACGGGCGAGCTGCCCGCGCTTCTGCGGACGATCCTCGTGCCTGTACTCTCCGGTGTTGGCATCTGGGGGCTTCTGACCTTCCTGGTGGGCGGTACCGTCGCGCTGGGTCACGCGGAGTTCCTTCTCCGGCAGTACCGGGGAGAGCCTTTGACCTTTGACGTGCTGTTCAGTCAGTTCGACCGGTTCGGCACCGGCTTTGCCCAGAGCTTCCTGCGGACGCTGTACGTCATCCTGTGGTCGCTGCTGCTGGTGATCCCCGGGGTCGTGAAGAGCTACAGCTACGCCATGACTCCCTTCATCCTGGCCGAGCATCCGGAAATGACCGCGTCCGCTGCCATTGACGCCTCCAAAGCCATGATGGACGGCCACAAGATGGACTTGTTTCTGCTTCAGCTCACCTTTATCGGCTGGGATCTTCTCAGCGGCCTGACCCTGGGCATCGGCCTTCTGTTTCTGAATCCCTACCGGAACGCCGCCACCGCCGTGTTCTACGAGAACCTGAAAAAGGGCGCTCAGCCCCAGGCAGACTATGTGCCCCCGGTGGAGTTCTGAGAAAATCGCAAAAAGTCAGCCATTGCGGTTGCAATGGCTGACTTTTTTACTTTTTTACTTTTTCACTTCTTTTTCTTCCTTGATCTGGGCCTGCAAATGGACGGACAGGACAGCCAGGGAGGTAGCCAT
>CAKTXO010000202.1 GCA_934630985.1 uncultured Oscillospiraceae bacterium | reverse complement strand
CAAAACTATGAAAGCACAGCGGAATTTTCCCCGGCTCATCATCACCGCCAAGGGTACCCGGTGGGTGGAGCAGGGACACCCCTGGATTTACGAGGGAGAGGTCATCCGCCAGGAGGGCGACTGCGAAAACGGCGGTCTTATGGATGCGGTCAGCGAAAAGGGCAAGTATTTAGGCACGGGATTTTTCAGCAAGCACAGCAAGATCCGGCTCCGTCTTCTGTCCCGGAACGCCAACGACCGGTTTGACGCCGCCTTCTGGCAGCGGCGGCTCCAATACGCCTGGGACTACCGGAAAACCGTCATGGGCGGTGACATTTCCTGCTGCCGGATCATCTTCGGCGAGGCCGACGGCTTTCCCGGACTGACGGTAGACCGGTTTTCCGATCTGCTCGTCACTCAGACCCTTTCCATTGGTATGGAGCGGGTGAAGGACACGGTTTTTCCCCTGCTGGTGGAGCTTCTCCGGCAGGACGGTCAGGAAATCCGGGGGATTTTTGAGCGCAACGACGTTGCCATCCGGGAGCTGGAGGGCATGGCGCAGAACAAGGGCTGGTATGTCCTTCCCGGAGAAACGCCCCCGGAAAGCCCGGTGACGGAAATTTGTGAAAATGGGGTCTACTATGCCGTGGACGTGGAAAATGGCCAGAAAACCGGTTTTTTCCTGGATCAGAAGTACAACCGGCTGGCAGTTGCCCGGCTTGCCAGGGGAAAGCGGGTGCTGGACTGCTTCACCCACACCGGCTCCTTCGCCCTGAATGCCGCAATGGGCGGGGCGGCGCAGGTCACCGCCGTGGATGTCAGCGCCTCCGCCATCGAAATGGCTCGGCAGAACGCCCGACGGAACGGACTGGAAGACCGGATGGATTTTATCACCGCCGATGTTTTCGATCTGCTCCCGGAGCTGGCCGCCCAGGGCAAGGCTCCTTATGACTTCATCATTCTGGATCCCCCCGCCTTCACCAAGTCCCGGAAAACCGTGGACAGCGCCCAGCGGGGATACAAGGAGATCAACCTCCGGGCGCTGAAGCTGCTGCCCCGGGGCGGGTATTTTGCCACCGCCTCCTGCAGTCACTTCATGCCCTCGGAGCTGTTCGTGAAGATGCTCCGCTCGGCGGCGCTGGACGCGGGGGTGGAGCTGCGGCAGATTGAGGCTCGGCAGCAGGCTCCGGATCACCCCATTTTGTGGAACGTGCCGGAGACGGATTACCTGAAATTTTACATTTTCCAGGTGGTTTGAGTGTAACAGGGTGCCCCACCAACGGCGCACCGAAATAGAAAATGTCATTGCGAACCAGTGTCGCAACACTGGTGTGGCAATCCGTTTCTCCTCAGCTCCCGCTTTGGGGAAGCTGTCACGAAGTGACTGAGCGTTTTTCCCTTTTTAAGTCACCTTCCCAATAGGTGAAGGCCGGAAGCGACCTCATCCGCCCAACCGGCACCTATTATATTATTGTGCAATTGCCACAGGCAATTGTGAGATTTTGATTCGCTGCGCGGGGCACCACCCTCCCAGGGGAAAGCAAGGGAACGGATTGCCACACCAGTCTGCGGACTGGTTCGCAATGACATATTTTTCAAAAAACGTGCGCCGCATGACGATGCGGCGCACATTTTTATTCACAGCAGGCAGCTTTGACAACGCTCCAAAGGGAGGCCTCATCGGGATAGAACTCATAGTACTTTTCCCCCAGAAGCAGTTCGCCTTCGGCATAGCGGATGGGCGAAACCGTGCCCTTGTCCAGCCGGGTCACCAGGTCAGACAGCTGCTGCGCGGTCATATCGGACTGCAAAAAATCGCCGAGTTTTTCCAGCAGCTTCATGGTAAATTCCGAATCCGTGTTGATGGCCGCCCGGGCGCAGGCCTGGAAGCTGTCCATATAGGCTCGCTGACGCTTCATCCGCGCCAGATTCGTATCGTTTTCCAGCACCATCCGGGCACGGACGAACTTTTCCGCCTGGCTGCCGGTGAGCCGGATGGTCTGCCCCGCCTGGAAGGCCGGGTCAACCGCCGTCAGGTCTTCCTCAATGGTCACGGGTACGCCCCCCACCAAATCGTTCAGAGGCCCCACCGCGGTCATGGGAATCTGGATATAATTGTCAATGGGCAGGTCAAAAAGGAGGCTCGACACCGCGTCCGCGGTATTTTTGCAGCTTTTTCTGCCGCCGTCGCCGTAGTTGAAGGCCAGGCACAGCTGCTTGACCTCGGTGCCGCCGTAGTCTCCCAGCACATCCAGCCAGGGCACCTCGGTCATGGTGTCCCGGTTCAGCTGAATCAGCTGCGCCGCGTTCGCGTCCTGGTCAATGGCCAGCAGCATGAGAAAATCCGCCTGGTTGTGGTTATAGAACCGCTTGACCCCCTCGGTCTGCTCCTCATATTTTTCCAGAGTGTCCGTGCCGATGAGCAGCACAGTCTGCAAGTGTGCCTTCAGAGGGTACTCCTGCCCCTGATAGGTCAGGGTCTTTGTCTTCACGACGGCATTTTGGGCCGTGCCCGCGTTTTCAATGGGTGCTTCCTGGGTCTTCCCATGGACAAACAGCGCCCCCAGCAGCAGCGCCCCCAACAAAGCCCCACACAGCAGCAACAGAATTCCTTTTTTCATACCAATTCTCCTTCCAATTCCAGAAGCTCCAGCGCGTTTTCCTGGAGCCTGCGGAATTCCGCCTCGGCTCCCGCCCCGCGAATCACCCGGCGCACCGCCCCCAGATTGGGTGCCCGGTCGAACAGATTGTGGCAGTCTGAGCCAAGCAGATGGATTTTTCCTTTTTTCAGATTGCGGATGGCGGCCTTCTGCCGCTTTTCGTCCAGAAAATAGCTGCCGTTGACCTGCACCAGCAGTCCCCGCTCCAGCACCCGGTCGATGAGCCGGTCATCCTCCAGCATTCTCATATACCTGTCCACATGGGCGATCACAGGCCTTCTGCCAAAATTCTCCCCCAGGCAGACGATTTCATCCAGCATATCATCCGACCAGGGAGCCATCGGCGGCTCAATCAGAATGGCTCGCCCGGCAATGGACAGCTCCGCCACCTCCCGCGCCTGACTGATGCCCGGAAAGTACAGCACCTCCGCTCCGGGGATAATCCGGGGATACACCTCAGTGCTGCAAAGCATGGCCTCCTGAAGGGCTTGAAGCCGCCGGTTTCTGCGCAGGAGAAAGGCTCTGGGATCCTCCCGGTCGGCGTAAAAATGGGAGGTGCTCACCACCGCGTCCACTCCCTGCTGAAAGCACAGGCTCAGCATTTCCAGGCTCTCCCGGAGACTTTTGGG
>CAKTXO010000201.1 GCA_934630985.1 uncultured Oscillospiraceae bacterium | reverse complement strand
AAGATCATTCTGGCTACCCAGAAGAAGATGATGTCATAGCCCGTGACCAGCACGTCCGTGGGATAGAAGTAGTTGTAGTCCTTGGTTTTTTCCGGCCAGCCCAGGGTCTCGAAGGGCCACAAGGCGGAGGAGAACCAGGTGTCCAGCACATCCTCTTCCCGGGTGATATGGGTGCTGCCGCACTTTTCGCACTTGCAGGCATCCTGCCGGGACACGGTGATGTGGCCGCAGTCGGCGCAGGTCCAGGCGGGAATCTGATGCCCCCACCAGAGCTGCCGGGAAATACACCAGTCCCGGACGTTTTCCATCCAGTTCATATAGGTCTTGCTGAACCGGTCGGGGACGAACTTGGTCTCCCCGTCCTTGACAACCCGAATGGCCTCTTCCGCCAGAGGCTTCATCTTCACAAACCACTGGGCGGAGATGATGGGCTCCACGTCCTGATGGCAGCGGTAGCAGGTGCCCACGTTGTGGGAGTAGTCCTCCACCTTTACCAGATACCCCTGGGCATCCAGATCGGCCACGATCTGTTTCCGAGCCTCGTAGCGATCCAGGCCCTGGTACTTGCCGCCGAACTCGTTGACAACGCCCTTGTCGTCCAGCACCCGGATGACCTCCAGGTTGTGCCGCAGGCCAACCTCAAAGTCGTTGGGGTCGTGGGCGGGGGTCATTTTCACGCAGCCGGTGCCGAATTCCATCTCGGCATAGTCGTCGGCCACTACGGGGATTTCCTTATTCACCAGGGGCAGGATGACCTTCTTGCCCACAATGTCCTTGTACCGCTCGTCATTGGGGTTCACGCACACACCAGAGTCGCCCAGCATGGTCTCAGGCCGGGTAGTGGCTACGATCACCTCGCCGGTGCCGTCGGCCAGCGGATAGCGGATGTGCCACAGATGACCGGGCTTGTCCACATACTCCACCTCCGCATCAGAAAGGGCGGTGACGCAGTGGGGGCACCAGTTGATGATCCGGCTGCCCTTGTAAATTAGACCCTTCTCATACAGGGACACGAAGACCTCCCGGACGGCCTTGGAGCAGCCCTCGTCCATGGTAAATCTTGCCCGATCCCAATCGCAGGAGGCGCCCAGCTTCTTCTGCTGCTCCACGATCCGATTGCCAAACTTATTCTTCCAGTCCCAGACCCGCTCCAGGAACTTCTCCCGACCCAGGTCGTACCGGGTCAGCCCCTCCTTGCGCAGCTCTTCCTCCACCTTGATCTGGGTAGCGATGCCTGCGTGGTCAACGCCGGGCACCCACAGGGCGTTGTAGCCCTGCATCCGCTTGAACCGGATCAGGGTATCCTGCAAGGTCGCGTCCATGGCATGACCCATGTGCAGCTGGCCGGTGACGTTGGGTGGCGGCATGACGATGGTGAAGGGCTTTTTGCTCTCGTCGGCCTCGGCGTGGAAGTAGCCCCCATCCTGCCACATCCGATAGATTCGCTCTTCGGTCTGCTGCGGCTCGTAGATCTTCGGTAACTCTCTCATTTTGTTTTCGCTCCTTTGTAAAATAGAAACGCCCTGAGTCAATCGACTCAGGGCGAAAAGCTTTCCGCGGTACCACCTGAATTCCCTTCCGGGCGCTCAAAAGCTGTAACGGGCTTTCCCGTATTTTCCTACTCTTTTTCAGAAAATCCACTCCGGGGCGACCATCCGCTTGCGGCCTCATGCCCTCCCACCGACCGGGCACTCTCTGAAAAAGCCTTGGGAAGCGGAACCTCCCCTTCTTCACGTTTGGCTTTTAGGGTAACACATTTTTCGGTCAATGTCAATAAAATGTTGGAATTCTCTTGACGAATGGGAGCGCAGTTCTTATAATGGCAGGGATTCCTTTGAAATGAGCGTGAACAGTATGAAGCTTTCCCTGATCGTCCCCTGCTACAACGAAGCGGAAAACGTGGCCGCCTTCCAGCAGGCGGTGATAACGGCCTTTGACGGCTGCGGCTATGACTACGAAATTGTGTATATTGACGACGGCAGCCGGGACGCCACCCTGCACAACCTGAAAAAACTCCACGCAGCGAACACCTGCCCGGTGCAGGTCATTTCCTTCTCCCGGAATTTCGGCAAGGAGGCGGGCATTTACGCCGGATTGGAGCACGCCAGAGGGGACTACATTTCCCTCATCGATGCGGATTTGCAGCAGCGGCCGGAGCTGGTGCGTCAGATGGTGCAAATTCTGGAGGGCGAGCCCCAGGTGGACGTGGTGGCGGCGTTCCAGGATCGGCGAGGCGAGGGCAAGGTGCTCTCCTTCTTCAAAAAGAGCTTCTATAGTCTCATTAACCGGCTCTCCAAGGTTCGGCTTCAGCCGGACGCCAGCGATTTCCGCACCTTCCGTCGGAGTGTCCGGGATAGCCTTTTGGCTCTGCCGGAATACCACCGGTTCTCCAAGGGTCTGTTTGCCTGGGTGGGCTACGAGACCCGCTTTATCCCCTACACCGCCTGTGAGCGCGCCTCCGGCACCACCAAGTGGAGCTTCTGGAAGCTGGTGAATTACGCCATCGAAGGTATCATCGGCTTCTCCACCGCCCCCCTGCGTCTTGCTACCCTGTGCGGCTCGGTCACGGGCATTGCGGCGATTGTGTATCTTGTCTGCGTAATTT
Organism: uncultured Oscillospiraceae bacterium; assembly: GCA_934630985.1. Taxonomy (GTDB): domain Bacteria; phylum Bacillota; class Clostridia; order Oscillospirales; family Oscillospiraceae; genus Faecousia. Next base: position 688 of record CAKTXO010000201.1, on the reverse strand, counting down.
TAGAAAAGCTGACCAAGGGCATTGCCGTGCCGGGCTACGCCACCATCATTGTGCTGCTGCTGCTGTTTTCCAGCATCCAGCTGTTCTGCATCGGCATCATCGGCGAATATGTAGGCCGGATCTTCGAGCAGGGCAAGGAGCGTCCCATTTATATTGCCAAGGAAATCTTGGATTATCCCCACGACCAAGTAGGTTAGTATGGCAACCCCCGGTATTTCCGAGAACCAATTCAGCCCTTGTAGGGGCCGATGCCCTCATCGGCCCGTGAATAGAAAGTCTATCCTTGCATTCCAAGGCTCACAGAATATTTCGGCTCTGGTCCCTCCGGGGGCAATGTTCTTGTCCCGGCAAGAACATTGAGAAGAATCCGGCTTAAGGGGCGCTGCCGAAAAGCCGCCCCCTTAAGAATCCCCCGGCCGCACCGCCGAAAGCCGGTCGGAATATTTGGGGTCGCTATTGGTGGTTTTATCGAAAGCTCTCAGTCATATATGGATTCTTTAACACGTTGGAGCCCCGCAGGCAAATGCCTGCGGGGCGATGTTTACTGCACTTCCACCACTCGGATATCCCCCAGAGCGTAATCCGACTGGCTCATGACGATGTCCGCAATCACAGCCACATCCGCCTGCTGAAGGCCTCCCTCCGGAGAGGACACGGCCACGGAGATTCCGTCGCCGGACATGTACGC
>CAKTXO010000200.1 GCA_934630985.1 uncultured Oscillospiraceae bacterium | reverse complement strand
GGCCGAGCGCGCACGATTGGAAATCGTGTATACCCCAAAAGGGTATCGAGGGTTCAAATCCCTCCTTCTCCGCCAAACCTCAAACTCTTAGATTTTCTAAGAGTTTGAGGTTTTTTTTGCGCTTTTTTCCTATAGGAGAATCAAAGAATGGGGGCTGCAATAGCCCCCATTCTGATTGATTATTTCTTTGTATATGTAACTGTCAAACCATCATTAGGATGATATGTCCAAGAAACCTTATATTTATTATTTTCTTCAACTTGGCGTCCCATCAAAGCAGTTGTGTTCAACATATCTGAATATACGGAACCAGAAAAGCCTAATTCTTTATTTGCGTATTGGACGGCTTCCAAAACGTCCTCTTGATGGCTGGGCAACATGAGTGCTCTAATAGTTGGATCCATATTATCCCAAGTATCTGGTATCGTTTCAAGCTTAAAGTAGTTCTTACCAGAAGAAACAGAACCAGCAATATGAACACATTGGCTCTTAACTCTATCAAACTTGGATGGGATTAACAGAACTACAATAACGATAGCAACTATTACAGCAATAGCTCCTATAACGCCTAATTTCTTTTTTGATAATTTCTTTTGGGGCATACCCACAATTTCGGCAGTGTTTTCGGTTTCTGCTGGATTGTTTCCATCTTCAACATGGTTTTCTTCTGTTTGAGCCGTCTTTGGTTGTTTGTTAAGTAGTGCTAGTAATTTTTTCATTGGGTAACATCCTCTCTGTTTGTTTTTCCTGTTTCTAATAGTAGCATATTAGTTCCTAATTATCAATGTTAAAAGGATTATTAGGAACTTATAAATTAGTACTATTCCCTATAAAATAAACATAAAGGGGATGGTATGAAATGCTTGATATGAAGATTATAGGCGAAAACATTAGAACAGAGCGCAAAAGGCAATTGTTGACGATAGATAGATTGGCTGAAATGGTTGGTATAACGGAGAACTTTTTAGGGAAGATAGAGCGAGGAGAAAGTATGCCAAGTTTTCCAACTATGGATAGCATCGCTTGTGCGTTAGGTGTAAGTATTGATGTCCTTAAAGGCAATTACAGATATAATACAGAGTATCAGTATATAAAAAGCCTTATGGAAGTTAATGGGCTGTCACAAGAGAACAAAGATAGGTTTATTGACTTTATAAGCACTAATATCAAATACTTCAAGTAATCAAAGAGTGCCTGGAAAGAGGAACGTTCTGATCCCTCAGTCATGGCCTTGCGGGCGTAGCGGTGCGAAATGATACGCGATGTTTTGGGTTCACAATGGCGGCATAATTTCAACTTTTATATTGTAAAAGTTTTTGGAGAACGGATTGTGACCGAAGGGAATCCCCGGAGGGGGCCACACCAGAGTGCGCTATATTCAGGTTCTCGGAATGACCGGGGGATTGCCACACCAGTGTGAGCACTGGTTCGCAATGACAACGTATCCTTCCGGGCCTTTTGCTATACGAAAATGCCCTCCGCGCGGATTGCGCGGAGGGCATTCTTTTACTTTACGTCCAGCTTGAAATTGTCGCCATCGGTGAGAATGTGGATGGCGGAGATGGGGTGCTCAAAGCTGTCGATGATGGCCTGGCTGATGGGATCCTCCAGCTCCCGCTGGATGGTTCGGCGCAGGTTCCGGGCACCGTAGAGGGCGGAATAGGCCTTCTTCACGAGAAGTGCCTTTCCTTCTTCCTCCCAGGTCAGGGTCAGGCCACGGGCAGCCAGGCTGTCCCGAAGCTCCCTGAGCATGATGTCCGCAATGCCCAGGAAGTTTTCTTCCGTCAGGCGGTTGAAGGTGATGATCTCGTCCACCCGATTCAAAAACTCCGGACGCAGGAACTCCCGCAAAGCCTTCACGGTGGTCTCCTGAACCTTGTCGCCCTCGGTTCTGCCGAAGCCCAGACCCCCTACCCTGCCCTCAGAGCCGGCATTGGAGGTCATAACGATGATGGTATTCTCAAAGTTTACCACCCGACCCTGGGCATCGGTGATCCGTCCGTCGTCCAGAACCTGCAAAAGCACGTTCAGCACGTCCGGGTGGGCTTTCTCGATCTCATCGAAGAGCACCACGCTGTAGGGGCGGCGGCGAATCTTCTCCGTCAGCTGACCGGCCTCGTCATAGCCCACATAGCCGGGAGGCGAACCGATGAGCTTGGAAACCGTGTGCTTTTCCATATACTCGGACATGTCCAGGCGGATGAGAGCATCCACGCTGTCGAACATGTCGCTTGCCAGCTGCTTGACCAGCTCCGTCTTGCCCACGCCGGTGGGGCCGACGAAAATGAAGGACACAGGCTTCTTTTTGGGGCTGATACCCACCCGGTTCCGGCGGATGGCCCGCGCCACCGCTTCCACCGCCTGATCCTGGCCGACGATGTGGGTCTTCAGCCGGTCAGACAGACCCTTCAGCTGCTGATACTCCTGAGCCTTGATCTTGGAGGCGGGAATTTTCGTCCACAGCTCAATGATCCGAGCCAGATTTTCCATGGTCACGGCGGGCTTGGGCTTGGCCTCCAGCTCCTCGATCTGGGGCGCCAGCTGCATCAGCTTGCTGCGAAGCAGAGCCAGACGCTCGAAATTCTGGTTCTCCGCGTCCTCGTTGAGCATCCGAAGCTCCAGCTCGTAGTCGTCCCGCTCCTTTTTCAGCTCGGCCAGCCGGGAAATGTCCTTACACTGGAGGTTTACGTCCGAGCAGGCCTCGTCCAGCAGGTCAATGGCCTTATCCGGCAGGAACCGATCGGTGATGTAGCGCTCGGAGAGCACCACGCACTGGTGGGCAATCTCCGGAGAAATCTCCACCCCGTGGAACTGGGCATAGGCCTTGGCGATGCCCTGCATGATCTGGCTGGCCTCCTCGATGGTAGGCTCCGCCACCGTCACCGGCTGGAATCGCCGTTCCAGAGCGGCGTCCTTCTCGATATATTTCCGGTACTCGGCAAAGGTAGTGGCGCCGATGACCTGAATTTCTCCCCGGGACAGGGCGGGTTTGAGGATATTGGCGGCGTTCATGGAGCCTTCGGCATCACCGGCTCCTACCAGGTTGTGCACCTCGTCAATGACCAGGATGATGTTGCCGCACTCCTTGATTTCGCCGATCAGGCTCTTCATCCGGCTCTCAAACTGACCCCGGAACTGGGTTCCCGCCACAAGCGCCGTCAGATCCAGGAGGAAAACCTCCTTGTCCCGGAGCTTGTAGGGAACGTTGCCCGCGGCGATGCGCTGAGCCAGGCCCTCGGCAATGGCGGTTTTGCCCACGCCGGGCTCGCCGATGAGACAGGGGTTGTTCTTCTGCCGGCGGTTGAGAAT
>CAKTXO010000199.1 GCA_934630985.1 uncultured Oscillospiraceae bacterium | reverse complement strand
CGGAATTCCAGCTCCGGGTTCGACACATCCGTCCGGCCGCAGACCGTGCACTTGTGGGTGTAGGGAGCCTTGGGGGCGGCGTGGCTGGCTTCGTAGGAGCCGGCATCGAACTGGATGATCTTTGCCTTTCTGACGGTCTGGGGCTTTTTCCGGAACAGCCGGGAAGCGTTGGCACGCCAGCTCATAGGGACAACGTTCAGCACGTCCTTCCCAAAGAACAGGAAGTAGTTTGCAAGAGAGACCACCGAGAACAGATTGTAGGGGAAGGGATAGGATACCAGGCCGATGACCACGAATACCAGATCAACGAGAGCGAAAATCCAGGCCTTCACAGGAATAATGAAGAACAGCAGGAAATGGGCATCCGGGAACAGGGTGGCGTAGGCCAGGAACAGGCTCAGATTCAGATAGACCACGTCTGCCTGACCGCCGAAGAGCAGACAGTAGACGTCCATCATCACCACACCGGACAGGTAATAGAGATTAAACCGGAGGGTGCCCCAGATGTTTTCCATGGCTCGCCCCAGGGAGTAGTAGCAGAACAGGGACACGGCAGTCAGCAGCAGATTGCCTGCGCTGTAGGTCAGAGGATAGGTGATGAGCCGCCAGACCTGACCCTGTAAAATGGCGCCCCGGTCGAAGCAGAGCAGGTAGTACAAAAAGGCGTTTCCGTACATCCGGCTCATGACGTACACCACGGCGGTGCCCAGGACGATGTAAAGCATCAGGTTGGGAATGCCTTTGTTTCTGTTTTGGTAGCAGTAAAGCTCAAACTTTCTGCGAAGGTTTTTCATGGCAGAGCCTCCAATAGTCATATTGCTTTCATTCTATCAGCAAAAGCACAAAAAGTCTATCACGGATTTGTGAATTTTGGCAGGTAGGATACCCGCTCCTTCCCGTTTCCTCCGGGAGCCCCTGGGGCATCCGTCTGAAATAGGGGATAGAGGTTTTCCCACCGGCGTTCCAGGTCTTGGAAAGGATGGTCTATGGGCTGTCCGGCGTTGCGGAAAAAGCCCTCCTTTTTGACGCTTTTCAGGATTTCCCGACCCCGGTCATTAAAGGCTAAAATTCGGACGTAAGGAATTTCCGCCGCCATCTGCGCCTGAGAAATGCCGAGAAAGGCGCACAGGATCATCCGGTCAATCCGGGTGCGGGTGTAGCGTTTGGACTTTACGGCGGCGGCCACGGCCTCCAGGCTGGCCTCCTGTCTGGCGGCGTGCATGAGCTTTCGCCAAAGTCCCTCACTTCCGAAGGGCAGAGCTTCAAATTCCGCTTCCGTCATGGTTCGAAGCCGATAGAGCACCGCACGCTCACCGGACAGCAGGGTGTGCTTGGGCGCGTTTCCAAAGCACCGGGCGGCTTCCTGGGGAAGATAGGGGGCAATGTCCGTCCCTTGTTCCAGACAAAAGCGTAGGGAAGAGGCAGAGGGGTTCTCACAATCCGGGGTCTGGGCGTGGTAGCTGCCCTCCCGCCGGATAGGCAGAGGGCGTATGGGAGAGTGCTGAGTGAGGATGGCCTTGCAATATTCCACCGCCAGAATGTTGTTGGGACGTTCCAGCAGGGAACCGGACAGACCCATGGTTTCCAGCGCACCCTGACGGGCGGCGGGGAAGGACTTGCCGGTTGCCAGCTGCTCCCGGAGCAGGGGAGGGAAGTCCTCGCTCAGAAGTGACTGGGCGGCGGTAAGCAGTTCTTCGGAGTCCGGGGTTTCTGCTCCAAAGCACAGGCCGTCACACAGCCGGGAGAGAATGGACACGCCGCCGGCGGCAAAGCCCTCCGCCGAGGAAAGAGCAGCAGGCACGGGCAGCTCCACCACCAGGTCAGCCCCGCAGCGGACGGCGGCCTCCGCCCGGCGCGTTTTATCGAAAATTGCCGGGTGTCCCCGCTGGACGAAATTGCCGCTCATGGCGCACACCACACCGGTATCCGCGCCAAAATCCTCCCGAATGCGGACAATTTGCTTCCGATGTCCCAGGTGAAAGGGGTTATATTCACAGATAATTCCCACATTCATGGAAATTTTTCCTCCTTCGCGAAAATTTTCCGTTTAGGGCTTGAGAAATTCGGAAAAATGCAATATAATACTGATAGCTATGGCTATCATATCATAAAGTCCCCAACAAGGAAACAAAAAATTTAGGAGGCAGATTCCCATGAACATTCTGATTATCAATGCCGGTTCCTCCAGCCTGAAGTATCAGCTGATGGATCCCGATACCGGTGTGGTGTCCGCAAAGGGTCTGTGCGAGCGTATTTACATCGACGGCCGTCTGACCCACAAGACCGGCGACAAGAAGGTCACCAAGGACATCCCCATGCCCACCCACTCCGAGGCCATCGCCGCGGTTCTGGACATTCTGGTTGACCCTGAGTACGGTGTCATCAAGTCCGTGGACGAGATCGATGCCGTGGGCCACCGTGTGCTCCATGGCGGTATGGAGTTCTCCGACTCCTGCATCATTGATGACCAGGTCATCAAGGCCATCGAGAAGTGCATCCCCCTGGGCCCCCTGCACAACCCCGCCAACCTGATGGGCATCCGTGCCTGCCAGGCGGTCATGCCCAAGACTCCCCAGGTCGCCGTGTTCGACACCGCCTTCCACATGACCATGCCCCCCAAGGCTTACCGGTACGCCATTCCCAAGGAGTACTATGAGAATGACGACATCCGCCGCTACGGCTTCCACGGCACCTCCCACAAGTATGTGGCCAAGCGTACCGCGGAGCTCGTCGGCAAGAAGAACTTCAAGATGGTCAACTGCCATCTGGGCAACGGTTCTTCTCTGTCCGCCATCCAGGACGGCAAGTGCATGGATACCTCCATGGGTCTGAGCCCTCTGGCCGGTGTTCCCATGGGCACCCGTTCCGGCGACATCGACGCCTGCGTGGTGCAGTTCATCTGCAATAAGTACAACATGAGCGTGGACGACTGCCTGACCATGCTGAACAAGAAGTCCGGTATGCTGGCTCTGTCCGGCGTGTCCTCCGACTTCCGTGACCTGGGTGACGGCGCCGCTAAGGGCAATGAGGACTGCGTCCTGGCTCTGGACAAGTTCGCTTACGAGGTTGCCAAGTATGTGGGTGCTTACGCTGCCGCGCTGAATGGCATTGACGTGCTGACCTTCACCGCCGGTGTGGGTGAGAACGACTGCGATGTCCGGGCCATGGTCTGCGACTACCTGGGCTTCATGGGCGTGAAGCTGGATCCCGAGCTGAACAAGACCCGTGGCAAGGAGATGGTCATCTCCACTCCCGACTCCAAGGTTCAGGTCTGGGTGGTTCCCACCAACGAAGAGCTGATGATCGCTCAGGATACCGCCGAGCTGGTCAAGGCTGC
>CAKTXO010000198.1 GCA_934630985.1 uncultured Oscillospiraceae bacterium | reverse complement strand
GCAAGGGGTATGCCGCATCCGTAAGCCAGCTTGCGCTGGCAACGGCTGCGCTATATTTCCCATTTTTCAAACCGCAGACTGGGGGCAAAAGATCCGCTACCCAGCCGCAGACGATTTATTCAGAGTTTCCATAAAAATTCAGGAGAAAACCATGGGTTATTTCGGGGTTATCGACACAGAAACCAACTGGTTTGACCAGGTCATGTCCATCGGCGCGGTGATTGGCGACGAGGACACCCTGCGTCCCGCAGCTGCCCGGTACTATATTTTCCCGGAGGAAGCGGCGGCGGGCGGAATGTACGAAAACGTCCTGTTGCTGGACACCCCGGTCAGACCGATTTACGCCTTCCGGGCGGAGGCCATGGCAGATTTTGGGGACTGGCTGGCAAAAAAAGCAGTTACCTCTCTGTTCGCCTACAACGCGGGATTCGACAAAAATCATCTGCCGGAGCTGGGGCATTTTTCCTGGTTCGACATTATGCGCATCGCCATTTACCGCCAGAACAACCCGAAAATTCCCGACTGGGCAGACTGCTTTTCCACCGGGCGGATGAAACGGAACTACGGCGTGGAGCCTATGCTTCGGCTGCTTTCCGGAAACGGAAACTATCGGGAGACCCACAATGCCCTTTTTGACGCTCTGGATGAGCTGGAAATCATCCGGCTGCTGGAAAAGCCCCTAAGGGATTACATACCGCTGTGAAAGCAGTTCCCAAAATTCAAAAAGGAGCGCAGTGACAAGCACCGCGCTCCTTTTCTCATTGTCTCAGGCCTGCCGCGTCCATGACTGCCTCAATGGGCTCCACCGGGTCGCTGCCCCAGAAAATTTCCGTATCCTGACACCCGGCCTCATCCAGAAGCTCCCGGGCATTTTCTTCCCGCAGCCGATTGCAGGCATCGTCCACCAGCTCCAGCTTCTGAGCAAAGGTCGTCTGTTCATCGTTACCCTTGTCTGCCAGCCAATCTACGGTAGCCTGGCGGATTTCCTCCGTGTCCAGGCCGGTGTGCACGCCCCAATCCAGCAGCTGCACCGCCGCCTGCACCGCCCGCAGAGAGGAACCTGCCGTTCCCGGCATGACCTCCTCGTCAATCACGTCCAGAATAGGCAGTTCCAGAACAGGCTGGGTTTCCGGATTGGACGTTTCAGGCGCCGCCGTCGGTGCGGGCGGGGTTTCGGCAGTCGGTTGGGTCGTCTCGGAAGCGGCGGTGGTCTCCTCCGGCGCAATCAGCGCAAGAATCCGGTTTCCATACCGCTTTCCCACAAAGAGCAGTCCCAGCAGCAACGCCAGGATCAGGATAAATTCTATCAGCCTTCCAAGAATTCTCATAGGTTTCCCCTTTCTATGGATTATAGGTCATTATACACCGGTTTCCGAAAAAAGACAAATTAAGTCTTTCTTAAGATGGAATATTGCTTTTTTCTGTGCAGCTTGCTATAATGAGGTATCTCATTTTTGGAGGTTTTTCCCAGTGGCGCAGAAAAGCAAACCCCTGGCTGCCCTTCGAGCCGCCTTTCCCCACACCATTCCCATTCTAACCGGCTACCTGTTTCTGGGCATGTCCTACGGGGTTCTCATGAAGGTTTCCGGTTTTTCCTTCTGGTATCCTCTGCTCATCAGCCTGACGGTTTACGCCGGCTCCATGCAGTTCGTCACCACCAGTCTGCTGCTGGGGGCATTCAATCCCATCCAGGCCTTCGTCATGACTCTGATGGTCAATGCCCGGCACCTGTTTTACGGCATCGCTTTGCTGGACAGATATCAGGACACCGGCCGGAAAAAGCCCTACCTGATTTTCGGGCTGAGCGACGAGACTTTCTCTGTCACCTGCTCTGCCAAAATTCCGCCGGAAATTGACAAGGGCTGGTTTTTCTTCTGGGTCACGGCACTGGATCAGCTGTATTGGGTCACCGGTGCCACCCTGGGCGGGCTCTTCGGCTCCCTGATTTCCTTCAACACCGAAGGCCTGGATTTTGTAATGACCGCCATGTTCGTGGTCATTCTTCTGGAGCAGTGGCTCAAAGAGAAGAACCACACCTGTACCCTGCTGGGTCTGGGGCTGGCTGCGCTGAGCCTGATTCTCTTCGGCCCGGACGGCTTCATGCTTCCGGCCATGGGAGCGATTCTCGCCGTACTGCTGCTTCTGCGAAACACACTGGAGAAAGAAGGTGCCGCCGTATGACCCTCACCCAAAGAATCCTCACCATTGCCATTGTGGTTCTGGGCACCGTGCTCACCCGGTTCCTGCCCTTCCTGCTGTTCCCCGCCGGAAAACCCACCCCAAAGGTGGTCACCTATCTGGGCAAGGTGCTGGCTCCCGCCGTGTTTGGTCTTCTGGTAGTGTACTGTCTGAAAAATGTAAACCTGCTTACCGGAAGCCACGGTCTGCCGGAATTTCTCGCCATTGCCCTGGTGGTGGGACTGCACCTGTGGAAGCGGCAGATTCTTCTGTCCATTGCCGGGGGCACGGTGTGCTATATGCTGCTGGTGCAATACCTGTTCTGATTGGCAAGCGAGAAGCCTCCGGAAATCTCCGGAGGCTTCAGACTGACGAAAAACCATGTCATTGCGAGGCAGTGCGCACACTGCCGTGGCAATCACCCCGATTTTCAAACATCTACCTTAGGAAATCTTGGATTTTACGCCTATCCGGGGGATTGCCACACCAGTGACATCGGTCACTGGTTCGCAATGACATTGTATATTTTGGCTATTTTGACCCATAGGGACACTTAACGAGACAACCCCTCTTTTTTACAGGAACAGTTGTCCCACGGCGATGACGAAGGGCAGGCTGACGGCGAAAGCCACGGTGGACAGCAGCACCGACCGGGCACACAGCTCCGGACGGGTGTCCGTCTGGATGGCGTAGATGCTGGTCATGGTGGCGCAGGGGCAGGACAGGAACACCAGCACGCAGAGCCTGACCGGGGTAGCCATAGGCACAAAATGGAGAATCCCCAGGCTAATAAGGGGAATCAGAAAATTCCGGACAATCACCACCAGATACTCAGCTTTCTCCCGGAAAATGGACAGAAAATCGCTTTCCGACAGCATAACGCCAATGACGATCAGGGACATGGGTGTCACCATGGAGCCTACGTTGCTCATAACCGTCTGCACCGGGGCAGGCCAATGCAGATCCAGGATCAGCATTCCCAGCAGAACGAAGGTGGCGACGGTAGGCATGGTGAGCACCGACTTGACGCTGATTTTGTCCCCGGTGAACAGCGGAGCCTGCACCAGGAAAAAGACCACGTTGAAAGCAATCAGCGCCGCACTGTTGTAGAGCACGGCAATCTCCCCAAAGAGGGCTATGCACAGGGGGAGCCCCAGAAAGGT
>CAKTXO010000197.1 GCA_934630985.1 uncultured Oscillospiraceae bacterium | reverse complement strand
CGGGAGTCCGGCAACAAGCCCAGCTGGATGATCATGGACGTGCTGCCCGTGATTCCTCCCGATATCCGTCCTATGATTCAGCTGGACGGCGGCCGGTTCGCAACCTCCGACCTGAACGATCTGTACCGCCGGGTCATCAACCGGAATAACCGCCTGAAGCGGCTGGTTCAGCTCCACGCTCCCGACATCATCATCCGCAACGAAAAGCGGATGCTCCAGGAGGCTGTGGACGCGCTGATCGACAACGGCCGCCGGGGTCGTGCCGTCACCGGTGCCAACAACCGGGCACTGAAGTCTTTGTCTGACATGCTCAAGGGCAAGCAGGGTCGGTTCCGTCAGAATCTGCTGGGCAAGCGTGTTGACTACTCCGGCCGTTCCGTTATCGTGGTCGGCCCTGAGCTGAAGCTCTATCAGTGCGGCGTGCCCAAGGAAATGGCCATTGAGCTGTTCCGGCCCTTCGTCATGAAGAAGCTGGTTTCCGACGGCCTGGCCAACAACATCAAGTCCGCCAAGAAGATGATCGACAAGGGCAAGACCGAGGTCTGGGACGCTCTGGACGACATCATCAAGGATCGCCCCGTTATGCTGAACCGGGCACCTACCCTGCACCGTCTGGGCATTCAGGCCTTCGAGCCGGTGCTGGTGGAGGGTCGGGCTCTGAAGCTGCACCCCCTGTGCTGCACCGCCTTCAACGCGGACTTCGACGGCGACCAGATGGCCATTCACGTTCCTCTGTCTCCGGAGGCTCAGGCGGAAGCCAGAATGCTGATGCTCTCCGCCAACAACCTGCTCCGTCCTCAGGACGGCAAGCCCGTTACCGTGCCTACCCAGGATATGATTCTGGGTGCCTACTATCTGACCTACACCCGTCTGGGCAAGGCGGAAAAGGGCTCCGAGACCGTGTTCGTCACCGACGCGGGGGAGACCGGCCTGACCGCCGGCGTGGTAGTGGATGCCGATGACTTCGTGGCCGCCAACAAGCAGGCCAAGAAGGAAGGCAAGAAGGAAGCCAAGTTCCGTCCCATCCACGCCTATTCCTCCACTGAGGAGGCCATCGCCGCCTATGCCGAGGGCGCCATCGGCCTGCACGCGCCGATCCTGGTGCGCTACGGCAAGGAAGTGGACGGGGAAATGCGTTATCAGATGATCAACGCCACCGTCGGCCGCCTGATTTACAACGAGCCGATCCCCCAGGATCTGGGCTTCGTAGACCGCAGCGATCCTGCCCATGCCTTCGATCTGGAAATTGACTTCCTGGTCGGCAAGAAGCAGCTGGGCAAGATCATCGACAAGTGCATCCGGGTTCACGGCTTCACCATCGCCACCGAAATGCTGGATCGGATCAAGGCTTTGGGCTACAAGTACTCCACCAAGGGCGCTATCTCCGTGTCCATTGCGGATATGGAGGTTCCCGCCATCAAGTACGAACTGGTCAAGGCCGCCGAGGGCAAGGTGGTGGAGATTGAAAACTACTTCCGCCAGGGCTATATCACCAACGACGAGCGTTACCGTCTGGTGGTTCAGCAGTGGGAGAAAACCACTGCCGACGTCACCAATGCCCTTCAGGGCAACCTGGATGAGTTCAACCCCATCTACATGATGGCAGACTCCGGCGCCCGTGGTTCTATGGCTCAGATTCGTCAGCTGGCAGGTATGCGCGGCCTGATGGCAGATACCGCCGGCCGTACCATCGAGATTCCCGTTAAGGCAAACTTCCGTGAGGGTCTGTCTGTTCTGGAGTACTTTATCTCCTCCAGAGGCGCCCGTAAGGGCATGACCGATACCGCCCTTCGTACCGCCGACTCCGGCTACCTGACCCGTCGAATGGTGGACGTGTCCCAGGAGGTCATCATCCGTCAGCACGACTGCGGCACCGAGAACGGTATCTGGGTGGGCGCGGTCTACGACAAGAACGGCGACATCATCGATACCTTCGGCAACCGGATCCGGGGCCGTTATCCCGTCCACGATGTGGTGGATCCCGCTACAGGTGAGCTGCTGCACTCCAAGGACGTGATGATGATGCCTGAGGACGCCGCTAAGTTCGAAGCCCACGGCATCAGCAAAATCTATATCCGCACCATTCTGGCCTGCCGGGCCCGGGTGGGTGTCTGCGCAAAGTGCTACGGCATGAACCTGGCCACCTCCAAGGAGGTTGACCTGGGCGAGGCCGTCGGCATCATCGCCGCCCAGTCCATCGGTGAGCCCGGTACCCAGCTGACCATGCGTACCTTCCACTCCGGCGGTGTTGCCGGTGACGATATCACCCAGGGTCTTCCCCGAGTGGAAGAGCTGTTCGAGGCTCGCCGGCCCAAGAAGATGGCTCAGATTTCCGAAATCACCGGTGTGGTGTCCATCGACGATACCCACCGTACCGCTCTGCGTAACATTACCGTTACCGCAGACGACGGCGAGGTGAAGGTCTATCAGGTGCCCTACTCCGTGGGCCTGAAGGTTGCCCATGGCAAGGTCGTGGAGAAGGGTCAGCCCATCACCGACGGCGCGCTCTATCCTCAGGACGTGCTGCGGATCTCCGGCGTGGAGGCCGTTCAGGATTATCTGGTTCAGTCCGTTCAGGCGGTGTACCGTCAGCAGGGCGTTGAAATCAACGATAAGCACATTGAGGTTATCATCCGTCAGATGATGCGCAAGGTGCGCGTTGAGGATCCCGGCGACACCGAGCTGCTGTCCGGCAGTGCGGTGGACACCTTCGAGTTCGAGGATGCCAACGCCGCCATTCAGGCTCGGATTGACGCCGGTGAGACCGAGCTGCGCAAGGCCGAGGCCAGTGCCATGCTGTTGGGCATCACCAAGGCCGCTCTGGCCACCGATTCCTTCCTGTCCGCCGCTTCCTTCCAGGAGACCACCAAGGTTCTGACCGATGCCGCCATCAAGGGCAAGGTTGACCACCTGGTCGGCCTGAAGGAGAACGTGCTGATCGGTAAGCTGATTCCCGCGGGCTCCGGCCTGATGGCTTACCGGGATTATCAGCCCGGCATCACTCCTGAGGCTCGGATGCCTGAGGAGATGGAAGAAGCCGCCATCGAAGGCAAGCAGGTGTAAGTTTCTGACTTCCCCTCCGCGCGTATCGCGCGGAGGGGATTTCCTATCATTTCCAGGAGAATTCATGAACTTTTACGAAAAAATGCGTCTTGTCTGTCTGGCAATTCCGGAAGGCTCCGCGGCAAGCCCGGAAATTCCCGGCAGGTGGGCTATGGTCTGCGGGAGGGGCTGCCATCTGCTTGCGAACAAGTGCGCACAAGTTGCGGACAAGGAGAAAACGGCAAGGGAGAAGGGCAGAATCACAAAAAATTATGGAATAATTTTGTTGACTTTTTTCG
>CAKTXO010000196.1 GCA_934630985.1 uncultured Oscillospiraceae bacterium | reverse complement strand
ATCGGCGGTGTAGACCCGGCGGCCCGGGACTACATTCTCAACACGATCATCAACAACTACGACCCCAGCGCAACGGTGCTGATTTCCACCCACCTGATTTCCGATGTGGAGCGGGTGCTGGATGAATTCCTGTTCCTGTATCAGGGCAAGGTGATTCAGAGAGGGGAAGCCGACACGGTCCGGGAGGAAACCGGAAAATCGCTGGATGAACTGTTCCGGGAGGTATTCAAATGTTTGCCAAATTGCTGAAACACGAGTGGCGATCCACCCGTGAAATGTTGGGGATTCTGTGCCTGATCAGCCTGGGAGCCAGCCTGCTGGGCGGTCTGACCATGTGCTATCTGTTTTACGTCAGCTCCCACGACGGTGGCGGAAGCGATGCGCTGGAGATTCTCAGCGTGCTGTTCATGATTGCGGCGATGACTGCGCTGGCGGTGGTGGGCGTGGCAGCTGTGGTGGTATACATGGGGCGGTTTTACAAGAGCCGGTTTACCGACGAAGGCTACCTGACCTTCACCCTGCCGGTAAACACCCATCAGAATTTGCTGGCAAGCCTTGTAAATACCGCCATTGGCATGGTTCTGATAACCCTGGTGATCTGCCTCAGCGGCTGCCTGTGGATGGTGATTGCTTTTGCCGGAGTAGAGGGCTTCTATCAGACGGTGCGGGAGCATTTTCCGGAGCTATGGGAAAAGTTCTGGAGTCTGGTGCAGACCCATGCCGGGGAAATCCCCTGGGGCGTTATGGCAAGAGGAATGTTGAGCGCCCTTACCGGCGCCATCAACAGCCTGGTGATGCTGATGCTGGCGGTGACCGTCGGCTCCCTGATTGCCAAGAAGCACAAAATTCTGGCGGCGGTTGCCGTATTCTATGGCATCCATGTGCTGATTTCCATTGCCACTGCCTTCCTGATGTCCGCAAATGTTGCGCTCAGCGGCGGTGCGCTGGCGGCAGCATCCGGCTTCTTTGGCCGCACGGCACTGCTGATGACGGCTTTGAGCCTGGGCGGCTACTTCCTCATGTACTGGCTGGTTGACAGAAAGCTGAATCTGAATTAAAATAACAGGGACGGTTGCAAAAAACGGGCAATCGTCCCTGATTTTTTGCTTTTATGCCTTTCGGCGCAAGGGCGGCCATTGGCCGCCCCTACAAACTTGGATAACGGATTTCCGGTTATCCGAAGTTTTGGAGGTGTCCTATGTCCTCAACTGCCTTGAAGCTCCTGGCTCTGGGGCTGATGCTCATCGATCATATCTACGAATTTCTCCCGGAAATGCCTGTGATCCTCACCATTCTCGGCAGAATCAGCGCCCCCCTGTTCTTTTTCTGCACGGCCTGGGGCTTTCATCATACCCGCAGCCGGGAAACCTACCTCCTGCGCCTATATGACTGCTCGGTGTTTATGGGGATTCTGGACTGCGTCCTGAACCAAAGCGTGGCGGAACCCCTGCGTCAGTGTAAGAACAACATCTTCGGCACACTTTTCCTGGTGTGCCTGTTCCTCTATCTCTGGGAAAAATGGCAGGAGCCGAAGAAAAAGGTTCTGGCAGTGGCAGCGTTCCTGGCAATCAACGAGCTTGCGCAACTGCTGTGCACCGGTCTGCTGGCATCCCCGCTGTGTCCTGCCCTGAATGGGGGGCTAGGCATCAGCCGCCGGAATTTCTTCTTAGTTCTCCGGGGGTTTCTGCCTAACTATTATAGCTGTGAGGGCGGCCTGTGGACGGTTGCCATGGGTCTGGTGCTGGCCTTCTGCAAGGGTAGCAAAAAGCGCCTTGCTCTGGGCTTCGGAGGCTACTGCCTGGTGTATTTCCTTTACACCCTGCGAAATGGCTATCTCCTGGGGCAGACCCAGTGGCTTTCCTACCTCTTCACGGACAGCGTTCAGTGGCTGCAAATCCTGGCTCTGCCGTTTATGCTCCGCTACAATGGACAGCGGGGCAGGGGAATGAAGTACCTGTTCTATGTCTTTTACCCCGTTCATATCGCGATTCTTTTCTGGCTGGGCAATGTCATTGCTGGAAAATTGTGATTTTTTTGCTGTCTGGGAAAATGACTACGAATCCGAACCATTTGTGTCGGTTTTTCGGACAGTTTAGATATTGTTTTATTGATTAAAGAATGATACTATAATCATGGAGTATCCGTCTGCAAAGCGCGGACAAATGATAGGAGCCTGTTTATGAAGTATATTGTAGTGCTGGGCGACGGCATGGCCGACGAACCCCTGGCAGCGCTGGGCGGCAAAACCCCTCTGGAATACGCCGAGACCCCTGCCATGGATGCCCTGGCCTCCGGCGGGGAAATGGGCATGGTGCAGAATGTGCCCCAGGGAATGCACCCGGGCAGTGAGGTAGCCAATCTGTCCGTCATGGGTTACGACCCGAAAACCTGTTTTACCGGGCGATCACCTCTGGAAGCTTTGAGCGTGGGTGTGAAGATGAAGCCGGACGATATCATTTTCCGCTGCAATGTGGTGACCCTGACGGAGGAAGAGCCCTATGCCGAGAAGCGGATTCTTGACCATTCCTCCGGGGAAATTTCCACCGAGGAAGCGGATGCTCTGATGGAGGCCATCCGGCAAAACTTCAATGACGATACCTTCCAGTTCTACACCGGCACCAGCTACCGGCATATCATGGTCTGGAAGCACGGACATCTGGCAAAGCTGGAGCCGCCCCATGACCACCTGACCCAGGTCATCGGTCCCTTCCTGCCGGAGGACCCGGTGCTGTGTGGCTTCATGGAGCGCAGCTACGAGATTCTCAACAACCATCCCGTGAATCTGAAGCGGGCGGCGGAGGGCAAGCGGAAGGCCAATTCCCTCTGGTACTGGGGTGCGGGCACCAAGCCCAGCCTTCCCGGCTTTACCGAGAAAACCGGCCTGAAGGGTGCCATGATTTCCGCCGTTGACCTGCTCAAGGGCATTGCGGTGGGAGCCGGAATGCAGGTTTACCAGGTGCCCGGGGCCACCGGTTCTCTGGACACCAACTGGGAGGGCAAGGCCCAGGCGGCCATTGACGCCCTTTTGAAGGACGGCTGCGACTTTGCCTACATCCACCTGGAGGCCCCGGACGAAATGGGTCACCAGGGTCTGGTGAAGGAAAAGGTGCAGTCCATTGAGTACCTGGACAGCCGGGTCATCGCCCCCATCTGCCATGCCATGGAGCAGGCAGGGGAGGACTACCGGATTCTGGTGCTGCCGGATCACCCCACCCCCATTCGCATCCGTACCCATTCTTCTGACCCGGTGCCCTATGTGCTCTACGACAGCACCCGCCAGGAGAAAAAGCGCGCCCACTATACCGAGGCAGAGGCTCAGGCCACGGGAATTTTCTATCCCCAGGGCTAT
>CAKTXO010000195.1 GCA_934630985.1 uncultured Oscillospiraceae bacterium | reverse complement strand
GGACTTCCTGAACGCCAAATACGGCAAGGGTACGGTTCAGCTGACCATCCGGGACAGCTACTACAACATGCGCACCCGGATCGAGCCGGTGATGTTCATTGTGGAGCGGGCGAAAAAAGCCATGGCGGCGGTGGGGATGAATCCCAGAGAGGTTCCCATCCGGGGCGGTACCGATGGGGCACGGCTGAGCTTTCTGGGTTTGCCTTGCCCGAACCTGTGCACCGGCGGGGAAAACTATCACGGACGGTTTGAGTATATTCCGGTGGAGGATATGACACTTTGCGTGAAAATGCTGGTGAAAATCCTCACAAATTTTGAATAAGCGCAAAAAACCGGAGCGGCTATGCCACTCCGGTGAGGCTGTCGAAAAACCGTGTCATTGCGAGCCAGTGCTCACACTGGCGTGGCAATCCCCCTGATTTTCAAACATTTTCGTCCCTAAATCATCGGTTCTTACGTTCAACCGGGGGATTCCCACACCAGTCTGCGGACTGGCTCGGAATGACAACGTATCTTTCGGACTTTTTTGACACGCTAACCGGAGCGGCTATGCCACTCCGGTTTTTTCGGTTGCTTATTCGGCGAAATCCGCTTCCTCCGCCACAGGCTCATGAGGCGCGGGAGCCTCGGCGGCGGGCTTGTCCTCGGCAGGAGCCTCAGCAGCGGGAGCTTCCACAGGAACCTCCACGGCGGCAGGCTCTTCGGCGGTCTCCTCAGGAGCCGCGGTGTCCGGCTCTTCCTCGCAGGCGGGGCACTTGGGCAGGGAAGCCAGAACCTTTTTCGCCCAAGTGGTGATCTGCTCACCGTAGGTGGCAACAACATAGACGGCACCGGCTACGGCAGCCAGGGCAGCCAGAATCTTAACGATGGTATTCAGTGTTTTCATATGGCACAACCTCCATAATGTAATCTTCTTATATTATAACCGGCATAGGGGGAAAAAGCAAGGAACAAAATCAAATAATTTGTAAATTAGCGGGCAGAAGGGACATTAAACATAGCCGTACATCCCTCGGACGCTGACTTCCCCGGAGTTGACGGCCTCGGTGTGCCCGTCCGGGAAGCGGACGACCAGAGCACCGTCCTCGTCAATGTGCTGGGCAAGGCCATGCCGAACCTCCTCGCCCCTCACCAGAGAAACCTCCTGACCCAGGGTGATGCAGTCGCGTCGGTACCGGGTCATGATCTGAGCCTTGCGAGGCAGAAGATCGGTGTTCATCCTGTGGAGGGCTTCCAGCTCGGCGGCGGCCAGACGGGCCCGGTCAACGGGAGCGCCGGTGACCATGGAAAGCGAACCGGCAACTGTGCGGATTTCTTCCGGAAAATCGGCTTCTCGCTGGCAGCAGTTGATGCCGATGCCGATGATGGCGTAGTCCACATTCCCATTTTTATCCAGCCGAAGCTCTGTGAGGATGCCCCCCAGCTTCCGACGGGCGCAAACCAGATCGTTTGTCCACTTGATGCCCGGGCGGAACCCGGCGGCTTTTTCGATGGCATCGCACATGGCGACGCCCACGGCGCAGGTCAGGTGCATGAGATCGGCGGGAGGGCACTCCGGGCGCAGGAGCATACTCAGGTAGATGCCCACCCCCGGGGGAGACAGAAAACTCCGTCCACGACGGCCATGGCCTCCGGTCTGGTGGTCGGTGATCACCGCCGTGCCCTGGGGGGCACCCTCGGCGGCCAGAATTTTCAGCCGGTCGTTGGTGGAGTCCACCTCCGGCAGATAGTGAACCCGATCCCGCCATGGGTATTCGGAGGGGAGTGCGTTCAAAATCTCTTGTTCCATATCAGTCGATGTCCTTCAGAACTTCCTCCGGTGGCCGATCGAGAATTTCCGGGTGCGCCAGAATCCGCTTGTAGTGCTTGAAGAAGGCGGCGTAGTAATAGCCGTCCACGATCCGCTCGTCCAGGGTAAATTTCACATCCACATATTTTCGCTGTACCACGCTGCCGTCCTCGGTGATTTCGTAGGCTCGCCGCTTCATACCGAAGGCACCGAATACCGGCAGGTTGCCGAAGTCATACAGGTGGTGGTAAATGGGCGGAATGCCAAGACTGCCCATGGAGGTGAAGAACAGGCTTCCGTGGAAGGGGCTGACCTCCAGCAGAAAGCTGGGAAGCATACCGAAGTAATCCAGGGTTTTCAGAAGCCATACCGCGAATTTCAGAAACACCCCGGGAATCAGGGTCAGTGCTCCGGCGGTGGCATCGAAGTCGCTGTCCAGGCAGGACGTGTTTTTTACACTGTCAACGGCTGCCTGGTACTTGTTGTAAACGTCCTCGGCGGTATCCGTGGGCTTCAGGTGCACTTTAATCACCGTGTCCGGGGAATCCGCCCGCATTTCCTTTTTAATGGTCATGCAGTACTGAATGTCGTCTCCCCGGGAGTAGACCTTCTGACCGGAAATGAACCGGTTCAGCCCAGGGAACCGGCACAGAGTTCGGACGTAGCTTGCCAGCAGCACATGGGTAATGCCGAAGCTGGTCAGACCCTCCCGCCGCTTCTGACGGATGTAGCGGTCAATCTGGCTGATCTCGATGGAATCGGAGAACAGATTGTCCGAGGTGTTCCGGGTGACCATGATGTAGGGGGAAACCTGAGCCATAGCAGGCAGGGTGCGGATCCTTCTTCCGTCGGGTCGATCGCCCCAGGTGGGGTGATATTCCTCGGCAGGATGGACCCGGACGGCAAGACATGTGAGAATGACACCGGCCAGTGCCAGAAAATCCGCGGCGCAGTCCTTGTAGGCTTCCAGATCTCCGGACAGAATTCCTCTGCGGTAGAAGTACAGCAGAATCCCCATGGGAACGCAGACCATCGGCAGCAGGAAAATTAGCCCCCGGTGTCCGGCGGTGATGTCCGTGTAGCTCACGGCAAAGAAAATCAGCGCCACCCAGAACAGCCAGGTCATCATCCTGCCGCTGACATTGTCGGAGATCCAGAGCCCGGCGTAGAGGCACATTATCCAGACGGGAATGGCGGTTTTGTAGAATTGGTTTTCACCGTTCAGCAGGGCGATGAGCGCGAACAGCGTGGTAGCCCCGATTGGCAGAATGATTTGACTCCACACGAAGTAGCTGTCCCCGGTTCCTTTCAAGCCGGAGAAGGCAATGCGGGTCACTGCCGAGGCTGCCATGCACAGCGTCATCAGCCAGATCAGCGCGTTTTTACGGCTGACATACAAATGCAGGTTCTTTTTCATACACACATAATATATCAAAAAACGGGAAGAAATGCAATCAAAAAAGCAGGGCGTGCCCTGCTTTTTTGCAGACTGTCGAAAAACCATGTCATTGCGAGGCAGTGCGCACACTGCCGTGGCAATCCCCCGAATTTTCAAACATTT
>CAKTXO010000194.1 GCA_934630985.1 uncultured Oscillospiraceae bacterium | reverse complement strand
GGTATGACTGCCACCGGCAGTCATGGTAATTTTGATTCGCTGCGCGGAGCACCACCCTTTACACAAGGGAGCCGTTGGGTGCTCCCGCACCAGTGCGTTTTTCGGTTCTGCTCAGAAAAACAGAACGATACCGAGCGGTACCCAAAGACCTACCGAATATAGATCAGCTGTGCACGCACCGGCTGTCAATTCTGCCAACTTGACGCAAACTTTACAATCGGCTGATTTCTCACTTTACATTTCAAATCTACAATGAAACCGTAAAAAGTATAGGAAAGGAACAGTCTATGAAAGTCAAAAACAATCTGCTGGAAACAGTGGTTCACGGTATTTTCCTGCTGCTGGGACTGGTGACGGTGGCCTGTGTGCTGCTGATTACCGGCTATCTGGTCATCTCCGGCATTCCGGCCATCCGGGAGATCGGCCTTACGGACTTCCTCTTCGGAACCACCTGGGCCTCCACGGCGGCAGAACCCAAATTCGGTATTCTCCCCTTTATTCTGACCAGCGTCTACGGCACTGCCGGGGCCATTCTCCTGGGCGTGCCCGTGGGCTTTCTCACCGCCATGTACCTGGCGAAAATGGCACCTGCTTCGATCCGGGAATGGATGGGTCAGGCGGTATCCATGCTGGCAGGCATCCCCTCCGTGGTCTACGGCCTGGTGGGCATGATGGTGCTGGTGCCCGGAATCCGGAACTTCTTCCATATCCCGGACGGAGCCAGCCTGTTTGCCGCCATCATCGTCCTGGCCATTATGATCCTGCCTTCCATCATTAAAATGTCCGTCACCGCTCTGGAGGCGGTACCCAAGGAATATGAGGACGCTTCTCTGGCACTGGGTGCCACGCCGGAGGAGACCTGGTTCCGGGTGTCCGCTCCCGCCGCCAAAAGCGGCATTGCCGCGGCGGTGGTGCTGGGCGTGGGACGAGCCATCGGCGAGGCCATGGCGGTCATGATGGTGGCAGGCAACGCCGCCAACATGCCGGGGCTTTTCCAGTCCGTCCGGTTCCTGACCACGGCGGTGGCTTCGGAAATGTCCTATTCCAGCGGCCTTCAGCGTCAGGCGCTGTTTTCCATCGCCCTGGTGCTGTTCCTGTTCATCATGCTCATCAACGCGATTCTGAACTTCTTCCTGAAGGGAGGCAAAAAGGAATGAAAAACGAGAAAATGCCCCCTTCCCGCCAGGGTTATGTGTGGCTTGTCCGCATCGGCATGTGGGTGGCAACCGGACTGACCGCTCTGCTGACCCTTTGCATTGTGGGCTATGTGCTCCTGAAGGGCGTTCCCAACCTGAGCTGGGAGTTCGTCAGCACCAAGCCCAGCTATTTAAGCGGAAAGATCGGCATCCTGCCGGATATCCTGAACACCCTTTACATTGTCATCGCCAGCCTTGCCCTTGTCCTGCCTCTGGGCGTGGGCGCGGCGGTCTACCTGACGGAGTATGCCTCCAATCGGAAATTGGTAGGCGTCATTGAGTACGCCGCCGAGGCTCTCAGCGGCATTCCCTCCATCATCTATGGCCTGGTGGGTATGCTGATGTTCTCCAACACCCTGGGCACCAGCCTGCTGGCAGGGGCTCTGACCCTGGTGATTATGAATCTGCCTACCATCCTGCGCAACACCCAGGAGAGTCTGAAGACCGTGCCCCAGTCCTATCGGGAGGGAGCCTTCGGCCTGGGCGCCGGAAAATGGCGGGTGGTGCGCACGGTGGTGCTGCCCAGCTGCGTGGACGGGGTGATCACCGGCTGCATCCTGTCCGTTGGCCGGATTCTGGGTGAGTCCGCCGCCCTGCTCTTCACCGCCGGTTTTGCCCATGCCCTGAACGGTTTTGCCAAGGGACTGCACAGCGCGGGCGCAACCCTGACCGTTGCCCTGTATGTCTACGCCAAGGAGCAGGGCGAGTTCGGCGTGGCCTTCGGCATTGCCGCCATCCTCATGGTGCTGGCCTTTGCCATCAACCTGGCTGCCAGCGCGGTTACGAAGCATTATCGAAAGAAGAACGCAGTATAAAGAATGAGGAGAGAATTATGAATCAACCGATTATTACCGTCCGGGACATGAATCTCTGGTACGGTCAGACCCAGGCTCTGCACAACATTCAGCTGGACATTCCGGAAAAGTCCATCACCGCCCTGATCGGCCCCTCGGGCTGCGGCAAGTCCACCTTCCTGAAAACCCTGAACCGGATGAACGATCTGATTCCCGGCGTGAAAATCACCGGTGAAGTGAACTACAAGGGGCGCAACATCTTCGACGCGGAGGTCAACAGCCTGCGCAAGGAGATCGGCATGGTCTTCCAGAAGCCCAATCCCTTCCCCATGAGCATTTACGACAACATCGCCTACGGCCCCCGGACCCATGGCATCCGCAATCGGGCCCAGCTGGACGAGATCGTGGAGAAAGCCCTTCGGGGAGCGGCCATCTGGGACGAGGTGAAGGATCGGCTGAAAAAGAACGCCCTGGGCATGTCCGGCGGTCAGCAGCAGCGGCTCTGCATCGCCAGAGCCCTGGCGGTGGAGCCGACAGTGCTGCTGATGGACGAGCCCACCTCTGCCCTTGACCCCATTTCCACCTCCCGGATTGAGGATCTGGCTATGGAGCTGAAAGAAAAGTACACCATCGTCATCGTCACCCACAATATGCAGCAGGCCGTGCGTATCTCCGATCAGACCGCCTTCTTCCTGCTGGGCGAGCTGGTGGAGTACGGCGACACCGAGCAGCTGTTCTCGAAGCCTACAGACAAGCGTACAGAAGACTATATTACCGGCCGGTTCGGCTAAGGAGGAGATACTATGCGGGATGTATACCAGGAGCAGCTGTGGAATCTGAATCAGGAGCTGATTCAGATGGGCGCGGCCTGCGAAGAAATCATCGATCTGGCATCCAAGGCACTTACGGACTACAGCCAGGCTTTGGAGGAGGAAACCGCCCATGTGGGAGCCACCATCGATGAAAGCGAGCGCACCATTGAGACCATCTGCCTGAAGCTGCTGCTGCGCCAGCAGCCTGTGGCGGGAGATCTGCGGCAGATCAGCGCGGCCATGAAGATGATCACCGACATGGAGCGCATCGGCGATCAGGCCGAGGACATTGTGGATCTGATTCCCAAGATGCGGCGTGCCCCGGAGGAGCACAGTTCCCAGATTGCGGAAATGGCAAAGGCCGCCAAGTACATGGTGAACCAGGCGGTGGATGCTTATGTCCGTCAGGATCTGGAGCTTGCCCACCAGGTCATGGCTTACGATGATGTGATTGACAGCTTCTTTAATCAGATCAAGTCCGATTTGCTGCCCATGATCGCCAAGGAGCCTACGGAAGGGGAGTACGCCCTGGATCTTCTGATGATCGCCAAATATTTTGAGCGGATCGGCGACCACTGCACCAACATTGCCGAGTGGGTGGAGTTCTCCGTCACCGGCATCCACCGCAGCTGCCAATAAGCCGGG